>CAKUDE010000004.1 GCA_934645175.1 uncultured Oscillospiraceae bacterium
TCACAGACAGCAAGCCCTTTCGGTTGCTTGAACAATTTTTGCTTCAAAATATTGTCTAACTTTTTGGGGTCACTTCATTTGCAAGGGCTTTCGGCTCTATTTTTTCTATTCATCCATCCTGCCGAGGATAAGCATTGCATCGCCGAAGCTGAAGAAACGATACCGTTCCTGTACAGCCACATTGTAAGCGTTCATGACGTGCTCATAACCCGCAAAAGCGGAAACAAGCATGATCAGCGTGCTTTCCGGCAAGTGGAAGTTGGTAATCAAGCCGTCCATTGCGCGGAATCGGTAGCCGGGGTAAATGAAGATATCCGTCCATGCGGAGGTTTCGGCAAATGAACCGTCCGGCTGAACCAGCGATTCCAGCGTACGGCACGAGGTTGTGCCGACACAGATAATTCTCCCGCCGTTTTGACGTGTTTCATTCAGCGCCCGGGCGGTTTCCGCACTGAGCATACAAAACTCAGAGTGCATATGATGCTGCGTCACATCGTCAACTTTGACAGGACGGAAGGTTCCGAGGCCAACATGAAGCGTCACATAGGCGAGTCGGACACCGGCTGTCTCAAGCTGCGAAAGAAGCTCCTTTGTAAAATGCAGCCCCGCCGTCGGCGCAGCCGCCGAGCCGGTAATGCGGGAATAGACCGTCTGATAACGCTCTCCGTCGGCAAGCTCTTCCTTGATGTAGGGAGGAAGCGGCATTTTGCCGAGCCGCTCAAGCACCTCAAGGAAGATACCTTCATAGTGGAATTTTACCAGTCTGTTTCCGGTTTCCAGTACGGTTTGCACCGTTGCGGTCAACGCACCGTCACCAAAGGTGATCTGAGCGCCCTCGCGGAGATGACGGCCGGGCTTGACAAGGCACTCCCACACACCGTCGCCCTTATCCTGAAGCAGCAGTACCTCCGCAGCACCGCCGCCCGGCAATCGGTGTCCCAGCAGACGTGCGGGGAGCACCCGTGAATCATTCATCACCAAGCAATCTCCCGGACGGAGAAACTCCTTTAAATCCGAAAATACCCGATGCTCGATAGCACCGCTTTGGCGATCCAGAACCATCAGCCGCGAGGCGTCGCGTTTTTGCAGCGGTGTTTGCGCAATGAGCTCCTGCGGAAGCTCATAATAAAAGTCACTTGTTTTCACGATATTCTCTCTTTCCGCACCAGGTATGCGATACGCAATACTGCGTTATCTCAGGCGCACGGGTTTGAAATTGGTATAATCCGCAGCACAAAGGCGGTACTGGACACCATCGAACAAGCCCTGAACGGCCAGCTTGTGACTGTCGCCGTGCAGATGGCCGTAGCAGCATTCGCGAACACCGTAGCGCTTCAGAAGCGCCAGAATCTCCGGGCACTCATAGCCTCGGTAACGCGGCGGATAATGCAAAAAGCAGAGCTTTTCGCGCTCCCCTGCCGCTTTGAGCGAGGTTTCCAGTCGTATCAATTCACGCTTGAAAATCTTCTCATTGTGGCTGCCCTCTGCGGCATTTTCTTCATAAAACCAGCCGCGCGTACCGCAAAGAGCAAAGCCGTCATATTCATAGGCGTTATTATTCAGGATAAACATATCGTCAAAGCCGTGTATCTGACAGAAGGCATAGAACTTTGCCGCAGTTGTCCACCAATAGTCGTGATTTCCCTTGACGATGATTTTTCTGCCGGGAATGGCTGCCATAAATGCAAAGTCCGACTCAGCCTCGTCAATGCTTAATGCCCAACTCAGATCGCCGAGCAGGACGGTGGTGTCCTCCGGACGGACCACGGACAAGCCCTCGCGCAGCTTGTCAACATATCCCTTCCACGCGCCGCCGAAAACGTCCATCGGCTTGTTTGTCCCAAGCGACAAATGCAGGTCGCCGATTGCGTAAAGCGCCATCAGCCCGTCCCTCCGAGTAATCGAGCAAGATTGGAGAAAAATAAACGATCGATCAACGCCTCATCATATCCCTTTGACAGCAGGAATTCCGCAAAGTCGCGGTAGGAACCGATGTGCGCAAAGCCCTTCGGAAGCGATTCGCAGCCGTCGAGATCACCTCCGAGTGCAACATGGTCCTCGCCGCAGAGACGCATCGCGTGTTCCAGATGCCGAAGCATCGTATCAAAATCCGCATTTTCCCCAAGAAAATCGGTATAAAGGTTCAAACCGACCGTCCCGCCGGATTGTGCGATAGCGCGCAGCTGGTCATCCGTCAGATTTCTTGTATGCTCCCAAACGGCACGGCAGTTGGAATGACTGGCAAGGATCGGCTTTTGCGAATACTCAGCAAGCTGCCAGAAAGCCCGTTCGGATAAATGACTCACATCGATCAGGATCCCCGCCTCCTCCGCCGCTCGGACGAAAGCACGTCCGCGGTCGGACAGGCCGGTCTGTGAGCTGTGCCAGCCGGCAAGTGCGTTATCCGCGTTCCATGTCAGCGTGGTCATGACAAAGCCTTCGTCACGCAGCGCGAAGAGCTTCTGCGGGTCGCAGTCGATCAACTCCGCCCCCTCCAACGAGAGAAGCGCCGCGGTTCTCCCCTGCTCGACGATGGACTTCGCCTGTTTGCCGTCTTGTGCGAAAGCAATTCGATCCGCGTGCGCTGCAACCTGGCTTCGCAGTTCGCGCAGCGGGAGCTCCAGCAGGAGCTTCTGAGGCTCCGCGCCGACATTGATGCCCGCCAACGAGCAAAAGGCAAACACCTGCGCATAGCCGTCGAAAGCACGCGCCTTGTTCAGATCGACATGGCAATCGTTCCCGGCAATGGACTGCTTCCGCTGCAAGAGCAAAACAGCGGTGTCGCAGTGACCGTCAAATACATACAGCTTCATTGAAACGCATCCTCCCAATGCAGGATCTTCGGCCGCCTTGTCTGCATCCCCTCCGGGGCATAGATCTCGATAACATCAAATCGCGGCTGCTTATCGCACTGCTCATGCTGAGAAAGAAACAGCAGTGCCGTTTGCTTGATCTTTTCCTGCTTTTTGTGGTCAACATACTCCATTGCGGAGGCGAAAGCACCGCTTTTTCGCAGCTTTACCTCCACAAAAACCAGATACTCTCTATTTTCGACAATAAGATCGATCTCGCCCATCCGGCAGCGATAGTTGGCTGCAACAGGCGTATAACGTTTTTTCCGCAGATATTCCGCCGCGAGGCTTTCGCCCCAGCGGCCGAGTAAATCAGTCGCCATAGAATTTGCGCAGGAAGCTGCGCCGGTGTGCCGTGCAGGGGCCGAATTCCCGCAACGCAGTATAGTGCTTCTGTGTGCCGTAGCCCTTATGTACGGCAAAGCCGTACTGCGGATACTTCGCATCCAGCTCAATCATATAATCATCCCGCGTGACCTTTGCCAGAACGGAGGCAGCGGCAATGTTTGCGCTGAGGCTGTCGCCCTTGATGATGGTACGAACCGGCAGACCGAAATCCGTCTCACGGTTCCCGTCGATCAGCGCCAACGCGGGGCGCGTTTTAAGCTGCTCAAGCGCACGCCGCATGGCAAGAAAGGTTGCCTGGAGAATATTGATCTCGTCAATCTCCTGCTCCGTGGCAAACGCAATCCCGTAGTCGACCGCTTCACGCGTAATGATTTCAAACAAAGCGCGTCGCCGCGTGTCGGTCAGCTTTTTGGAGTCGTTTAATCCTTCGATTTGTAAATCGCGCGGTAGAATAACCGCTGCGGCGCAGACCGGCCCGGCTAAAGGGCCGCGCCCGGCCTCGTCTACCCCGCAGACGATCTCATAGCCCGCGGAATAGGCCTCATGCTCATATTTCCACAGCTCAATCATTCGTCGTCCTCCGGCGTAAAGCTGAAGCGCTGGTGCAGACCGCTGATGTAGAGATTGTAGACGATCACGCCATCCGGCGTGACGTCTTTTTCCAAAGAAAACTCTTTTCCGACACAGTAGGAATGGATGACTGCGTCGGTATCGTCCGTCGTAACGTCCTCAACGGAAACGTCGCGCATCTGATTGTTGCTGCACTGATTAAAAATCTCGCGAATCATTTCATATCTCATATTTCTACTCCTTCCGGGCTTTCCAATGTGAAACGGCCGATCTTACAGCTGCGGAATTCCTCAAGCAACACTTTTGCCATGCGCTCGGTGTCGATCTCGCCGCGTGAAAGCAAAAAGCCCCGATTTCTCCCTGCCTGCGTCAAAAGCGCGTATCCGTCCGCATCCTCCGGGGCATCGAGACGGTAGCGCTCCTGCAGCGCCTCCGGGTAGCGCGACCAAAGCAGCCGGATGAGGTGGCAGGCAAGCGTTTCGGTATCGAGAATATCATCCTTAATGGCTCCCGTGTAGGCCAGCAGACGGCCGACCTGTTCATCGTCAAACTTCGGCCAGAGAATACCGGGCGTGTCAAGCAGCAGCAGGCCGGGATCGACCGTGACCCATTGTTTGCCGCGCGTAACACCGGGCCGGTTTTCCGCCTTGGCGCTCTTACGCCCTGCAATCTGATTGATGAACGTCGATTTCCCGACATTCGGAATGCCGACGACCATCAGCTTAATCGGCTTATTGACAAAGCCCTTTTCCGCATATCGCTGTAGCTTCTCGCTTAGAAGCTGCCGCGCAGTCGGGACAAAGCGCTCAAGTCCGCGACGGTTTTTGCAGTCTGCGCGGACAACGGCAATATTTTGCTTTGTAAAGTAATCCGCCCAGGCATTCGTCGCCGCAGGATCGGCAAGGTCAATGCGGTTGAGGATCATCATCCTCGGTTTTGTTCCGCAAAGAGAATCAATATCCGGATTGCGGCTTGCACGGGGGATTCTCGCATCCACCAGCTCACAGACCGCGTCCACAAGGCGAATGTCCTGCTCCATATTGCGGCGGGTTTTGGTCATGTGGCCGGGGTACCACTGGATGCTCATTCGTTCGTCATTCATGAGACGCCTCCGATCCGCGAAAAGTCGCGTTTCCCGCTCTCGCCCGCACCGGGGAACAGTACGCACAGCACCTTCCCGAGCACCTGATCGGTCCGGATAAGGCCGATGTCAATATGGCGGCTGTCTGCGGAATGGTTCCGGTTATCGCCCATGACGAAGATGCAGCCCTCATCCACCGTCAGCGGGAAGGTCAGTGAGGAATAGCTCTGCTCATACATTTCGCCGTTGATATACGTCTCGTTGAGCGCCTGCCCATCCACATACACGGTCGCGACGCCCAAAGAATCGTAACGGATGTCCACCGTCTGCCCGGCCGTGGCAATCACGCGCTTGACAATCGGCTCTCCGTCGCGGAAGCTCGTTTTGCGTGCGACGATAATATCGCCGTATTTTAACTCGCCCATGATAAAGTTACTTTGCAGCGCCAGAAAGTCGCCGTCCTGAAGCGTGGGCATCATGGAAGGTCCATCCACCCGAACGAGGCGCACAACAAATACGAACAGCAGCGTGATTACTGCGAGAATATACACAAGATCGTGCAGCAGAGAATACACTTCAAAGAGCTTATTGGGCTTTTGTGTCTCCTGCTCCGCTTTTTTTTCAAACAATGCCATAAAACCACTCCCAAAGCCGAAAGTCATGGATATTATACACCATCGCGCACCGGAAATAAAGAGGGACATTGTAAATAAATATAAGCCGCCCGGTGCGGGCGGCTTATAAATGTTATGATTTTGCTATTGCAGGGAAGCCGTCATTTTTTGCCGTTTGCCAGGTAGTCGCGCGCAGCCTTCTCCATTGCCAGAATCGCGTCGTCGATGGTGTAGGGCAATTCTGTCTCCGGGTCAACCTGACCGGTCAGGTAGTTCTCGGCAGCCCATGTAACAAGCCTGGCGAGCCAGAAGTCATGGGGGGTCACGTTATCCGTGTCCATATAGCCGCCGAATTCATCGAGGATCTCCTCCCATTGCGCGAGCTGACTATGCGTAAGGTTTGGCTTATACTGCTCGAGCGCATCATTGCGCAGGCGCTTATACTGCTCTGTTTTTCCCGGCTGGATGACCGGGGTCAGAGTATTGTCCTCCCCGGACAGAAAATAGTTTATAACCACCGCGACGGCGTCGGTCTCGGTGCAGGCCGCAGAGACGCCGAGAAAGGCTTTGGCAATCAGCCCAATCCCGCTCTGCTTTTCCGTCCGCAGGCAGAACGAGGGTTTCAATACGGATACGTTGTGTATGCTCGTTTGCAGATATTCCATGGCGACGTAAAAAGGATCCCTTGCAGAAATATAAGCAGAGTGAGGTCCCTCCTGCCCCGGGGTGTCGTGAAGCCATTGCAGGAGAGCGCGCAGCTCATCGCTGTCGAAACGGAAGGAATCCTGCTCTGCGTCATAGTAGCTCGGCCAGTAGTAGGTCAGATAGTTCTCAAGAGAAAGTTTCAGAGAGACGCCCTGCATTGCCATAAGGTTTTCCAACGTCGGATCCTCCGCCAGCTTTTCCAGAGCAGCCTTTTCTTCCTCCGTTTCAGCCCACCAGCAGTCCATGTAGTAGAGATCGCCGTCGACCGGGAGGCAATAGCGCTCGCCGTCCAGGTCAAGCCATCGATTCAGAGCGGCGGAGGCGATCTCCGAAGAGCAGAAGTCAGGATCGACCGACGAAAGCGGCATCAGGTCGCCGCTGTGCACGACTCTGCGCATATCAAACCAGTTCCAGAAAACAAACAGGTCATACTGCTCCTTTGCAGGTGCAGCCGAGTCACTATCCATGTACTCGCTTTGAATAAAGACGCCGCTTCCCGTAAGATTGAACGACTCGATTGCGTGTGAAATAAGATCCGTACGACCTGTCAGCACCAGCGTGCAGCGGGGGAAGCTGCGGGTTACGGAAAAGGTGATGCGCTCCAGCTCGCCGCCCTCCGCCAGAAGGATCCCCTCCGTGTCGCCGGTAATAAGCAGGCGAAGGATGCGCCGCGGGAAAGCGGTCAGCGCGGGACAGGAAAGGTATTCGATCGTCTCGCCGTCACTGCGCTGAAGGCCGTGGATGGCGTTTCTGTAATAGAACCAGTTACCGCTGCGCGCGGAGACGTCAAACCTTCCCCAATAGGGCTTTTCGTCTCCCACGCGCTTCCCCTCCAGAGGGCGAACCAGCGGCTGCTCGTTGGAGCTGAGGCAGAGCGTGTCTCCGTCCCAGAGGAAGCGGTCGCAGTCCTCTGCGGTAACGTTGCCCAGCAGCGTATCGTCGCAGTAGAGCTGCAGCTTCTGCTCGTCCTTCGCGGTATAGCGGAAGAGCGAATAGATCTTGCCGTCGTGCTCCGCGATCTCGACCGTTGCGTCGCTCGGGATGGCGCTGTCAAGCGTCAGCCAGGGTTCTCCATCGCAATAAATGGTCGCATTGCCGAAATTATAGAAAAAAACGCCCCTGGTGGTCACGGTCAGGGCGCCCAGAGCCGGAGAATCACCGTCCGGGGAGAGACGCAGACGGTCATAGATGCCGCCGTTATCCTCGGTAGCAAACAGCTTATCATAAACCTCTCCCGCGCTGCTGCGATTGTTCAGCGCTCCGTCAAGGCGAAACAGACCCTTATGCGTCAGAAGCAGGAATCCGTCTTCATACGCAGCAATGTCACACAGCGTCCCCACGCCGTCTATTTTTACGGAAGCGCCCTTGGAGGGCGCCTCGGTCGGTTGGTCGGTCGGATTCGTCGGCGCGGTGGGAGTCACGACCGGCGTGCAGGCGGCTAGAAGAAGCAGCAAGCCAAGCAGCAGGGATAACAATCGTTTCTTCATAGGAACCTCCCTAATATGGATATTCAAAAGAATTAGTCATCGGCTATAGGCTTTTAACCCGGAAGCCGGTACATGAAACTCGTTACAAAACAACGCATCATTGGTGTCAAATACACGAACCTTAACCCACCCGGAAACGTTTGATGTGCCAACATACAGGACAAGAGCACCCGACAGCAAATAGCCTTGGCCGGATGAATGATCGCCTGCAATCGAGCACAGATTAAGCGCCCCATTGCCGACATTTACCACTCGCATTTCGCTGGCAGGGGCAAGATTATCATTGTGCATATATCCGGTGTTGATTATCAAACTAGTATCATATCCATCTTTCACATACTGGAATTTCCATCTGTTACTTGCCGAAGCCGTCCAGGTGGCGCTTGCGCTTGACCCATCAGCCGTATAGACCTCTTGGAAAGGAGCAATCCTGTTCATTGGGGTCGATGAGCTTTGAGAAGCATACATTGGTGCCATTGAGGGATAAGTTTTATTTGGTAATACAATAAACGTTTGGCTAAGCGGAGGCTGCGTAGGGAAAGGCACTACCGCGAAGGCAATGCTGGAGGTAAGCGCTGCAATGATGCAGATCAATGCCAAGATACGAATTAGTTTTTTCATAAATTTCTCCTTTTCAATTCGTAGATGTTTGACGTTCGTCTTTACTTCCTTCCTTCTCTTTACGAGCCTCCCTTCACTCTCGCCTAAGATAATTTTAGTATACACTAAGATTTGTAAATTGCAAGTCAAAACGAGTCGTAACGCGCAAATTCGTATGAATAACTAAAATGATATACCATATTTTGTACGAAAGCACCAAAGAAAAAAACACCGGCCGGAAAACCCGGTCGGTGTCGGTTTCTGCTGCTTATCTGCCCGCTTTCTTGTCAGCCTTTGCCTTGGCTTTTTCCGCCTTTTTCTTATCGGCGGCTTCCTTCGCAGCGGCTGCGGCCTCGGCACGCTGCTTCTGCGCGGCCTCCTGCGCGGTGTTGTTCGTCATGACGGACCACTTGGTCAGCTCCATGCGAACGCGGTCTGCGCTGGTCTCAATGACGATGTTATCGCCCTTGACGTCAACGATCTTGCCGACGATGCCGCCGATGGTGGTGATGCGGTCGCCTTCCTTGAGCGCGTTGCGCAGCGCTTCTTCTTCCTTCTTCTTCTTGCGGTCCGGACGGATGATCATGAAGTAGAACACGGCGACCATCACAACCAGCATGATGATAAAGGTAAAGTCCATGGTTGTTCCTCCTGTTTTTAATCGAATCTATTATATCGGTTCATACAGCAATATGCAAGCATGAATTTACTTTTTTTCGGTCAGTCGTCCGCGCGCTGCGCAAGCAGCCCGGAATAGCATGCACGGAATGCCGAAAACTCGCCGGCATCGAGCGCGTCGCGGATGCGCCGGGTCAGCTCGTTGTAGAAGTACAGGTTGTGCATGACGCAAAGGCGCATGGCAAGCATCTCCTCCGCCTTGAACAGATGACGCAGATACGCACGCGAATAGCGGCGGCAGACCGGACAATCGCACTGCTCGTCCAGCGGACGTTCATCGCGCTCATATTTTGCATTTTTCAGGTTGCGCGTCCCCGACCAGGTAAAAAGCTTGGCGTGCCGCGCGTTGCGTGCGGGCATCACGCAATCGAAGAAGTCCACGCCGCGGGCAACGCCCTCGATGATATTCGACGGCGTGCCAACGCCCATCAGATACCGCGTCTTGTTTTTCGGCATATACGGCTCCACGGCCTCGATGATTTCATACATCGTCTCCGTGCTCTCGCCGACGGCAAGCCCGCCGATGGCGTAGCCCGGAAGATCCAGCGCCGCAATCTGTTGCATATTATGCACACGCACATCGACATAGGTGCCGCCCTGGTTGATACCCCAGAGCATCTGCTGCGGATTTACCGTATCCGGAAGTGCATTCAATCGCTCGTTTTCCGCCTTGCAGCGCACAAGCCAGCGGTAGGTCCGCTCCGCCGACTGCTTTACATAGTCATACGGCGCAGGATTTTCGACACATTCGTCAAAGGCCATGCAGATATCCGAGCCGAGGTTTGACTGAATCTGCATACTCTGCTCCGGACCCATAAAAATCTTATGACCGTCCAGATGGGAAGCAAAATACACGCCTTCTTCCTTGATCTTACGCAGGCTTGCAAGCGAAAAAACCTGAAAGCCGCCGGAATCGGTCAGAATCGGGCGGTTCCATGTCATAAAGCGGTGCAGCCCGCCCATATCGCGCACAACCCGGTCGCCGGGCCGCAAATGCAGATGGTAAGTGTTCGACAGCTCGACCTGACAGCCGATGGTCTCTAGATCCGCCGCGCTGAGCGCACCCTTGATGGCACCCTGCGTGCCGACGTTCATAAATACGGGCGTCTGTACCGTCCCGTGCGCACAGGTAAAGACGCCCCGGCGTGCGGCGCCTTCGGTTTTTAACAATTGAAACATAACGATTCCTTTATGTAACGGTAAATTTCAGTTCAAGCGTTTCTCCGCCGCCGGAGATTATAATTCGGTACTGTCCCGGTTTTGTTTTCGGGCCGACGCGCCATGTCCACTCCACAATACCGTCGGCGGAGGCCGTCTTGTCCGTCAGCCCCTTTGCGGAGCTGGGGCCCGAGGAGTAATAGACCGCAATGCTGTAGCTGGTGCCGGGAATGCCGCGCACCCGCACCGTTGCGTTGCTGTTGGCGGAAACGCTTTGCGACATGGAAACCAGTGCCAGCCGATCCGACACAACGGGAGGCGTTGAAGCGCTCGGTTCGGTCGGAACCGTGATCGGGTCGGTCGGCGCAGGGATTGTCGGCGGGACGGTAACGGGCTGCGTCGGTACGGAAACAACCGTCGAAGGAGGCTCCGTTGCCTCCGTCGGCGGCAGTGTAAAGCCGGTATCGATGCGGATCACGGATTCGGAGGGCATTTCGGTGGAGGGGGCGGCCGTCGGCGCGTCGGTCAGGCCGGACGCACCGGGCGTAACCGTAATGGTCGTCCCACCGCCGACCGCCTGATACACGCCGAAGCACAGAAGCACCAGACACAGTGCGATTGCGACAACGGAAAATCGGTCGATTTTCAAATCAATCTCTCCCCTTCCCCCGTAAACGCTTCCCTTTTTCAGCCGATAGCAGCGACGGCAGCCTCCAGCGCATCCGTCGGCAGACTCTCGGCCTCTCCACGGTCGCAGGCTGCAGCAACGGCCGGATCAATCGGCAGCCGCGCCAGAACCGGCAGACGATATTCCTGTGAAATCTCTGCGAGATGGCTCTTCCCGAAAATCTCGTGATTTTTTCCGCAGTCCGGGCAGCGGAAATAGCTGTAGTTCTCCACGATGCCGTATACGGGAATATGCATCATCTCGGCCATACGGACGGCCTTGGAAACGATCATGCCGACAAGCTCCTGCGGAGATGTGACAAGCACGATGCCGTCAATGGGCAGCGACTGGAATACGGTTAACGGCACATCGCCCGTTCCGGGGGGCATATCGACGAACATATAGTCCACGTCCTGCCAAACGACATCCGTCCAAAACTGCTTCACGGCGCCTGCAATGATCGGTCCGCGCCACAGAACGGGATCCGTATCGTGATCCAGCAGCAGATTGACGGACATAATCTGAATCCCCGTTTTACTGACGGCGGGGTAAAGTCCACTCTCATCCGACCCGGCGCATTCGCTCACACCGAAGGCCTTCGGAATGGACGGGCCGGTGATATCCGCATCCAGAATGGCGACACGGCCGCCGCGTTTCCGCATGGCGCAGGCCAGAAGGCTCGTGACGGTGCTCTTGCCGACGCCGCCCTTGCCGGAAACGACGGCAATCACCTTTTTAACGCTTGATTTCGGATTCAGCTCTGCGAGCAGGCTTTCCTGTTTACGATCCGAGCAGTCGGATCCGCAGGAGGAACAATTTCCGTTACATGAACTCATACTGAAACTACGCTCCTTGGTTGAAATAGTTTAATTCTTTTGGAAATTCATCCGCATGATTGCCCTCGTAGGGCTGACCGTTTCGCAAAGCTCAAAGCCGAAGCGGCGATACAGGGCAATTGCGCGGGTGTTTCGTGTGAAAACATAGAAATACGGCGGGGCATCGGCCTGCTTCAGACACCACTCCAGAACGGCTGAACCGATTCCCTGCCCGCGAAACTGCGGCAAAACATAGAGATCGTCCAGTTCACCGTCGGCACAACGGCGAACAAATGCGCACGTTTCCCCATTTCGCGCTACTCGAACATATTCATGGAGGTGTTTTGCGATCTTGCGTCCCGTCCATGCAAGCGCTTCACGCAGATCAACGGCAGCAGCATCCTCATACCGCACGATCAGATCCTGCGCCTGTGCGATAATCACCGGGATATCTCCCTCCGCGGCAGGAAGAAATGAGAGCGCCACGCTTATCCCTCCTGCGCCGCTTCCCACTGCTCCATCAGTGTCATAAGCTGCGCTTCGGCTTCTTCCTTCTCAGTCATCAGACGGGAAAGCTCCTGATAATCGGCTGCGGCGGCATCTATCTTTTCCTCTATCACAGCGAGCAATTTTTCCTGCTTTTCGATGTCCGCCTCAAGCTTACGCACGAGCTTTGCGGTATCCTTCGGCGCGGACGTCTTTGCAGACTTTTCCTTTTTGGGCTGCGCAGGACGGGCATTATCCATCGCTTCATGCGCCAGAATCGAGCGGTATTTGACATAGCCGCATGGAAAATCACGAATCGCGCCGTTTTCCAGAAGCCAGATCCGCGTAGCGAATTTTTCAATGAAATAACGGTCGTGAGAAACAAAAATCAGCGTGCCCTCGTATTCCTCCAGCGCATCCTCGATCCATTCGCGCGAGGAAATATCGAGGTGGTTCGTCGGCTCGTCAAGCACCAGAAGGTTGATTTTTTCATCCATCAGCATACACAGCCGCAGACGGGACTGCTCACCGCCGGACAGGGTTCCGACGGTCTTGAACACATCCTCACCGGAAAACAGAAACGCGCCAAGCCGATCACGCGCAACCTGCGGAGTGCAGTTTTTTTCGTAGAGCATGGTGTCGTAGAGCGTGCGCTCCGGATAGCTGAAATGGATGACCTGCGGGAGGTAAGCGGTTTTCACGGAAGGGCCGAAGCGGATACGCCCCTCGCCCGGCTCCTCGCCGAGCAGCACGCGCAGGAAGGTCGTTTTTCCTGTACCGTTGTCTCCGAGCAGCGCAATGCGCTCGCCGCCCTTGACCAGCAGCTCCACGCCGGAGAACAGCGTACGCTCTCCAAAGCGCTTTGCCATATTCTTTACGGTCAGAACCTCGTCGCCGTGAAAATCCTTTTCGTTGAATTTTGCACGCATGGTGCGTTCGGTCGTGGGTCGCTCGGTCTTTTCAATGCGCTCCATACGGTGCTGAATGGACATGGCGCGGCGATAAAGCACGCGGTTATTGATGCCCCAGCCCTTCATACGTTCGACGGTAAAGCCGAGCTGCTTGAGCTTGGCCTGCTCCTGCTCGTACTGACGAAGTTGAAGATTGAAGCGCGCCTGTTTTTCTCCCAGATAGAATGTGTAGTTTCCGCCGTAAAATTCGGCCTTTCCGGCCTGAATTTCAATGATCCTCTGTACGACCCGATCCAGAAAAAAGCGGTCGTGCGAAATGGTCAGCACCGTACCCTTGAATTTGAGCAGATACTCTTCCAGCCATTCGACGCTTTTCAGGTCGAGATGGTTCGTCGGCTCGTCGAGCAGCAGAATGTCTGTTTTTTCCAGCAGAAGACGGGCCAGATTGACGCGGGTCTTCTCACCGCCCGAGAGCTGCGCAAACGCCTGTTCGCGCATTGCCGCCGGGATGCCGAGGCCGTTGCAGATCTTATCGATCTGTGTATCCTGTTCGTAGCCGCCGCCCACCAGGTAGGCGTTGCTCAGGCGGTCATATTCATCGAGTAATGTACGCGGCGCGCTGGCAGTAAGGCGGTACTCCATTGCCTCCATCTGTTCCTTGAGCGCGTGCAAAGGCGCAAAGGCAGTTTTTAATACGTCCAGAGCGGTAAAGCCCTGCGGGTAATGCGGAATTTGCGAGATCAGCCCCAGCTTTTTTCCGGGGGCGATAAAGACCGTGCCGGAGTCCGGTTCAAGCTCGTGCGTCAGCAGACGGAACAGCGTGGTTTTGCCGCAGCCGTTGCGTCCCATAATGCCCACGCGCTCGCCCTCATGAATATCAAAGGAAAATCCGTCAAGGAGCGTTGCGCCGACCTCGAAGGACTTCACCAGTTCTTTTACGGATATATCAACCATGGTATTCTCCAAAGTATTATTTTTCCCAGTGCAAATTGTACCACAAGTCTGCGCCTTCCGTCAAGAGAGAAGTCGGGCGGAACGGGATCGTTCGACAGGAATATGCGGAGGAAGCGTATAATTCTTTTGAAAACCGCTTGATTGTTTAAAGCATCTGTGTTATTATGGACGTAAGATTCACGTAGATACGTCATGGCGGTTTGCGCGTGATTCATGTTCGCCGGGAGCCGACCGGCTCCATTTCATCCGTCCGCCTGCATCGGGCGGACACACCGGAAGGAGAAAAAATGAAACGAAAACCCATTATCGCCCTGTTTGCGCTTTCCCTGCTGCTGTGCATCGCGACCCTGACGGTTTTTGCTGAACCGGCCGATGAACCGCCGTCCTCCGGCAACGTCGTGATAGACGAAACGAACTTTCCGGACGAGGCACTCCGTAATTACGTTATCGAGCATTATGACGAGGACTGCAACGGCGTGCTGAGCGCAGCCGAATTGGCGGCTGTAACCGAAATTGAATTGCACGGCGGCCGGGAGCCGCGCACGCTTAAGGGCATTGAGTATTTTACCGAGCTTACATATCTGGATTGCTCCAATGCGCCGCTCATCTCCCTCGACCTCAGCAAAAACACAAAATTAAGAACCGTTTTCTGCTATGGGTGCGGCCTGACTTCTCTGGATGTCAGTATGCTTCCCGACCTGGGAATGCTCTATTGCAGAGACAATCTGCTGACCTCTCTTGATTTGTCGCATAACCCGAGAATGAATACGCTGTCCTGCAGCGGAAATAACCTCGGTACTCTGGATCTGTCCAACAACACGGAGCTGTTCATTCTGGAATGCTCGGATGCCGGTCTGAACGCTCTGAATATCACCCGGTGTGCCATACTGGCTGAGGTCTATTGCGGAAAAAACAATCTGACCGAGCTCGACATAAGTGGGAATACAAAGCTGCAGATGCTGGTTTGCTATGAGAATCGGCTGACAAGGCTGGATCTGAGCAGGAATGAACAGCTCAGTACTCTGGATGTCAGAGGGAATCATCTCACCTCTCTTGATTTCAGCGGCACAAAGCTCGGCGGCCCGGAGGAACGCGACTGGGTTTTTCGGGACAACCGGTATTCGATCACAATTGACGAAAACCGTTCCTTTGATCTTTCCACGCTGCCGGAGGGCTTCGACGTCAGAAAAACCTCGAATTGGACGGGCGGAAGCGTACAAGGCAACATACTGACCGTCGAGAAAAACGTTTACGAGATCACCTACACCTATGCCTGCGGCATGGGCGCCGAGGTCGTTTTCACACTGGTTACGACGGAGCACAGGCACCAGTACACAAGTCGCGACTTTGACGAGAACAACCACTGGTGGGTATGCAGCGACCCGGAGTGCACCGACAGAGCAGGCAGCATCAAGGATATCGAACCGCACATTTATACGGATTACTCGCCGAACAAGTGCGTGCGTATGTATTGCGGCTATGAACGACCTTCCACTCCGCCCTCCCATACGCACAATTATGTCGGCTGGTACATCGACGAGGAATATCACTGGCGTCAGTGCGCAGAGGACGACTGCCCGGAGCCCGGCGGAGCCATAGCCGACAAGTCGGCGCATATCTACGACAGCGAGACGGATCCGGATTGCAACGTATGCGATTTTCGGCGCACGCTTACACATAAGCACAGCTACGTCGACTGGCACAGTGACGGAACAAATCACTGGCACGAGTGTGCAGACGAAAGCTGCCCGGATCGTTCCGGAAGTGTGACCGACAAAGCGGCGCACAATTACGACGGCGATGCAGATGAGGACTGCAATGTCTGCGGCTTCAAGCGTACTGTCGTAACCGAGGCCCACATCCATGACGCGGATGCCTCCCGCTGGGAGCACGATGAGGCACAACACTGGCAGGTCTGTTCCGACTGCGAAGAACGCTTGAACGCAGCTTCACACAGCTTTGTCCGAAAGGTTGACCTCGAAGCGACGAAGGACAGCGAGGGACTGGAGCATGAGGAATGCTCCGTTTGCGGTTATCGGCGCAACGCGGGAAGCGTCATTCCGAAGCTGGGAGAACAAGCAACCATTGACCCGGGTAAAAGCTTGGCCGTAACGGTCATTCTCTGGATTGTGTTAGGGCTTTGCCTTGCAGGCGCGGCCGTCGGAACGGTATTTATCGTTCTAAAGAAAAAATCCGCCCGGTAGGCGCATTTCAGGTTCAAACAGGAAAGGCATCCCCCGATGCACGAAAGCATGGGGGATGCCTTTTTGCAGATACAGGCATATGTTCCGGATCGGTCTCACTCGCCTGCTTTTCCGCCTTCCCGATAATAAATCTCCAACCAACCGTCAAGGGCGCTTTGCAGGACAAAGCCGTTCTGTTTCAGCGTTTCGGCAAGCGATTCACGCGTCAGCACACCGCCCGTTCCGTTATACATCTTGAACTCGCGTCCGCCTCCGAGAACAACGTATTCCGAGCTCAGCAGCTTTTCCTCCCTTACATACTGCAAATCGTAGAGGTAGCGCCGGTTGGAAAGACGTGTGGTCAGAAAAGTCGTTGCCGTGACGGTGCTGTCGTCCGGGATTGCGGCAAGCAGCTCATCCATCTGTGCATAAATGTCCCTGTTTTCCGAATAGCGCTTAAAGTAATACCCGGCAGTCGGTATCAGGAAGGTCGCGAACATCGCCAGAGAGACCAGCAGCGCCAGGAATGCAGCGGGAACCCGGATGCGGCGGGAAAGAAACGGGTGCAGATCCGCAAGGTTTATGACCGACAGGTAAAACAGGAACGCAAGCGAGCCAAAGTTGTATTGAAACATGATGTTATGCTGATAGGTGTAATCCGAGAGGAGATTCACCAGAAGGTACGGTATCAGTAGCACATAACGCTCATAGCGCCGGGTTATCAGCGGAAGGAACAGCAGCGGCAGCAGCGTTTGTAAAACATATTTCATTTTTTCCGTTTCAAAGCACTCATAGAGCGCCTTCAACGGATTCAGAAGGCAGGCCTTTACCACAGCGAGCAGAGAGCCCGAGCCGTCGTAAATCAAATTGCCGTAACGCCAGTTCATCACTCCCTCGCCCGATTCATTCAGAATCGATGTCACAAGGAAAAAATATGCCAACGCGCCAAGCAGAAGCGCACCGCCGCGCAACAGATCGGTGCAGCGTTTTCCCTGAACCATTCCACGCAGCAGCAGCCACAGACCCGCTACCGCAACATATACGGCAGAATCTTCCTTGACCGTCAGAGTCAGGAGCGCGGAAAGCGCCAAGAGCCAATGCTTTTCTGCGTCAACGGCATAAAACAGCCAGAGGATAAGAGGCGTCAGGAAAGCGTTCTCATGCAGATCATAGCTTGCGCCGCCCGCATAAGCGGGATAAAACAGCAGCAGGCAGCAGAATATCGCGCTCAGCAGTGCGCTGAGCCCACGACGCCGCGCGATCAGCCATAGCGGAATCACCGCAGAGGCAAGTAAAAGCGCTTGCAGCACTTGAAGTGTTTCCGGCTTCGGGACAATCAGGTAAAACGGCAGCAGCAGATAATAGGCCGGAGAAACGTGTACGGAAAAATGCTGCAGCAGCTCTCCGCGCTCCAGCGTGGTAAGCTGCGAGCCGTCTGTCGCCATTGAGTGAAACATCTGCGAGAAGATGCCAAAGTCATAGCTCGGCGTGCAATAAGCCTTGACGCGCAGCACAGTCCAGGCCGACACAAAAGCAGCAAAGAGGATCGCCGCAACACCGACCGCGAGCTTGGCGGAAAACGCGCCGCGCGGTGGCGGTGCCAACATTGTCGCCTTCGTTTTTGCCCCGCGAACAGCATAGATCGTCAGAATTACAAGACAGACGCCGCCCGGGGCGAGCAGCGTCAGGCTTTTGCTCGCCAAATACGCACGGAGCAGATACAATGCAAAGGCCGTCGTCAATGTCCAACGCTCCGCCCTTTCCGTATCCCAAATGCAGGACAGTAGCGTAAATCCCGCAAAAAGTGAAACGGCAAGCAGCACAAATCCGCCAAATGAAGCGCCTTTCAGAGATTCCAGACCATCCAAAGGCATTTGCTCCGCCGGAAGCATAATATAACGGATTGCCGCAGATGAAATCCACGCAAGAATTGTCCGCCGTATCAGCGCGCCGCAGCTAAAGCTGCGGCGAAGACCTGCCGCAAATTTCATGAATTCTCCTCCTTTTCCGGCAAAATCCATAAGTCAAGATCTACCTTGCCGGAGATACCGTCTACACGGCCGTTATCGCTGTATTGCAGAATATCAAAGTGATGGTCAAAGCCGGGCGTTTCGTTGTATTCTGCAAGCCAGAGCGTGAAATCCTGAAGCATCCCGAGGTCATAGTAGCGATAACCGTAGGTCTGATTAAAGTAAACGCCCGCCGAATAGCCCTGCGCCTCCATTGCGCGGCAGAAGGTCACGGCGCACTGCGTCAGCGGCAGCAGCGAGGGGTTCTGCGAGAGCAGTCCCCCTTCAACCGGCTCCCAGTCAAAAAAGACCGGAAGCTCCAGAGTACGGTCCTGAAGAAGCTGGCATACAAAATCGGCCTCCTGACGTGCATCCGCCTCGCTCTGTGCCTGTGAAAAAAAATATACTCCGAGCTTAATCCCCGCCGCCTTCGCACCGTCATAGTTTTCCCGAAAGCGGGTGTCTTCGTAAAGCAATCCCTCGTTGGCACTCCGCAGACCGATGCGCAGAATCGCAAACTCCACGCCTGCCTCGCGCACGCGCTGCCAGTCAATCTGATCCTGATAGACGGAAACATCGATGCCGATGCTGTGCTCCGCAGCGGAATAACGCAGGAACCCGTCCTGACGATAAAATGCCGAGGCGTCGTAGCGGTTACTGCGAATGGTGCTGCCGTGACTGTCTCCGTGGCGAATCAGTGCAAGAATCGCAAGCATCAGCAGGAGCAGCACCAGAAGCACCAGCGCAGCCGTCTGCCAGCCGCGCAGAGGCTGTTTCTTTTTTTTGCTTTGCACGGGTACGCCCCCTTCCATTGCAACGGTAAAAACCGGCCAAGCGGTCGAACCATCGTCTACGGCAGCTCATTTCCCTCTGTCTGAGCGCTCATTATAGCATGTTTCGGTTTGCTTTTCCAGATATTGTATGCGCCGAGGCAAAAAAATACGTTCCGTCTGTAATTTTATTGCGGCTTTGCTTCCATTTTATTAAGAAGTATGGTATACTGGGAGCAGAATTCTGTCCATAGCTTTTGATTGAAATATAAGGAGTGTGTAGGCCATGAACGAACAGCTTTTCAGAAAAAAGAACATCGAGCGCATCAGTTCTCCGGAGCAGCTAAACGACTACATCAGAGTTTCAAATCCGGGTATGTGGCTCCTGTTTACTGCCGTCGTGATCTTACTGGTCGGCGTTTGTGTTTGGGGCATCTTCGGCAGACTCGATACCAAGCTGTCCGTCTGCGCCGTAGGTGCGAATGGCAGTGTCGTTTGCTACGTCGCGGAGGATCAGGTTTCCTCCGTCAGTGAAGGCATGACACTCATCATCGGAGAAACGGAGTATCATATTACTGCCGTCGCCGGAGCGCCGCTCGCCGTAGATAACAGCTTCGGCGAGTATGCGCTGCATGTCGGCGGCCTTCAGGTCGGCCAGTGGGTCTACGCGCTGCAAACCGATGCGGCTTTGCCGGACGGTGTGTATCAGGCGCAGATCGTGATCGACAGCGTAGCGCCGATCTCCTTTATTTTGAATTGAGGGGCAGGCTATGAGCGAAAAGACAAAAAAGCAGCCCTCGACGCAATGCGCGAAGAAAGTCCCCGTTGTCATGCAAATGGAGGCGCTGGAATGCGGTGCGGCAAGCCTGTGCATGGTGCTTGCCTACTACGGAAAATGGGTTCCCCTGGAGCAGCTTCGCGTGGACTGCGGCGTATCGCGTGACGGCGCAAACGCAAGGAATATTCTGATTGCTGCCAGAAGCTACGGTATGATTGCCAAGGGCTACCGTTACGAGCCGAGCGATCTTCGAAAAAACGGCAAATTTCCCTGTATCATCCATTGGAATTTCAATCACTTCGTCGTTCTTGACGGCTTCCGAGGCAAAAAGGCCTACCTCAACGATCCCGCGCGCGGTAATTATTCCGTAAGCATGGAGGAATTTGACCGCTGCTTCACCGGTATTTGCCTGATGCTTGAGCCGGGCGAGAGCTTTGAACCGGGCGGCAGCAAAAAGAGTGTCCTGGCCTTTGCGGCAAGCCGCCTGAAGGGCGCGAAGGCTGCGATCCTGTTCGTCGTAATCTCCACGCTGATTTCTTCGCTGCTTTCGATCATTCAGCCCGCTTTTTCCCGTATCTTCCTTGACCGTCTTTTGACGAAGGAAAACCCGGATTGGTTCACGCCTTTTTTGATCGCGCTGGCAGGCCTGTCCCTGCTGCAATTGATCGTTATGGCCGCCGAAACAGTTTACTCCATGCGGATCGACGGAAAAATGACCGTCGTTGGCGATACCACCTTTTTGTGGAAGGTCCTGCGCCTGCCGATGGAGTTCTTCTCGCAAAGAATGGCAGGCGACATTCAGATGCGCCGCTCCTCCAACGCCGCCGTCGCCAACAGTTTGATCAATACGCTTGCTCCGCTTGCGCTGAACGCGGCAATGATGGTATTCTACCTTGTCGTCATGCTGCGCTATAGCTGGATCCTGACGCTCGTCGGTCTGGCATCCATTCTGATCAATCTGGTGATGTCCAGAATCATTTCCAAAAAACGTATTAACATCACGCGCGTCCAGATGCGTGACGCGGGCAAGCTTGCAGGCGCGACCGTCGCCGGAATCGAAATGATCGAAACGATCAAAGCCGGCGGTGCGGAAAACGGTTTCTTCGCCCGCTGGGCAGGCTATCAGGCAAGCGTTAACACACAATCCGTAAAATTTACCAAGCTGGACGCCTACCTCGGGCTGATTCCCACGCTCGTCTCCGGACTGACTTCAACCGCCGTGCTGATGCTGGGCGTCTGGTTCGCCATCAACGGCACATTTACCGTCGGTATGATCATGGCCTTTCAAGGCTTTCTTACCGCATTTACCTCCCCTGCCTCTGCGCTGATTTCCGCCGGCCAATCGCTTCAGGAAATGCGCACCCAGATGGAGCGTATTGAGGACGTCATGCAATACCCCACGGATCCTGCCTGCGAAGCAACCGGCGACGGCCCGCAAAGCTATTCCAAGCTGTCCGGCAATCTTGAGCTACGGGACGTCACCTTCGGTTACTCCCGTCTTGCGGCGCCGCTGATCGAGCATTTCAGCCTTTCGGTGAAGCCCGGCGAACGCATTGCGCTTGTCGGCGCCTCCGGCTGCGGAAAGTCAACGCTTTCCAAGCTGATCTCCGGCCTGTATCAGCCATGGAGCGGTGAGATCCTGTTCGATGGAAAGCCGATCAGCCGCATTGACAGAAGCGTGTTTACCGGCTCTCTTGCCGTCGTAGATCAGAACATTATCCTGTTTGAGGACACGATCGCCAATAACATTAAAATGTGGGACACCTCCATCGAGGATTTTGAAATGATCCTTGCGGCTCGCGACGCACATCTGCACGAGGACATTATGCAGCGTGAGGGAGGCTACCAGTATAAGCTGACCGAGGGCGGACGCGACTTTTCCGGCGGTCAGCGGCAGCGAATGGAGATTGCGCGTGTGCTGGCGCAGGATCCAACCATTGTTATCCTCGACGAGGCAACGAGTGCGCTGGACGCCATGACGGAATTTGAGGTTGTCAACTCCATCAAGGAGCGCGGCATTACCTGCATTGTGATTGCACACCGGCTTTCCACCATTCGCGACTGCGACCAGATTCTTGTACTTGATCAGGGCAGGGTCGTGGAACAGGGCACACACGACGAGCTTTACCGGCGCGGCGGGAAATACGCCGAGCTGATCTCCAACGATTAAGGGGGTGTTTGGATGGGTTGGTTTGACGAACAAATCAAGCTGAGAATCGAAAGAGACAACGAAACCTTTTCCGATGCCATGCAGGAAATCTCCTCCATTGTGGAGGGACGGCAGCCGGGGATTGACGAAAGCGAGCAGGCAAAGCACGCCATTGAAAAGATTTTTGCCTATCTTCACCTGAAGTGCGACGAGGTTCCGGAGAATATTACGGACGCGGAGGAGCGACTGGAGTATTACTGCCGGCCGCACGGGGTAATGCGTCGAACCGTCGAGCTGGCGGACGGCTGGTACCGTGATGCGATCGGCCCGATGCTCGGGCGGAAAAAGGACAGCGGCGAATGGGTCGCGCTCCTTCCAAACGGCCTGACCGGCTACAGCTACTACGACGAGGCAACCGGAAAGCGCATTCGCCTTACGAAGAAAACACAGACCTTGTTTGAGCGCGAAGCCGTTTGCTTCTATAAGCCGTTCCCGCAGAAGAAGCTCACGCTGTTTGCACTGGTGCGCTATTCCTTCAGCAGCGTGCCTCTGCCTTCAAAGCTGCTGTTTGTGCTTGCCACTCTGGCGATTACATTGGTCGGCATGATCTCCCCGAAGGTCACGCATATCATTTTCTCGGACGTGATTCCGGAAGGAAGCGTGCGGCTACTCCTGGCCGTTACCGTCCTGTCCGTCAGCGTTTCGGTCAGCATTATGCTGTTTAACGTTATAAAATCGCTGCTGCTGAAGCGGATCAGCACACAGATGGACATTTACATTGAAGCCGCGTGCATGGGCAGAATTCTCTCGCTTCCCGCCTCCTTCTTCAAAGGCTACAGCTCCGGCGATCTTTCCTCCCGTGCACAAAGTGTCAATGCGCTGTGCTCTACGCTGATGAACACGCTGTTTTCCACCGGCTTTACCTCTCTGTTCTCCCTGATTTACATTACCCAGATCTTCGTATATGCGAAGGAGCTCGTAATTCCGGCGCTGGCCGTAATCGCGGCAACACTGGTTTTCTCCGTTCTCAGCTCCATTTGTCAGATACGAAACGACAAGAAGGAAATGGAATTGAGCAGTCAGGAAAGCGGCATGACCTACTCCATGATTACCGGCGTGGAAAAAATTAAGCTCTCCGGCTCGGAAAAGCGCGTATTTGCGCGTTGGCTCCGCCTCTACAGCCGGATGTCGGAGCTCGAGTATCAGCCTCCCCTGCTCGTTCTGTTCAGCGACGTAATCACAACCGCAATCTCACTGACCGGCACGCTGGTGATGTACTACTTTTCCGTAAAAAGCGGTATCTCCGTTGCCGACTACTATGCCTTTACTGCAGCTTACGGTATGGTCAGCGGTGCGTTTATGTCCGTCGCCAGTATGGCTCTGACCGCCGCGAGCATCAGCCCTGTGGTCGATATGGCCAAGCCGATCCTTGAAGCCGTACCCGAGGTCTCCGAGGGCAGACGGCTCGTCACCTCCCTGAGCGGCGGTATCGAGTTGAACAATGTTTCCTTCCGCTATGCCGAAAATATGCCTTTTGTGATCGACAATCTCTCGCTGAAGATCCGCCCCGGCCAGTACGTTGCCATTGTCGGCAAGACCGGTTGCGGCAAGTCCACGCTGATGCGCCTGCTGCTCGGCTTTGAATCTGCACAAAAGGGCGCGATCTATTATGACGGTAAAGACATCAATTCGCTTGACCTCAAGTCTCTGCGCCGCCATATCGGCTCGGTCATGCAGGACGGGAAGCTGCTCCACGGCGATATTCTTTCCAACATCGTAATCTCCGCTCCACAGCTTCCGCTCTCTGCGGCGTGGGAGGCGGCGGAGCTTGCGGGCGTCGCCGACGACATCCGTGCCATGCCGATGGGAATGAATACGCTGATCTCGGAAGGCTCCGGCGGCATTTCCGGCGGTCAGCGGCAGCGGCTTCTGATTGCCCGTGCCGTTGCACCCAAGCCGAAAGTCCTGATCTTCGACGAAGCAACAAGCGCACTGGACAATATCACGCAGAAAAAGGTTTCCGATGCACTCTATACGCTCAAATGTACCCGTATTGTAATTGCGCACCGCCTGTCTACGATCCGCCACTGCGACAGGATCATTGTACTTGACGGCGGAAAGATCGTAGAAGACGGTACCTTCGATGAGCTCCTTGCCCGGAAGGGTTTCTTTGCGGAGCTTGTTGAGCGGCAGCGCGTTGAGACGGCGGAGCCTTCCGTCGTATAGAGCTTATCGTGTTCCCCCGGCCCCCGGCTTGCGTTCTTACCGGGGGCCGATTTACATAATCCGATTTTTCTCTTGCATTTTCGCGATTGACGTGGTATAGTGTATCGGAGAATATATACCACAGGAGGCCGATAGACGTATGAGACGCTTTTTCCGATTGGGCATTTGCCTGCTGCTGATCCTTTCCGTCTTTACCGGTATGGCAGCTGTCGCATTTGCCAAGTCTTCTTCGGAGATCCAGAAAGAGATTGATAAGCTGAAGCAGGAGGCCAAGGAGATCGACAAGCAAAAAGCAGACGTTAAGAATGAGCTCAATTCCATCAACGAGGAAATTCGCAGCTTCGCAGACAAAAAACGCGCGGTTGATGAGGAAATCGTCCTTCTGATGCAGCAATCGGAAAATATTGACGAGCAAATCCATCAATACAATCTGCTGATTGCCGAAAAGCAGAGTGAGCTGGATACGCTTGTGCAAACACAGGCCGATCTGTTTGAGCGCTATAAGCTGCGTATGCGCGCCATACAGGAGCAGGGTGATGTTTCTTATTTGTCCGTCCTTCTTCAGGCAAACAGCTTTGCCGATATGCTCAACCGTCTTGTCATGATTGAGGAGATTGCCAACGCAGACCAACGGATGCTTGCGGAATTCCGCCAAATGGCCGGCGAGGTGCTCGGTGCAAAGGAATCGCTCGCCGCAGAAAAAACGGAAATTGAATTAAAAAAAGCCGAGCTGGAACAGACAAAGGCAGAGCTGGACAGCCGCCGTGCGGAGGCTGATCAGATGCTTACCGAGCTGTCAAAGGATCAGCAGAAGATGAAGGAAGAGTATCAGAAGATCCTGGACTCCGAGGGCGACCTTGATGCGATCATTGCGCAGCGCGAGAAGGAGTATACGGAGCAGAAAAAACGCGAGGATGAAGAAAAGATCATCACCGAAAAGGGATTCATGTTCCCCGTTGCGCTTGACGGCTTTGTGTATCTCAGCTCCGGATATAAGTGGCGCTGGCACCCGATTACGGGGCAATATACGCTGCATAACGGCGTTGACCTCGCCTCCTATGCCGGTACTCGCATTTTCGCCAGTAAGAGCGGTGTCGTCACCACCAGTACATACAGCAACTCCTGGGGAAATTATGTCGTGATTAACCACGGAGACGGCTATTCCACACTTTACGGCCATATGCAAAGCCGCGCAGTCAAGGTCGGCGACGTTGTGAAGCAAGGACAGGTCATCGGCTATGTCGGTTCGACCGGCTGGTCTACCGGACCGCACCTGCACTTCACGATCTACTACAACGGTTCTACCGTAAATCCCATTGACTACATAAACATTCCGTAACGCAAAATCGTTTTTTCAGCCCATGATTGTTCATGGGCTGAATTTTTTTGCAAAAAAGGCTTGCAATTTTGTATCCGACGTGATACAATGATTACAAATTGTAACCGTTTGTAACCTTTCTTCTGGAAAATGCATTTTTCCTGTCATTCTTTCCGGAATAGAGATAGAAATCCTTACTACTTCGGAGGCCCCGAATGCGCAGCAGATTCATTCGCATACTGCTCAGCCTTGTGCTGATTGCATCCATATCTTGCAGCTTCATGCTCACCGGTTCCGCAGATACGTCCGATGATATCAAGGCCGAGCTTGAAAAGCTTCAGCAAAAGAGCGATAGGCTCAGACAGCAGACCGAAGAGCTTCGCAGTCAGTTCGCAAGCAACCGGGATCAGCTTTTTACCGTTTCGATGAAAAAGGCCCTGCTTGATCAGGAGATTGAGCTTTTGCACCAGGAGGTTGAGAATGAGCAGCAGATGCTGCACCGCTATAACCTTCTGATTGCGGAAAAACAGAGTGAACTGGATGCCCTGTATCAAAAGCGTGACCAATTGTTTGAATCCTTCTGCCAGCGCATCCGCGCGATGCAGGAAAATGAAACCACCGGCTATGCCTCTCTCCTTCTTCAGGCGAGTAGCTTTTCCGACCTTCTCAGCCGCTCCGTTATGGTCGAGGAGGTAGCCAGGGCTGATCGGAAGCTGATTGAAGAGCTGCGCGAGATGGCAAATACCGTCCTGGATGCGAAGGCCTCCCTTGCCGCGGAGAAAACCGCAATACAGATCAAACACGCCGAATTGGCCGAGAAGCAGGAGGAATTATCCGCAAAACGTGCAGAAGCCGATGCGCTTTTGACGGAATTGGATCAGAACCGCTCTCTGCTTAACAGCCTGATTAACAGCAATGTTGAGCAGGAAAATCAGCTGACCGAGCAGCTTGCCAAGCTTGAAAAGGATTATAACGACGCCAAGAACGTCGAAGAAAACTTCTTCATTTCCGAGCAGGGTTTCATATTCCCCGTCGATGTCAGCGGTTTTTCCTATGTTTCTTCTAACTACGGCTACCGTACCGACCCGATTACCGGCGCGCGCGGCAGCTTCCATAACGGAATAGACCTTGCTGCCTACTACGGCACTCCCATCTACGCTGCCAAAACCGGTGAAGTTACGCGAGTAGTGGATTCTTATCTCTACGGAAAGTATGTTATCGTTAACCACGGCGATGGCTACTCGACATACTATGGACATATGACCCGGTACGTCGTCGAAGTCGGTCAGGTCGTAAAACAGGGCGAAATCATCGGCTACGTCGGCATGACCGGCGTCTACGCCACCGGCTACCATCTCCATTTCGGCGTATTCTACAACGGTTCTACTGTAGATCCGGCCGATTATATCCAGATTCCGAACTGATCTCCGGTTCTGAAAGTCATCCCCTTTTGGAGCCGTTTCCGGCACGAGATGCGCCAAACTGCATGAGGCTTTAGCCTCATGCAGTTTATTTTTTGCGGTGGATATTCCACGATATTTCGCAAAGCGCCTGACCGGCCTCCATTGAAAAATCAGGGACTTTGGCAACATCGCCAAGGGATACCATGCCCACAAGGCGTCCGTTCTCCTCCACCGGTAGACGGCGAATCTTCTCGCGCGCCATCAATTCCGTTGCTTCATGAATATCCGCTTCCGGTGAAATGCTGATAAGCCTTCGCGTCATAATCTCCGAAACCTTTGTCCCTGTTGCCTCATCCTCTGCCGCAACGCAGCGAAGAACAATATCCCGATCCGTGAGCAAACCACGCAGTTTCCCCTCCTTTGTGCAGACGGGCAACGCACCAAGATTGTGACGCGATAACAGACGTGCCGCAACTGCGATATTCTCCTCCGGTGAGACGGAAACCACATTGGCCGACATAATGCTTTTTACCTTCATTGAATCGCCTCCAAAAATCAGCCCTGCCGACGTATGACTGGCAGAGGCTTCGTCTATCAAATTATGGGGCGACCTTCCGCGCTTTATACCACCCTTTTGCGCCCGTATCAAAAGTTCGGGAAATACCGTCAAAGAAAAGCACCCTCGGCGGGCATTGGCCCGGTCGAGGGTGCGATTTCAACCGATTCTGCGTCCGGGCAAAAGCCATTCGCAATAGACTCTTATTTGTGGAAGCTGGCGTCAATGGCAGCGGCAGCCTTTTTACCGGCACCCATTGCCAGAATAACGGTAGCCGCACCGGTCACGGCATCGCCGCCGGCGTAGACACCCTCACGGGTGGTCATGTTTTCCTCGTTGACGACAAGGCAGCCCTTCTTGTTCGTTTCCAGACCCGGTGTGGTGGAACGAATGAGCGGGTTCGGAGAAGTACCTAACGCCATAATAACGGTATCGACTGCGAGCTGGAACTCGCTGCCGGGAATTTCCACAGGACGGCGACGGCCGGATGCATCCGGCTCGCCAAGCTCCATACGAATGCACTCCATCGCGCCGACGCGGCCGTTGCCGTCGTCAAGGATCTTCGTCGGGTTGCAAAGAACGCACAACTCAATTCCCTCTTCCTTGGCGTGGTGCAGCTCCTCCAAGCGGGCGGGCATCTCCGCCTCGCCGCGACGATAGACGATATACACGTGCTCGGCGCCGAGTCGCTTCGCGCAGCGCGCGGCATCCATCGCAACGTTACCGCCACCAACAACGGCGACTGCCTTGGAAACGATCACCGGCGTATCGCTCTGCTCGGTATACGCCTTCATAAGGTTGATACGGGTCAGATACTCGTTTGCGGACATAACGCCCTTGAGTGCTTCACCGGGGATATGCATAAACATGGGCAGACCCGCGCCAGAGCCGACAAACACAGCCTTAAAGCCCATTTCAAACAGCTCATCGACGGACAGAACCTTACCGATGACCATGTTCGTCATGACCTCAACGCCCATTGCCTCGAGTTTCTTCACCTCGTTGGCGACAATGGCCTTCGGCAGACGGAATTCGGGAATACCGTAAACCAGCACGCCGCCGGCGGTGTGCAGCGCCTCAAAAATCGAAACCTCATAGCCCTTCTTGGCAAGCTCGCCTGCGCAGGTCAGACCGGCAGGGCCGGAACCGACGACCGCAACCTTGATACCGTTAGACTGCGGTTTTTCGGGCATTTTATTCACATTTTCACGATACCAGTCGGCAACAAAGCGTTCGAGACGGCCGATGGCAACCGGCTCGCCCTTTACACCGCGCACGCACTTGCTCTCACACTGGGACTCCTGCGGGCAGACACGACCGGACAGTGCAGGCAGATTGTTTGTATCGGTAATGATCTCATAGGCGGCGGCAAAATCGCCCTCGGCAACCTTGCCGATAAACTCGGGAATATGGATATTGACCGGGCAACCTTCGACGCAGTGCGGTGTCTTGCAGTGCAGGCAGCGCTTTGCTTCCTCAATCGCCATTTCGGGCGTGTAGCCCAGAGATACTTCCTTAAAATTCTTATTACGGACGTTTGCTTCCTGCTCCGGCATCGGAGTCTTTGTCATCGTCATATTCGGCATATCAACACCCTCCTTACGGGATCAGCTTCTTGCCGATCGTTTCGACACGGCAGATATGATCCTTCTCATCCTGCTGCTCCTGATCGCGATAGACACCGTTTCGGTTCATCAGCTCCGCGAAATCAACCTGATGACCGTCGAAATCCGGTCCGTCGACACAGGCAAATTTCACTTCGCCGCCCACGGTAACGCGGCAGCCGCCGCACATACCGGTGCCGTCAACCATGATCGGATTGAGCGAAACAAGCGTCTTCACCCCAAACGGCTCGGTAGTCTTGCAGACAAACTTCATCATAGGCACCGGACCGATGGCCAGCACCTCATCATACTGCGTCCCGGCTTCAAGAAGCTGCTGGAGCTTCACGGTGACAAAGCCGTGCTCACCGTAGGAGCCATCGTCGGTCATTAAGTACAGGTTGTCACTGCACGCACGGAATTCGTCCTCAAGAATGACGATGTCCTTATTGCGGAATCCGACAATCACATCGACCTCGCAGCCGGCTTCCTTAAAGGCCTGCGCGGAGGGCAACGCAATGGCGCAGCCGACACCGCCGCCGACGACGCAGACGCGCTTCAAGCCCTCGGTATGGGTGGGATGACCCAGCGGGCCGACAAAATCGCGAATGCAGTCGCCGACGTTCAGCGAGCCGAGCATCTTAGTGGAAAGGCCAACCTTCTGGAAAATGATCGTAACGGTGCCCTTTTCGCGGTCATAGCCGGCAATGGTCAGCGGCACACGCTCTCCGCACTCATCAATGCGGAAAATAATGAACTGTCCGGCCTGAGCCTTTTTTGCAACGAAGGGAGCCTCAATCTCCAGCAGCGTAACTGCGGAGTTCAATTCCTTCTTGCGAACGATCTTGAACATGGTATCCATCCTTTCGCGGAGGGCATAGCCTCCAATCTTACTCCGAGCGTATTATAACATATATACGGAAGAATGCAAGCGATTGACCCTGGAATTACGGAAAAAATTTGTCGAAGTCGTAAACGCAGACCGGCTGCGTCCCGATCTTTTCCCACGAAAACTCCGAAATCAGCTCTCGTGCCGAAATTTTTACAGCATATGGTAAAATACCGCTGAGGTAGCCCAAAGAGCCGATAATCTGTTCCGCCGAGAACCTATCGCGTAGGTGCGACAGCTCCAGATCATGGTCGCGTTTACTGAGTCTTCGCCCGTCCGGTGCAACCAGCAGAGGCACATGGCAGTAGGACGGCGGCGTCAGGCTCAGCTTATGATACAGCCAGAGCTGTCTGGGCGTCGAGCCGAGAAGATCAGCCCCGCGAACCACCTGCGTAACGCCGCCGAATGCATCATCGCAAACGACGGCAAGCTGGTATGCATATACGCCGTCCGAGCGCCGCAGAATGAAATCGCCGCACTCCTGCGCCAAATTTTGTGAAACCTGCCCGAATACGCCGTCGATAAATGTGATCGTTTCATCGGGCACACGGATTCGCCACGCCGGAGGGCGCGTCTTTTCCTTACGCTGGGCATCGGTCAGGCTGCGGCAGGTGCCGGGATAGATCGTTTCCCCGTCTGAGGCGTGCGGCGCGGAGGCGGCGTGCAGCTCCGCGCGGGAGCAGTAGCAGGGATATATGTCTGCGCTCAGACGTTCAAACGCCCCGCGATATGCCTCGGTGCGCGTGCTCTGCAACGGCATTTCCGCGTCCCAGTCCAGTCCAAGCCAGCGAAGATCGTCCCGAAGCGCCGCAATATATTCCGGTTTGGAGCGCTCCGGATCCAGGTCTTCGACACGCAGGAGCATGACGCCGTTCACTGCACGAACGGAAAGCCATGCAAGCAGCGCCGTAAAAACGTTCCCCAAATGCATTCGTCCCGAGGGACTGGGCGCGAAGCGGCCGACCGCAGGTGCGGTCGGAGCAGTCTCGTCATATATTTCTGATTCATTCCCAATTTTCATAGCGTATCACCGAAGCTCGATCGATCGTTCCGTCCACGATCGGATACAATACGATACCTGTCGATTCTTGGATAACCCAGTAAGCCTCGTCGATTGCCTCCGGGAACTGCATATCCGCATCGGCGTGCAGGAAAAGCGTCAGATCTCCGTACGGGCCGATGGTGTATGTTCCGCTTCTGCCGCTGCCGGCAGTGATATCCCACGTTTTGCAATTGTATGCATATTCCCCGTATCCGTCCTCCCGTACCGTATATTCGACCCAGCCGCGGCTCCAGGTCATATCCGGGCGGAGCACCAGTTCCTCAATTTGCAGCACCGTATCGGATAGCTCATAGTAGTTCACCCATCGGTTTTGCAGCTCCGTGCGCCACATCTCGGGATACTCGACGGAGGGATCCGGCAGCTCCGCAAGCGGCCCTTCCGGTCCGGGGCGGTGCTCAAAAGCACGCTCCACATCCGTGAAAACGTTTTTCAACATCAGAACATCGCCTTCAAACCAGAACTCATAAATCCGGTCAATCGGTTCACCGTCCGTCGCGGAAGTACCGTTGATATGCAAGGTCCCGTCGGAATTGGAGATGATGTATTCTCCTTCCGCGCCGGCCCCGCCGCCGTGCAGCCAATACATTCCGTCAATACGGGTCAGGTTGTCAACGCCCTGGTCGTCCATAATCAGAGCGTACAAGCATTCGTCCCACTGAAATTCGCAGTTTTCGTAAAAGTGGAACTTCTCCGCAACGATTTGATCCTCACCGTCATAGCGCCAGGTTGTCCATGCGCCGAGAAGCCGCCCATAAACACTCATTTCGGGATCAAAGGAGTATGCCTTTCCCTCAATCCAACGGTTCATGTCATCAAGGTCGCCCTTCAGAATCGCAAAGCTATGGAATTTCCGTTCTCCATGCTCCGTCTCTACGTACAATCCCCGGAAATCCGGTGAATCGGCAGGATACTCGATGCACAGAATGCCGTTGGTGAGTGCCTCGCTTTTCCATCCGTTATCGTCTGACAAATACAGCGTATCGGACTCCGCAGTACCGAAGGTCACACAGAGATAGCAGCGGCTCTCCGTGGCATAGCAGAAAGCATTTGACCCGAGCACATAGTCGATACTCGAGGTGTCCGGTCGGCGAAGCCACGCAGGCCTGCCGCCGATACGCTCCGGGGGAAGCTCCCTCTCCACAGTCACCTTCGCAAGCTCCCGGGTCGGCTCTGTAGGCGCCGTCGGCTCGGATTTCCCCGGAATGTTTTCCGGCGGGCGGCTGCTGCCCCACGAACCGCCCCAGCGGATCAGGGCAAAAACGACTGCGGCGCCTGCAATCAGCAGCAGCACCGTTACCGCAATCCGCCCGGCCTTCCCTTTTTCCCGCTCCTCCTTCGGAGCAGGGCCTGATTCCGAGAGCTTCAGCGCAATTCTCTCAAGCAGTGCATGATAATCCTCGGCGTGTGCCATTGCCTCCGGGTACTCCCAGTCAAGGGCAATCCGGAACCAGTATGCGGCCTCCTCGTCGGCTCCGGTTTTCCCGAGTCTGTCGGCAAGCAGCCAGCAGGCTTCCGCGCTTCCGCTTTTTGCAGCATCGGTCAGCGTGCGAAGCGCCTGTTCATCGGACTGCTGTCCGGCAAGCGCCAGCAGTGCAGGGTAGTATTTCGCTTCCGCCGCACGCTCGAGCAGCTCCAACGCCCTGCCCTCAAAGGCCGGTGCATCTCCCTTCAGCAGGACGGCGAGGCCGTACGCGGCATAGGGATTGTCCTCTGCAACCATACGTTCCAGTTCCTGTACGTCTTCCCTGCCGGAAAAACCGCTCTTTACCGCCGCAAGCTCCCGATCATTGCCCGCAAGGCGATACTTTGCATAATCCTGCGCAGCACCGGCCTCATGCGCTCTTGCCTTTTCCCGAATCTCAGGCGTTCTGTAGCGCGCTTGCGTGTGGGCAACGCGCCACCGGAGCAACTTTACTGGGAAAAAGAGAGCATAGATGCCGAGCGTAATGGGCGTCAACAGGACGAAGAGCAGATATTTGACAAAGAGCTGCCCACCGGAACCGTTGAAAACCATCGGGCTGCCCCCGATATGCGTATGCTTGGCCTCCCATTTCAGCACGTTCTTCTCCGCCCATGCTCGTCCGATCCCAAATGTCACAAGCGTGAACAGGAATGCCAGCAGATGAACCCCAAGGAAACCTCCCGGCCCGCCGGAAAACCGGCTCTCAACCGGTTCCGATTCATCGGCGTACCTTGTGTGCTTCACCGTCCATTTTTTGATACCGAGGCCAAGCCAGATACCGTAGATTCCAAAGGTAATGATGGTCAGAAGCACCCATAGCAGGTATTTCCCGATCAACTGTGCACCCGAACCGTCAAAGGTCAATCGTCTGCCGTTGATTATGGTGTGCTTTGTCTCCCATCGCTGCATCATACAGTGCATCCATGGATATGCAATCCCCAGAGTAATCACGCAGACAAAGAAGCTCAGAAGACGATAGCCGATCATCTGCGCGGTTTTCCCGTCAAAAAGGGAAACATCACCCGTATCGACTGCCGTGTACCCGTTACCGTTTTCAGCCATTTGCTTTTCCTCACATTCTCTCTGAATTGATTCAAAATGCTTTCAAATACATTCTAACAGATTCTTCTTGATTTTGCAACAGACTGTTCACACTTTTTGAACCCCTGTTACTTTTCCGCAGCAGAATACGGCGAAGTCGTATATGTCGATTTTCTTGCATTCTCGACCAAAATATGTTATACTTTTTTCGAAAACGTCAAAAAACCGGGGTGTCGCACCGCGGAAGGTCGCTTCTGCGCACATCGGAAGGAGGAATACGAATGAACGAAAAGGAACTCAGAAGGCTGAACCGTTCCGAGCTTTTGGAAATGCTGATCGCTCAGACGAAAAAAACGGAGCGTTTGGAAAAGGAACTTGCGGAAGCAACGGAGTCACTGGAAAAGCGCGAGCTGAACATCCGGGAGGCCGGAACAATGGCGGAAGCTGCGCTGCGTCTGAACGGCATCTTTGAAGCGGCGGACAAGGCTGCCGCCGAGTATCTGGAATCGATTCGCGTGCAAGCAAACAACGCCTCCAAGCTCTATGAATCGACAGAGCTTCAGGCAAATTCGATGCTCCGCGATGCCGAGGCAAGGGCGGAGCGGCTGATTGCGGAGGCGGAAGCAAAGAGCGCTGCAATCTGCGCCGATGCGGCACAACGGCGTCAGGCCGTGCTTGCCGAAGCAGACGAGGAGCGCAGGAAACAGCTTGCAGATTTTCAGAAACAATTTGCGGAATTCCTGAGCAGTCATTCCTGAGCAGCGGATATGGCTTACAGAATCGCGGTCTGCGACGATTGCGACGCAGACCGGCAATACGTTTCCGCTCTTGTGGAGCGCTGGGCTGTCGCCTCCGGCCATACGATCCATATTGATGCATTTCCATCCGCCGAATGTTTTTTATTCCACTATACCGAGGGCAGCGACTATGATATTCTGCTTCTTGACATTGAAATGGGCGAAATGGATGGCGTGGCGATGGCCAGGCGGCTCAGAAAAAGCAACGATACCATGCAGATCATTTTCATCACCGGCTACTCCGATTACATCGCGGAGGGTTATGAGGTCGCCGCGCTCCACTATCTGATGAAGCCGGTGAAAGAGGAAAAGCTCAATTCCGTACTTACGCGGGCCGTAGAGAAGCTCTCTAAAAACGAAAGAGTCCTCTGCTTTGAAAGCAGTGGGGAAACGGTGCGTATCGCAATTTACCGGATTCGCTATGCCGATGTTCACGGAAATTATGTTACGATACACTCCGAGTCTGATTTCATCGTGAAAATGCCGCTGGGTGAACTGGAAAAGCAGCTTGACGAGCGCTTCTACCGCGTTGGCCGCTCCTGTATCGTCAATTTAAGTCAGATCAGCCGCGTGACCAAAACGGAGATTAAACTGAGCGACGGAACTGCCATTGCCCTGCCGAGAGGCGCATACGACGGGGTTAACCGCGCAATCATTCACATGAGGTGACCTCCATGGGATGGCTGACAAAAAGGATCAACAAACAGATAGCCTCCTACCAGCAAGAGCTGATTGAAACGCATTATCGCGAAGTCGATAATATGTATCGCCAGATCCGGGGATGGCGGCACGATTACCGCAACCATATCCAGACGATGAAAGCCTACGCAGCTGCCGAAGATTGGGATGCCATCCGCAATTACCTTGATCTGCTCGACGAAGATCTGACTACCGTTGACACGGTTATTAAGACCGGCAATTCTATGACCGATGCTATTCTCAATTCCAAGATCTCGCTTGCAAAGGCGAAAGGTATTGAGGTCGTTGCAGATGCACATATTCCCGTCAAGCTGAAATCCTCGGAGATCGACCTGTGCTGTATCATCGGCAATCTCTTTGACAACGCCATTGAAGCAAGTGTGAAACTACCGGAAAATCAACGCTTGATTCGTGTTCACATGGATGTGAAAAACACCCAGCTCTACATTTCCTTTACCAACTTTACCGCCGGCAAAAAGCTGAAGAAGGAAGGCAAACTGTTCCGCAGTACGAAATGCAAAGGCCACGGCTTCGGCCTTGTCCGTATTGACTCGATCGTAGAACGGCTGGACGGATATATCAGCCGCAACAGCGAAGAAGGCGCATTTACCACAGAGATCCTTCTTCCCCAAATATAAAGGAGTTTACTTATGCTTCCGATCGACAATGTTCGAAAAACTCCCGGCGAGACTTCATGGTTCCGCCGTGCACGCTTTGGCCTGTTTCTGCACTTCGGGCTGTATTCCTGTGCTGCGCGTCACGAATGGATGATGACCCGTGAAAAGCGTACCGTCGAGGATTATTCGAGATATATGAAGTACTTTGATCCTGATCTTTGCGATATGCACCAATGGGCGCGCGACGCAAAGGCCGCAGGAATGAAGTATGCCGTGCTGACCACAAAGCACCATGAGGGCTTCTGCCTGTTTGACTCAAAATTCACCGACTACACCGTAATGCACACGCCTGCAAAACGAGACCTGGTGCGTGAATTTGTCGATGCCTTCCGCAGCGAAGGCCTTCGAGTGGGCTTCTACTATTCCCTGCTCGACTGGCATCATCCGGACTTCACCATAGACCCGAACCACCCCCGACGGGACGACCCGGACGTTCCGGAGCAAAACGCACGAAAAAACATGGAGAATTACCGCCGCTATATGCGCGATCAATTGACCGAACTGCTGACTAACTACGGAAGGATCGACATTCTCTGGCTTGACTTCTCCTACGCTTGGGATAATCCGCCCGAAAAGCCCTGGCTTCGCGGCAAGGGAGCCGAGGACTGGGGCGCAAAAGAACTCATCGAGCTGGCTCGCCCTCTGCAGCCCGGTATCCTCATCAACAACCGTTCGGACATTGAGCAGGATCTTTGGACGCCGGAGCAATATCAGGTACAAAGCTGGCTGCGCCACCCCGAGACCGGAGAGCGCGTCACATGGGAGGCCTGTCAGACCTTCTCCGGCTCCTGGGGCTATTACCGCGACGAAATGAGCTGGAAGTCGCCGCAAATGCTGCTCCAGATGCTTATCCAGACCGTCTCCTGCGGCGGAAACCTGATTATGAACGTCGGGCCGACCGGACGGGGAGATTTTGACACGCGCGCACAGAATGCGCTCGCCGTTTACGGCACATGGATGAAACACAACTGCCGCTCCATCTATGGCTGCACACAGGCTGATGACAGCTTCCACGCTCCGAACGGCTGCCGCCTGACGCAGAGTGAGGACGGAAAACGTCTCTACGTCCATCTGTTCCAGTATCCTTTTGCATTTTTGGAGCTGCCCGGCTTTGGCGGCCGTGTGGAATACGCACAGTTTCTGCACGACGGAAGCCAGCTGCAGTTTACGGAAAACGCGGTCGATCACTTCTCTGAGGGTCAGACCGTACAGGATAAGCTGCTCGTTATCAAGCTTCCGCCGCACCAACCGGAAATTCTTGTCCCGGTTATTGAGTTATTTCTGAAGGAGTGAGCACAATGCAGGACATTGACCGTGAGCTTCGTCCGTTTTTGAATGAAAAGGGACAGCTTACCGCCCTGCCTGCAAAGCGGCGCAAGGCGCTGCTTGCGATCTTCTATCTGGCGGAAAAACTGGAGGCCGGGCGGGAATACACCGAATCAGAGATCAATGACACGCTCGACGAATGGATGACCTTCCGCGATCACGCGACACTGCGCCGCGAGTTGTTCGAATTGAAGCTTATTGGCCGCACACCGGACGGCAGCCGCTATTGGCGGACAGACGTGTCGATCTCCCCGGATAAAAGCATGGGTCTATAGATAAAATCGAAAAATCTCCCGCGGCAGCGCTGCATTTGCTGTCGCGGGAGATTTATTCATATTCTGCGAATGCCTTGAAGCGCTTCCGCGAGCTTCTGCGGATAGCCCTCGCGATACAGCACGCACTTGGCGCGGTCGCACCCGCGCAGACCGCCGTCAGTCAGGATAGCCAGCGCACGGCAACCTCCGCAGCACTCGTGCAGATTCGCACAGTCGCGGCATTCGGCATTGACCGCCGTCAGGTCACGCACCGTAGCGCAAACCTCATCCATATAGGCGCCGCCCTGCAAAAGCGGCTTCAGTCCGTCGGTCTTCACATTGCCGAACGTTCTTCCGTGCTCGACAAACCAGCCGGACATTTGCAGGCAGGGATAGACGTTGCCGTCTGCGCTGACCGCAACCATGCCGCGATTACCCCGGCAAAGCGGGAACGTTTCTCGGAAGCTCTCCCCTGCCTGAGTCCCTGTGGAGAGTGCGTAGGCCTGCGACGCAGGATACAAGGTGAAGAATTGCCAGAAGTCCACACTCATCCGGTGCGGCTTACGCAGATACACCTGCGCAGCTTTCATACAGGCATCATAATACTCCGTAAGCCCGAAGGTCATTCCCTTGGCATTCTGCTCCCAACGCGGGGCTTCCGTGGTGCGGATCACGCGCGTTTGTCTGACGCCGAGCGCATCCATGCGCTCCAGCGTCTCGTCAATACAGTCCAGATTGGCGCGATTGAAATTCATCTGCACCTTGACGGCAAAGCCGTTATCGATGCACAGGCGAATCGCACGAATCGCATCCTGCTCGGCACCCTTTCTTCCGCGCATGGTATCATGGAAGCCGATGCCGTCAAAGGATATCTTCATCAGAGGGTCGCAGCCGATGTCCTTCATCTCGTCGAGAATCTGCTGCGTCAGGAAAAAGCCGTTGGTATTCAGCTCAAAGATATACATCCCGCGCGCATAGATACCACGAACGATATCCATAAAGCGGCGGTGCGCCATCGGCTCTCCGCCCGTGATTGTAAAGCCGTTGATCCCGCATTGCTGTGCTTCATCCATCAATCGTTCGGCTTCGTCCCACGAAAACTCGCTTTGCAGCGGCGCATTATCGGCTGCATTAAAGCAGTGGATGCAGTTGTAATTGCATTTACCGGTGATCATCCAGTTCATCGAAGGCATATAGCGGTTATTACATACCATCGGGCGCTGCCAGTCGGTCAGCCGCTCTCCGGAAGCGGCCGAAACGATCAGTTCCCGCTCCAGGAGGCTATCCAACAACGGACTTTCCGAAAGCTCCTGCTGCCCGTCACACCGCGTGAGCAGTTCAAATTCGTCTTTCTTCAGGCCGCGCGCCGTGCGTTCATGCCTGTAATAAAACGCATACGGCACCTTTTCCCATGAACGCAGGGCAATTTCCGGGGCAAGGATGTATTTCATAATATGGACTCCGTTTCTGTCTGATTTTTTTCACAACAAGCAAAGCCACTTACAGTATAACGGATTTTCACCGCCGCGTCAACCGCCGAAACGCAGGAATCGTCCGCCGAAGGCTGTTTTCCCGGTAAATAAGGCAATCGAGAATCACAAGGTTCTTTCGTTCAATCTGCGAGTCGTTTATGCAGTTTCAACGCCAGAACTTTTAGCAATTACGGGAGCCGTCGGGCACTGTGAAGGGAGAAGAACACTGAACAAAGCCTTAAGCGAGGTAATCCGCATTATCGCATTAAGTTGCACCAGACTCGTCCTTGGGCTCGGTCAGGATGATTTTTCGCAGCTTGTTATAACTTCAAAACAAAATGATTTTTGTGGAAATCAATCAGTCCCTCGTTGTGCATCTTTCCCAGCTCTAACGAAAGTCCGCTGCGCTCAACGCCGAGATAATCCGCAAGCTGCTGTCTTGAAAACGGAATGTCAAATTCGCAGGTTCCGCGCCGCTGTGCTTCTGCTGAAAGGTAAGACATAAGCTTTGAACGCGTGGTGCGTTGCCCCATATGAGTGAGTTTTTCATTGAACCGCAGATTTTTCTCCGCAAGCTCGCCGAGGAGGTTTCGGATCACTCGACTGTGGTGTGAGCAGGCAGACGGGCACACGTTCAGGATACGCTTTACATTCAGAAACATTATGGCGACGGGTGTTTCCGCTATAACGCTCACATTCAGCCTGGAGCCGGGAGCGCAGGCATAGGCAGCGGCAAAGGTTTGCCCCGGCCCCGCTTTGGAAAGGATATTGCGGTTTCCCCAAATATCCTCCTGTATAATCAGGACACTTCCCGACAGCACAAGACCGATTGAGTCCACCGTTTCGCCGGTACGCAGCACAAAGGCTTCCTTCGGGAAGTCCTTTTTTTCTGCTTTGAGACAGGAGAGCATCGCACTCAACTCTCCTTCAGTGATGCCGTAGAAAAGCGGGGCAGAACAGATCACGGATAAAAAATCTTTCATAAAACCCTCTTTTGTTGAAAAATCAACCGACTTATTGATTTTATTATAATATAATCCGGGCAGAAAAGCAAGGAGGCGTTGTTATGAAAAGAAGAATCATTGAGATCAATCAGGAGAAATGCAACGGGTGCGGCTCCTGTGCCGCAGCTTGCCACGAGGGTGCTATCTCCATGGTGGACGGCAAGGCAAAGCTGATGCGGGACGACTACTGCGATGGTTTGGGCGACTGCCTGCCCGCTTGCCCCACCGGGGCTATCGCCTTTGTGGAGCGCGAAGCTGCCGCCTATGACGAACAGGCGGTGCTCGCCAACAAGCAGAAGAAAATGCGGCAGGAGGGAATGCGCCTGCCCGGTGGCTGCCCCGGAATACAGACGAAAATGATCCGGCGCACGGAGCCGTCAGGCGTTGAGGCCACTCCCGTTGCAGCGCAAAGCCGTCTTTCCCAGTGGCCGGTACAGATCAGGCTGGTGCCTGTAAACGCCCCTTACTTTGACGGCGCAAAGCTGCTCATTGCCGCCGACTGCACGGCTTATGCCTATGCTGCCTTCCATGAGCGCTTTATCAAGGGCCACATCACGCTCGTTGGTTGCCCGAAGCTCGACAGCGTGGATTATTCCGAGAAGCTCACCGAGATCATCCGCAATAATGACATCAGGAGCGTGACTGTCGTGCGCATGGAGGTTCCCTGCTGCGGCGGATTGGAGCACGCAACAAAAGCCGCGTTGCAGAACAGCGGAAAATTCATTCCGTGGCAGGTTGTCACCATTTCCACGGACGGAAATATATTTGACTGAACGAAAGAGAGGATTTCAAGATGGAACGAAAAATGTTTTGTTTTCAGTGTGAGCAGACGGCGGGCTGCACCGGCTGCACGGGAAATGCAGGCGTCTGCGGCAAAACCGCCGATGTCGCGAAGCTTCAGGACAAGCTGACCGGCGCTCTGGTTGGGCTGTCCCGTGCGGCAGAGTATGCCCCGGGCGTAAACGAAAGCACATGGCATCTGATGATTGAAGGTCTGTTTACCACCGTCACCAATGTGAACTTCAATGAAAAGACGCTTCGCGAACTGATCGATCGTGTGCACGGGGAAAAGGCGCGTCTTGTTGCCGATTGCTCCGTCCGTGCCTCCGTGTGCGGAAACACGGATGATTACGATATGGAAAATGTCTGGAACGCGCAGGAGGATATCCGCAGTCTCAAATCCCTCATTCTTTTCGGTGTACGCGGTATGGCGGCTTATACGCATCACGCCATGGTGCTGGGCTATACCGACGAGAAAGTAAACCGCTTCTTTGCCAAGGCGCTCTTTGCCATTGGCGAGGCTTGGGGCATGGATGAGCTGCTGCCTATCGTGATGGAGGTCGGTGAGAAAAACCTCAAGTGCATGGCGCTTCTGGACAAGGCCAATACCGAAAGCTACGGAACGCCCACACCTGTTACCGTGCCGCTGACTGTGGAAAAGGGACCGTTCATCATTATCTCCGGCCATGACCTGCACGACCTGAAGCTGCTGCTGGAGCAAACCGAGGGCAAAGGCATCAACATCTACACCCACGGCGAAATGCTTCCCGCGCACGGCTATCCCGAGCTGAAAAAGTATTCCCATCTTAAGGGCAATTTCGGCACGGCATGGCAGAACCAGCAGAAAGAATTTGCGGAGCTTCCCGCGCCGGTGCTGTTCACCACCAACTGCCTGATGCCGCCGAAAGCAGGCTATGCCGACCGCGTGTTCACCACGGCAGTGGTGTCTTACCCCGAAATGACGCACATCGGGAAGGACAAGGACTTCACCCCGGTCATCGAAAAGGCTTTGGAGCTGGGCGGTTACGCCGAGGACAAGTCTTTCACCGGCATGAACGGCGGCAGCACGGTGATGACCGGCTTTGCCCGCGGCACGGTACTTGGCGTGGCGGATCAGGTCATCGAAGCTGTCAAGTCCGGTGCGATCCGGCACTTCTTCCTGGTTGCCGGTTGCGACGGTGCACGCCCCGGCCGCAATTACTACACGGAGTTTGTCAAGCAGACGCCTGCCGATACCGTCGTGCTGACCCTCGCCTGCGGCAAATACCGCTTTAATGACCTTGACCTCGGCACCATCGGCGGTCTGCCCCGTCTGATGGATATCGGACAGTGCAACGATGCTTACAGCGCCATCCAGATTGCCGTTGCTCTTGCTGATGCTTTCGGCTGCGGTGTGAACGATCTGCCGCTGTCTATGGTGCTCTCCTGGTACGAGCAGAAGGCTGTGTGCATTCTGCTAACGCTGCTGTACTTGGGGATCAGGAATATTCGCCTCGGTCCCACGCTGCCGGCGTTTATCTCTCCCAATGTGCTGAATTATCTCGTAGAGAACTTCGGAATTGCTCCCATCACGACGCCGGAAAATGATTTGAAGCAGCTCCTCAAATAACGACGTATCACAGGACAAATAATGGCAGCCACACCTCACTGCCATCGTGGTAGTGAGGTGTGGCTATTGGGCATAGTACCGCGTACGGAAAGTTTGTTTTCGGGTTAACCTGTATCGGTAATGCACCAGTATCCAGGAATGTCAATCTTTTCCCCATACCATGGGATACCGGCGCGCAGAAGCCTCGTTAAGCTGAGCCTTGACGGTTGTCGTAAAAAGCACCGAATAGTTGAAAATTGCTTGACAATTTTCCATAATGTATGAAGCGAATATAGGATTTGGCCGTGAATTTTTATAATGAGCGGTCTAAGAAGCCTGTGATTGCCAGCCTGAGAGCAACAAAAACAGAGCAGGAATCAGCGTCAATTTCGGCACCGATTCAAATACCCATAAAGCAAGCAAAGAGCCTCTGTCGATGCCCGGTTGGGCGCGGGCAGAGGCTCTTTTTTACATCCGATTACGGTTCAATGATCATGCGAAAATCAATCCTGTCGGCGCACCGGTCTGTTGACCCTCCCCCACCGGGATGAGGATATGTGTCAATCTGTTTTCCAATCGTATTATTTTATTCCACGCCGCAGCATGTCCGTTTTATGGTACATCTCGTATGGTATAGTATATCGGAAACGGCAACGCCGGGCCGATGACCGCCACACGGGATTGTAGCTGTCCGCCGGAATGAAAGAAGAAAAATGGTAACGCGTTACGATGTGCTCTGAGGAGGCGTACTATGGATTATCTATCTGCATTAAACGAAAAACAATTGGAAGCTGTTACGGCAACGGAGGGCTATCTCCGGGTGATTGCCGGTGCGGGCAGCGGAAAAACGAAAGTGCTGGTCAGCCGGTACGCCTATCTGGTGAAGGAGTACGGCATCAATTCTGCAAACATTCTCTGCGTGACTTTCACCAACAAGGCTGCCAGGGAAATGAAGCGTCGCATCCGCAGCCTGATCGGGCAGGAATATGATACGTCCCTGATCTGCACCTACCATGGATTCTGTGTTCGTGTCCTCCGGGAGGATATCGAAAAAATCTTCTATCCCAGGGAGTTCCAGATCATTGACAACCAGCAGCAAAAGGCAATTTTAGAGGATATCTACCAAAAATTCGATCTGAAGCTGGATCACGCCAGCTTTGAAAAGGTGATCAAACAGATTTCCCGGTTCAAAGCAGGCCATCGGGAATATGTGGCAAAAGTGTGCTGCACCGACCCTTGCCAGATCCTGCCGGAGATCAGCACCATAGACGATCAAATCATTGAGGAATTCCTGCAAAAGCAGAAGCAGATCTATGCCATGGATTTCCATGATCTTTTGTATTTCGTGCTGGATATTTTTAACCGCTGTCCGGAGGTCTTAGAGAAGTGGCAGGACCGCCTGAATTATATTCAGGTAGATGAATTTCAGGACAGCTCCAATACGGAGATGGAGCTGGTGGATAAGCTCTCGGGGAAACACAAAAATCTGATGATCGTTGGCGATCCGGATCAAAATATCTATGAATGGCGCGGCTCGGACGTAAGGCTATTAGTGGACTTTGATCAATATCATGTCCCGACGAAAACGGTGTTTCTCAATCAGAATTACCGATCCACTCCCCAGATCCTACGCTGTGCCAATACGTTGATTGAGAAAAACACATATCGCCTGAAAAAAGATCTGTACACGAAGAGCCCTGACGGGGCGCAGGTGTACCATTACCATGAGAAAAACGAGTATGCAGAGGCGGACAGAATCGTTGCCGGTATTCATCTGCTCCGCAAGGAAAGCGGATGCAATTATGCTGACTTTGCAGTGCTGTATCGCTCCGGCTTTCTCTCCCGGGTCATCGAGAAAAAATTGACGGAGAACGGCGTCCCGTATGAGATTTTCGGCGGCGTCAAGTTTTATCAGCGCATGGAAATTCAGGATATTATGGCATACCTGCGGCTGGTAGCCTTTGAAGACGATATTTCCTTCAAACGCATTATCAATAAGCCCCGGCGAAAGTTCGGCAGGATCAAATTGCAGCGTCTGCTGGCGCTGCAGAAGGACGGGATCTCCCTGTTCCAAACGTTACAGGAAAATCTGGACAATCCCGCATTTAAGCAAAGCGGTGCAAAAGAGTTCGTGGCCGCTGTGAACGGAGTTCGGGAACAGTATCAAACCGCACCGCTTTCCGAATGTGTGGAGCGCATATGCATAGACAGCGGATACGAAAAGTATATCCGGGAGCTGGGCGATATGGAGCGGTTTGAAAACCTGTCCGAGTTCAAACGGATTGCTTCGGAATATGAGAAGAGCTTTGGAGAAAAAGTATCTCTGAAGGAGTTTATCAATCAGATCTCGCTGCAATCAGAGGACGACAGCGAGGAAAACTGCGACAGTGTGAAGCTGATGACCATTCATGCAGCCAAGGGTTTGGAGTTTCCCTATGTATTTATCATAGGATTTTCGGAAGGTATTTTTCCTTCGTCTAAGACCATTGAAGAACGCAGAAAGATGGGATTGGAGGAAGAACGCAGACTGTGCTATGTAGCGATTACCAGAGCAAAAAAAGGACTGTTTTTGCTGGACAGCGAGGGATATAGCCAAAACGGCAAGGAAAAGCTGCCCTCCAGATTCCTGAAGGAGATCGGCGAGGAAAACTATACCCGGGTGGGCAGCATATCCAGGGAATTGCAGTACAATGCTGACCGGTATGCAGCGCAGCTATACGATGAAGGGCCGGCTACTCCGCCCAAGGCTGCCGGGACAAAGGTGATTCACCCGGCCTTTGGCGAAGGAGAAATATTGGGCTTTGGTCGAAATCAAAACAACTACCGGATTAAATTTGATAAATTGGCAAGTGAGCGTGAGATTTCCGTTGACTTTTTTAGAAACCCACTGGCATTGCCGCAGATTCCTGCGCCTGTGCCGGAAACACGGGCACAATTGCCGCAGCCGGAAGAGAATACGCCAAAGCCCGCCGAGGTGCACTTCACGCAACAGGCGGCTGGAAAAACGCAGGAAAAAGAATTGCCCAATCACCCGTTGAATGGGTATGAACAGGTGGACGACTTCAAGCTGCAGACAAAAGAGTCCGGGCAATCCACAGAAAAAAGAAAGAGCCTGTGAACGGGCCGCAGCAGCCGCCAAATCTGAAGGATTATGATAACCTTTGGAGTCGGGATAATGTGCCCAAAACCGGCTGGGTCTGCACCGGCGTTACGGATCTGGGGGCACCGGTGGGTGTGTGCGAAATGTGCGGCCGCCAAGTTATTCGCTATGTTCATCATTTCCTCTGTGGAGCGGAAATGTGTTTGTGTTCCGCCCATGGAACGATCTCTGAGCGGCTCCGTAAGCTCCTGGCAGATCTGTTCCTGCGGCTCCAGATAATGGCAATTCCCCACAGCCACCACGGGAACTCCCGCCACTTTCGCGATTTTGCAGAGCCGCTTGTTGTATGCGGGCGGCTGCGAGGGATGAAGCTCCAGATAATCATAGTGAGAGGCAAGGCGGATCAGCTCCTCGTCGTTTGCCTCGTTCCGAAGTGCGGCCACGACTGCACCAAAGCGGCTTTCCGAGCCGCAAAGAAGATTTTTCCTGTGCTTTTCCACCATGTTCCGATCTGCAATCTTGTGCCCCTCCTGCAGGTGCAGCGAGGACACGACCTCATAAATGCCCCGCAAACCGGCGCGGTTTCTTGCCAGAAGCACAATACGTTCTACCGGTTCCAGTTCCACAGTCACGCCGTAGAGAATGCGGAAACCATCGTCGACCTTTTCCTGTTCTTTCTCCAGTTCATAATAATCCTGCACGGAGTTGAGGCTGGTGACGGCAAGGGCAGTCTGGCCGAGGCTTCTGGCTTTCCGAACGGCCTCCTTCGGCGTGATGATGGAGGCATCATCCGATGCCGCGGTGTGTAGATTGAACTCAATTCGTTCAAGAGCTTGATTCATAATCGTTCCTCCTTTTTTCCGCAGTATAGACAAAATGAGGGGGCAAAAGTGCCCCATCGAAGAAATCGAGATGTCCCACAAAATGGCCATATAGAAAAAGCCCGAAGTCTTTTGCAAAACTTCGGGCTTGGAAAATGCAAAACGGCGGACAAGTTTTTGGCTTGTCCGCCGTCTGCGAATATTTGGTTGTACGGGGGTTCGATACTGCACTCAAAGGAAAAACAGCGATTTTACATCTTCAAGAAAACCCGGCGTTTGGGCAGCAAAAACCCCCGATAAATCGGGGTTTTCGCGGAACATATCTTTTTTATGTTCCTTTTATGGTGGAGCAGGGGCGTTCAAGGATGAACACCCCTCCGAGGTCCCGCCGCTGCCTTCAAATACGGATTCTATATCATCCAGCGGGATATTGTCAATACTTAACGGCTTCTTGCTGGCGTTGATGATGAGGGTAAAGTGGTCATCATACAGATAGATGGAATGAACAAAGATATTGATGATGGCCCGGCGCTTATTTACATCGTCAGAGGGCATTTCACAGACATAATCCAGAAAGGCTAAGATCTGCGCCTCAGTCAGCGTAATCTTCTTGTTTTCCTCGATAGCGAGTTGCGCCTCCAGCTCTGCCTTTTCTGCCATGCGCTTGTTGAGCCGTTCTGTCAGCATCTCCACAGCCTGCCCCTGCTCAATGGCTTTCCAGAGATTCTCAATGGCCGTGTCTGCCTCTCGAATTGCTTTTCTCTGCGCCTTGGCGGTCAGGTTGTCCGGGCTTTTGGCGCACTCCTCAGCCACCTTCTTGACAATGAACCGTATCTTCTCCTCGGTCAGCATTTTCAGACACTCGTTAACCACACGGTCCTCAATATAAGACTTGCTGACGATCTTCTTGTCACACTTTTTCCTGCGGGCATTTTTGCACATATAGTAGTGATACTGCCTGCCGGTCTTGCTGGTGCCGCCGTAGCCCACCATCATTTCTTTGCAGTGTCCGCAGAACAGCTTTGTAGTCAGCAGATATTCGCCCTCACCGTGGGTCCGAGCCGGCGCATTTTTGTTTTTGTTCATCATCGATTGCACCCGGTAAAACAGATCATCGTCCAGAATGCGAGGCATCCCGCCGGGTGTTTCCTTTCCTTTGTAAAGATAGACGCCGATATAGCGCTTGTTGCTGAGCAGGCGGCTGAGACTGTTGGGGCTGAATTCCTTGCCGAGAGAGGTCTTGACCCTGCGCCGTTTCAGATCTCGGATAATTTCCGCTTTCGTTTCGCCGCTGGCGTAGCGCTCATAAATCTCACGGACAATGGCGGCTTCTTCCTCATCTACATAGAACCGTCGCTCGGCATCCACTTTGAAGCCTAAGCCGGGGTTACTGCCGTTAGACAGGCACTTTTCGGCATTGATGGCCATGCCCCGGTGGATCTTCTGGGAAAGCTCTACGGAGTAGTATTCCGCCATACTTTCCAGAACGCCCTCTACCAAGATACCGGAGGCATCGTCCGTAATATTTTCCTTGGCGGACAGCACCCGGACGCCGTTCTTTTTCAGCTTCGCCTTATTGATGGCGCTGTCATAGCGGTTACGGGCAAAGCGGTCCAGCTGATATACCAGAACACCCTCAAAGGTGTGCTTGTCGCTGTCGGAGATCATCCGCTGAAACTCGGCACGGTTGTCCGTGGTGCCACTGATGGCCCGGTCGATATATTCTCCGACAACAGTATAATGATTCGACTCCGCATATTCATAGCACACCTTGAGCTGCCCCTCGATGGACTGTTCCGTCTGGCTGTGGCTGGAAAAGCGGGCGTAAATGACTACATTCATACAGAATCCTCCTCTCCGATTTTTATTATAGTCATCCGCTCTCCGGTGTCGAATGTGCCGTATATTCCGGGTGCTTCAGAAGCTACTCTGCAAAATAGGCCTTACCCTCGTCGCTGGCGTAGAACCTGCGCAGCTCCGGGAGCATGGCCTTGGCAAAGGAAGTGAGCAGTTCCTCCGGCAGTGCGACCTGCGTATAGTCGATCTTGCGATATTCTTCCATAGGCTGCACCTCCTTATCTCACTCGGTCGCTTCGTCGGCGGTAGTCCCGTTCGCAGAGCTTCACCACGGCATCCTCGATCTGGGCAGCGGTATAGCTCTGGGGAAAGTACTTTCGGATGCGCTCCATCGGAATCTTGAGACGAGCCCTCTGATTGGCTTTTTCTTCCGACATAATGGTCTGAATAACCGCTGAGGTCAGTGTCCCTTCCCGGTCAGCTTTGTGCATCCGCCAAGCCTGCGAATAGGATGGAGTGCAGGAGCATCACATCCACGGTGGGCGCTTCATAAACTTCCGTTCCGCTGATGGCACTGCGGACAAATTCACTTGTCGTAGTGCGTGCCGTCCTCACTTTTCGGTTCAGCATATCCAGTTCCCTTTGGGTTAGGCGAATCTGAAGTCTGCAATCTCTTTTCACATCCAATCTTCCTTTCTCTGTTGGGGGTTTTAGGGGCATGGCCCATAACAAGCGGAATCTGTGCAGACAGATTCCTTGCTTGCTGAGACAGCTGCGTTATATTCGTTCCACTTCATCGAGATACACTTCCTTTCTTGAATTTTCCTTGTAATGGAGCAACAGATGTGTACCGACCGGGATTTCATAGAACCCTAAGTACCTCTGCCACCACTGTGCAGCCGCCATAATCTTCCGGCCGTCCGCAAAGGTGAAGAATACGCGCAGGCAGTTGCGTGCCTTCGTCTTCAGGTCGAGAACGGCGACAAAATTACCCGGTTCAAGGTTCAGTGCATAATCCATCGTGATGATGTTCTGTGCTTTGAGCTCGTTTTGGGTGTATACCTTGTTTTCCATGTTTACACCTCCTTTTTCAGCAGCTTGATTAGCATCCGTGCTTCCTCATGGGTGAAGGTACCGCGACTTGTGCACCTATTGTGATCAGGAGACCAGTCGTGAATGTCGAGCTTCGGCTCTGCACCGTTCCAACTGACCATATTCAGCTCCAGCCTCCAGCCTCGCAACGATTCGGAGATTACACCGATATGCCTTGTGATTGTGCTTGTGATTCTGTCTTTCATTTTGATTTCCTCCTTCATTTTTAATTTTTCAGGCAGATGAAAGAACTGCCTGCGGAACCGGCTCAAAAAGAAATACCGCGCTGTATTCAGCCGCTTCTTCTATATAAAAGTTAGTTCTTCTCTTGAGCGGATCCAGAAAGTAATTATTTATTTAATTACTTATAGGGGTGCTGCACCGTCCTTCCGATATCGTTTTTATATGCCTGCCCCGGGGTCTCCGCGGCGTTGCTATGCTCGCTCTTTCGAGGTCGCCGCACAGTCATATCTGTCTCGGTAACGGCTATTCAGTTGTCCAGGTACATATCCTCATAATGTGAGGAATGAAAGAGGGGCATTTTGGGGATCCTGCCGAAAAAATTCTTTCTCAATGTCCCTTGCTGACTCTTCTACCCTCAAGTGGTAGATCACGAGAAAGGCCGAAAATTAAGGCGATCGAAAAAATATTTATCCCCTCACTTGGTAGGCAACGAGAAGACCAAAAAATTAACCCCCTTGAAAATTTCTTTTGTTTTGGCTCCAAATTGGAGCCATTTTCATGTGCGGGACTGCTTGTGGCTCCGAATTGGAGCCATTTTTCGCCTTTGGCATCAAAATTGATGCCATATCCATTCCGGAGTTCATCGGTGTGGCAGCAAAATTGATGCCATAAAAATAAGCGCCTGCCTCTTTTCAGAAGCAGACGCTCATTTCTTATATTCTTTTTTACCGCAGCAGCCGGATCAGCAGCTCATTGATATCCTCGGTGGGCTTGCCGCTTGCTATCAGCTTGTTCCGAAAGGACAACAGGGCCGTTGTCAGCAGCTGTCGCTCGCCGGCGCAGAGTGCTAACACTCGATTTCTTCTATACTAGAACATCACCACACCTCAGCAATAAACCAGCTCAGAAAGGATGATCTCTTCCGCTCGGGTGCTGATGCTGTTCATCCGCCCCACCCATTCCATTTGGTTCTCGGCCTTCAGCTGCTCGGTGACGCCTTCGGCTTCCTTCATCCGCTCAACCAACCGATCGAACATATCCTGTGCTGTGTCGCCGATTTCCTTGAGATGCTCGTCCAGCTTGCCGGTCAGCAGCATTCCCGTGTAGATGCCGTCTCTGTGCTCGCGCAGATACCGCCTGCGCATTTCTGCAAATCTGTTGTACATATTCTTCCTCCTTTTGCGCCCACCGTGCGGTTTTCTATCCCCATCCACATGATAGCGCAACCCGAAGGAAAAGCCCAATGTGCGAAAAACAGATTTGCAGATTTGACAGTAAGGCAACAGAAACAGCCATCCCCGAAATCGATCGGAAATGGCTGTCGTCTATGATGTGGCATTGTCTTAACAAGCAACGAAGCTGTCCGTACAGATTCACTTGTCAGGGGATTCCCTGAGACCCTGTGAGCGGAAGCTCATACTTAATATTTTTTCTAAAGGGTTCTATGCTGATTTGTATTTGTAAGCCTCTATGTGCGGAGCAGGTTACGCCCGCTCCGTTTCTTTTTCCTCAAAAGAATTATCATCCACGCCGTATCCGTCCGGATGTAGCTGAAACAATCACTGGTGCTTTTCCCGATACTCGCTTGGTGTACTGCCGACATAGGCTTTGAACACCCTTGAGAAATGACTGGCAGAGGAAAAACCGAGATAAGAACCGATGGCGGTCAAGGGTTTATCCGAATAGCGGAGGAGGCGCTTTGCTTCCTCCGTTTTTTCTTTCAGAATGAAGTCAGTCAGCGTTTCGCCCGTTTCCTCTTTGAATTTCCGGGAGAGATAGGAGCGATTCAAAAAAAGCTCCTCCGCCATTTTCTCTGCGGTGATAGCCTCAGACATATGGTGCTGAATATAGTTCGCCACATCGATGGTCAGCTTGGACGGCTGTTTGCCCAGCCGCAACCGCTCTACACGCTCGGTATAATCCAAAACCATTCGATATTGAAGATTCAGAATATCTGAGGGAGAGGACAGCAGCTCACATTGCTGAATATAGGAATCACTATGGGAAAAGGCATCCTCAACATCCATTCCGCCTCGGATAGCGGCACGGGATACCAGCGTCACGGTGACGATGAAGGTGTTTTTCTTCTGGCGGAGCTGCTCTTTTGCCAGCACGCCGCCCCGAATGGCAGGTGCATGGTTGATCCACTCTTTTAATGCCGCCGTATCGCCTTTGCGAACCATGCGCATCAGTGCCTGCTCCTGATCCAGCGTATTGTGCAGGCTCTGTGCCTCATCCACCTTTGCTGACAGCTTCTGCGCAGCCTGCTGCCGCTCTTGCGCCGCAAGCAGCTTTTCCTGATCTGCATCATAGATGGCGATGTCCTTCAAGGACAGTGTTTCCCCATTCAGGACATGGTTCATCGTACAAAGCATTTGCAGAATACTTTCAAAGGGCATTCGCACAATGCTTTTCATGCCCGCAATAAAGTCCTCCATATCATCTGCGGTCACGTCTGCCCGGAAAGCCAGTTCCCGCAGCTCCTGATCCGTTTCTGTGATTTGTCGTGTCGGGCCGATCACAATTTTCGTCTGGCCGGAATTGACGATCCCGTAGTAATGGAAATGCGGCGTTGTGATATACCCCACATGGGCCTTCACCGCAAAAATCTGCTCCCGGTAAACGGCCATGGGATCACGGGGCAGGTATGCCTGTGAATAATAGAATGTCAGGTTCTCTCCCTCAAAGATCCGAACGGGAACGCCGGAAAGATTTCCAATTGTTGTGCAAAGATAGGGCAAATCGATCTGCATCATATTTCCAGCTCCTTTTGGTTACAATTATACCGCACAAGCAACGAAAATGCAAGCGCCGCCATTTTGCTTGTGCTATACTAATAATCAACAAAGCTGGAGCATCAGACAATTCGTCAGAATGATGCCCACAGAACTTGGAGGAAGTACACATGAAAACGGGAACGCTTTTAGACCGCAAAGTATTCCAAAGCAAGGTTCATACGGCGGAAGTAGGACGCAAAGAAAAATGGCTGGGGTATCTGCTTGGCCCCGCCGGTGCGCTGCTGCTCAACGCTGTGCTTGCTACTTACCTGAATGTCTATTACACAGATGTCCTGAAGTTGACCCATGTCTGGGGCGGCGCATTTTTGGTGGTATTCCCCATCCTTTCCAAAATCGTTGACGCCATTACCAACGTGGTCATGGGTTATATCATCGACCGCACGCATACAAAGGAGGGCAAAGCGCGGCCCTGGCTGCTGCTGTCTGCGCCGCTGCTGACGATCACCGGAATTTTGTTGTTTACCGTGCCCAGCGGCTCTGAGACCGTGCAGGTCATCTGGGTCATGGTGAGCTACAATCTGTTCTACTCCTTCGCCTATACCATCTTCAATATGAGCCACAACCTGATGGTGCCGCTTTCCACCCGCAACATCACGGAGCGCGGCAGCCTGTCGGTCTTCAACCAGATCGCTACCATCATGATGAGCGGTATTCTGGTGGCGCTGGTATTCCCCATGGTCATCATGCCATTGATCGGCGTGGATAAGGGCAAGTGGATCACCCTGATGTGTGCGCTTTCCATTCTGGCGCTGCCGCTGACACTGCTGGAATACTACTTCACCAAGGAGCGCGTTACCCTTGAAGAGCGGAATGCGGGCATAGAAAAGACGGTGCCGTTTGCACGGCAGCTTCGTGCGATTTTCACGGATAAGTACATGCTTATCATCTATGCCTATTTCCTGATCTATACATTTGGCACTTCCATCAAAAATTTGAGTCTGGTCTATTTCTGCAACTATGTTCTTGGTACTTACAATGACGGCATGACCCAGACGATGATCTCCGTCATCGGTGGCATTCCCATGGGCATCGGCATTTTTGCCGTGTGGCCGCTGGCCAAGAAATTCGGGAAACGGAATGTGACGCTGGCGGGCTTTATTCTCTATGCCATTGGCGGCGCGATCTGCTGGGCGTTCCCTACAAATATGACCATCATGCTGATCGGCCAATTCATCAAGAACATCGGCGGACTGCCCTGCGCCTATGTGTTTATGGCGCTGTTTGCGGATGTGCTGGATCATCTGGAATGGGAAACCGGCTTCCGCTCCGACGGTGTGGCGATGAGCGTGTATAACATCATTGCCGTCGCTATGGTGGGCGTCTGCACCGGCGTGTTTAACGGTCTGCTGGGACATGCGGGCTATATCGCTCCGGAGATCGCGAACGGTGTGACGGTGGCGGCAGAGCAGAGTGCGGCAGTCAAGAGCGTGATCACATTCGGCTTCGTTGGGCTGGAGGTGTTCACCGGTGTGATTCTTGCGGTGCTGCTGGTGTTCCTCAATGTGGAAAAGGGCATTGAAAAGAAGCAGGCGGAGATTAAGGCAAGGGAGGAAAAGTGAAATATGAAAAAGCCCTTGAAAATCGTAATCATTGCTGCCGCCGTACTGGTCGTGGCTTCTTTGACGGGGTTGGTGATCACCGGCCTGAAAATCGGCTGGGGACCGTTTGCATTCCTGCATACATGGGATGCGGATGTGGAGAAGATCCAGCAGACCTATCCCGCAGAGGAAAACCAGAACAGCATCATCTTATATGGAGCATCCAATTTCCGAATGTGGACGGAGATGGAGAATGATCTGCCGGAATATCGGGTGCAGAACCACGGCTTCGGCGGCTGCACGGATCAGGATCTGATGCACTATGCTGACAGGCTGCTTTATCCCTACCATCCCGCCATTGTGTTTTTCCAGACAGGGTCGAATGACTATGTTTCCCTAAAGGGGACGGACGAGGAAAAGGTCGCCGCCTGCATGGACTATAAAAAGCAAATGTTTGCCGAGATCCATGACCGGCTCCCGGACGCAAAGCTGGTGGTTATGAGTGGCCTGCTTCTGCCGGGGCGCAGCGAATACCGGGAACTTACCGAGGAAATCAATCGGGCGTTGGAGACGCTCTGCGAAGAAACGGACTACCTCTGGTTTGTGGACGCATCGGCGATGACATGGGACGGGCAGCGTTATGCAGATGCACTATTTATCAAAGACGGCATTCACCTGAACCACGAAGGGCAGCTTTTGTGGATGCGGGATTATATCCGTCCCATGATCGAAACTCTGGTTTCTGAATTTGATTTGACACAGGTGCAAAAGGAGGACTGAGAATGCAGGCCATTCGACTGAAAACAGAGCATCTGAACAATCCTATCGGCGTAGATTTTACAGCGTCCTGCCTGTTCTGGAACTGTGAGGGCGGCAAAAAGCAGACTGCCTATCAAATCATCGCTGTAAATGATGCCGGGACGATCCTTTGGGACAGCGGCAAGATAGAAAGCTCCTCCATGCGCGCCCAATGGGGCGGGAATCCTGTCCCGCCGAAAACAAAGGTTCTCTGGAAAGTGCGCCTTTGGGATGAAGCGGATGCCGTCGGCGATTGGGCGGAGAGTACCTTTGAGACCGGCATGGATGCATGGAAAGCGAAGTGGATCACCGGCAATTACCGGGTGAACAAAAAAGAACGCTATCCTGTGGACTGTTTCCGAAAGACATTTCATGTGTCCGGCATCCAAAAGGCACGGCTGTATATCACCGCCTGCGGCCTGTATGAAGCGAAGCTGAACGGGCAGCGCGTCGGTGATTTTATCTTCGCCCCCGGTATCACGGATTACCGCAAACGGGTGCAGTATCAGACCTATGACGTGACCGGTCTGCTGCAAAGCGGCGAAAACGCCCTGACGGTGCAGCTTGCCGATGGTTGGTATCGGGGCAGCACCGGCGCATGGGGGCTGAAGAACCAGTATGGCACGGAAACAAAGCTGCTGGCACAACTGGAGATCATGCATATAGACGGCAGCGTGCAGACCATCATCACCGACGAGAGCTGGGATTGGAGCAATGACGGTCCCATCCGCTTTGCCGACAACAAGGACGGCGAAGTGGTCAATGCCAGCAATGTCCCCTCGTATCAGGGAAAGGCGAAGGTCACAAGCCATCCTGTTACGCCGACCGCCTCCAATAATGTTTCAGTCACGGAGCATGAGCGCCTGAAGCCCGTCTGCATCACGACTCCCTCCGGCAAAACCGTTCTGGACTTTGGGCAGAACATTGCAGGCTATGCGGAATTTACCGTGAACGCTCACGCCGGACAGAAAATAAAACTGCGTTTCGGCGAGTTGCTGGACGCAGACGGTGAATTTACTCAGAAGAATATCCAGTGCTCCAACAAGAAAATCACCACGCCCTTGCAACAGGTCATTTACACCTGCAAGGAGGGGGAAAATCATTATAAAACCACCTTCGCCATCTTTGGCTTTCAGTATGTACTGGTAGAAACAGATGTGGCGTTTCAAGCGGAGAACTTTACCGCTATTGCGGTGTATTCAGATATGGAGCGCACGGGCTGGTTTGAAAGCTCCAATGCGCTGCTCGATAAATTCGTGGAAAACACCGTCTGGAGCGCCAAGAACAACCACGCAGACCTGCCCACCGACTGCCCGACCCGGGAGCGGCACGGTTGGTCCGGTGATGCACAGATCTTCTGCTCTACGGCAAGCTATCTCTTTGATTATCTGCCCTTTGCCGAGAAGTATCTGAATGATCTCTATGACTGGCAGGCGAAAAGCGGCTGTCTGCCGCAGATCGCGCCGGAGGGCGGTACGGACTTTTATATGCGAGCCATGAATGGCTCCGTCGGCTGGGCCGATGCCGGTGTGCTGATGCCGTATGCACTTTGGAAGCGGTACGGCGACACAGAGGTTTTGAAGAAATATCTGCCCGGAATGCGGCGCTATGCAAAATTTATGCAGAACCGCTGCGGAAAGTGGTATCCCACTGCCAAGCATACCGGTCTGCACGGTGAGGATCGAAAATACTTGTCCAACTACGGACAGGCCTATGGCGAGTGGGCAGAGCCGGAAAGCGTCCACCACATGACATGGAAGGACTGCGCTGTACCCCACCCGGAGGTGGCTACGGCCTACACCGCTCATGTGATGGACTGCATGGCGGAAATCGAAGCGGCGCTGGGCAACGAGGCAGAAGCAAGCACCTATCGAGAATTTGCCACCGGCTGCCGCAGAAGCTATCAGGCACTGCGCCGGACGCCCGCCTATTCTCTGGACACCGACCGGCAGGCGCAGCTTGTCTGTCCGCTGGCTTTTGACTTGCTGGATAAAAAGCAGACAGTCTATGCCCAAAAGCGTCTGATTTCTGCGCTGGAGCATTTCTCATGGCACATCGGTACGGGCTTCCTGTCCACGCCGCTGATTCTGGATGTTTTGGCGCATATCGACTTGGAGGCCGCCTACCGACTGCTGGAAAACGAAGAAATGCCCGGCTGGCTGTTTATGCCAAAGAGCGGAGCCACCACGATCTGGGAGGCTTGGGAAGGCAACGCCACGGAAAACGGCGGAATTGCGTCCCTGAACCATTATTCCAAAGGCGCTGTGGTTGCGTGGCTGTTTGACACCATGTGCGGCATTCGCGTGGACGGAGAGAATCATTTTGTGATTGCGCCGCATCCCGGCGGACACTTTACGCGAGCCAAGGCCGTTTATAACAGCGTGTACGGCAAGGTAGAAAGCGGATGGGAAATAAACAACGACAGCGTAACTTATACCATTGTCATTCCGGCAAGCTGTACCGCCACGGTGCTGTTGCCAGGTAAAGAAGCTAATGCGTTCAGCGCCGGAACATACACATTTACGGAGATAAGAAATGGATATTGAAAAAATTTTGAAGCAGATGACACTGAAGGATAAAATTGCTTTGTGTACTGGAGCGGACTTCTGGCACAGCAAAGCGATGGAGCAATATGGTATCCCCGCTTTTACCATGTCGGATGGCCCCCACGGGCTTCGCTGCCAGTACGGGGAGACAGACATGATTGGCATCAATAACTCCCTTCCCGCCACCTGTTTCCCCGCCGCCGTTACCGCCGGGGCAGCTTGGAACCCGGAGCTTTACGCCGCCATGGGAGCGGCCATCGGCGAGGAGGCTCTGTCACAAAAGGTGGATGTGGTGCTGGGGCCCGGCTGCAATATCAAGCGGAATCCCATTTGTGGGCGAAATTTTGAATACATTTCGGAGGATCCTTATCTGACAGGCTGGCTTGCCGCCGCCTTCATCCGCGGCCTTCAGGGGGCAGGCGTCTCCGCCAGCCTGAAGCACTTTGCCCTCAACAATCAGGAATACAAGCGGCAGAACGGCGACAGTCAAGTGGATGACCGGGCTATGCGGGAACTCTACCTGGCTCCGTTTGAAATTGCCGTGAAGGAAGGAAAACCGGACACGGTGATGTGCTCCTACCCAAAAATCAACGGTGTCCATGCCAGCGATAACCACTGGTTGCTTACCCAGATCCTGCGGCTGGAATGGGGGTTCGATGGCATGGTAGTTACCGACTGGGGGGCGCTCAATAATCGCATCAAGGGGTTTCAAGCGGGGTGCGACCTGAATATGCCCGGCGGTTCCAAATTTATGGAGAAGGCAGCGTTGGAAGCAGTGAAGAACGGGGTGCTGGACGAGAAAGATGTGGACACCTCTGTAAGGCGTATTCTCCGGCTTGCTTTCTCGGCACAAAAGAGGATTAAAGGCGGTTCCTTTGATGCGGATGCCCACCACGCCCTGGCCTGCCGGGTGGCGGAGGAAGGGGCAGTGCTGCTGAAAAACGATGGGAAAATTCTGCCGCTGAAAGAGAGTCAAAGTGCTGCAATTATCGGCTACATGGCCAGAAAAATGCGCTATCAGGGTTCTGGCTCCAGCCACATCAATCCCACCAAGGTCATCAATCCTGTGGATGCTATGCCAAACCTGCCCTTTGCCTCTGGCTATGATGAGCAAGGAGATACCACCGACGCCCTTATCCTGGAGGCGGTGGCGTTGGCAAAGCAGGTAGAGGTCCCGATAGTATTCACCGGTCTACCTGACCGCTATGAGTCAGAGGGCTTCGACCGGGAGAACATGAGAATGCCTGAGGGACATCTGCGGCTTATTGAGGCCGTAGCGGAGGCCAACCCGGACACTGTGGTGGTGCTGCTGGGGGGCGCTCCGATGGAGTGCCCCTGGGCAGACAAGGTACGGGCCATCCTCTTCCTGGGGCTGCCAGGACAGGCTGGAGGCGAAGCCTGTGCGAACCTGCTTACCGGCAGAGCCGTTCCTGGCGGTAAACTCACCGAGAGCTGGCCCATATCCTACGTTGATGTGATTTCCCGTGAGACTTTTGGGCAACGGAACACCGAATACCGGGAGAGTATGTATGTGGGCTACCGCTACTACGATAAGGCGAAGAAAACTGTCCGGTGGCCCTTTGGCTATGGTCTGAGCTATACCACTTTCAATTACTCTGATCTGAAAACGGAAGGCAAAACCGTCACGGTCACTGTATCCAACACAGGTGCGGCTACCGGGGCCGAAGTAGTCCAGCTCTATGTCCGCCCGCCCCAAGATGGAGTCCATCGCCCGGTGCGGGAGCTGAAAGGCTTCCGGAAAGTGCTTTTGCAGCCGGGAGAAAATAAAACAGTCTCTTTTGTGCTGGATGACCGCTCCTTTGCCCTCTGGCAGGACGGCTGGAAGATCCCCGCTGGGGTTTACGGTGTGGAGGTGGGCGGATTGACCGCAGACATCCATGTGGAGGGTGAAGCCCTACCCGCCCCAGACTGGCAGGCTGGTAGTTGGTATGAGACTATGGAAGGCGCTCCCACACGGCAAGAGTGGGAGACTGCGATGGGGCATCCTGTACCCGTCACCCCGGGACCGAGAAAAGGACAGTTTACGCTGGACAACACCTGCATGGAAATGAAGGATCACTCCTTCATTATGAAGGTCCAGTACAAGGTGACGGAGCACATCATCGCCAAAAGCTTTGGAGGCAAAAAGAACTGGTCCGACCCCTCTTATAAAATGATGATCACCTGCGCCGTCGATTGCCCTCTCCGCGCCACTGTCATCAGCTCCGGGGGAGCTATGAGTGACCGTTTAGCTTTAGGAATGCTGGAAATGGCCAACGGGCACTTCTTCCGGGGAATCCGGAAAATGATAAAGGGATGAACGAATATGCCGAGTCTATTTGCACACGCAACCAATCTGGTGTTCCGCTGTATGCCGCAGGACAAGCCGGGGCAGCTCCACGACTATGCGGCAGAGCGAAAACGAAATGACCGCAAGCCTCCAAGACCGCCCAAGGGCGTGACTGTCCGGCTTGGTGAATTGGATGGGCTGTCGGCGGAATTTATTCAAAAAGCCGGCAATCAAAAGGGAACGATTTTCTACATTCACGGCGGTGGATTTACCGTTGGCTCTGCCCGGGAACGGCGCGCGATCTGCCAGTATATCACAGCCAAATACGGCTATAACTGCGCGAGCTTCAACTACCGCCTTGCCCCGGAAAATCTGTGGCCTGCTCCGCTGGAGGATTGCCTGACCGCCTATGCCGCACTCCTGAAAACCGGGGTTTCCCCGAAGAATGTCGTATTCATGGGAGAAAGTGCAGGCGGTACTTTGGTGCTGTCCTTGGCGCTGTTGCTGAAGGAAAAGAAGCTTCCTCAGCCACGGGCATTGGTAGCGCTCTCCCCCTGTGTGACGCAGGCTGACCAATTTCCGTCCTACACCCAAAATGCGGCAACAGACTATATGCTCCGCACTGCCGTAGCGGAGGGAAAGATCAAAGTGGTATTCGGCAGCCGGGCCAATGATTTGGAGTATCTGCGTCAGCCGACCATCTCGCCGTTGTACGGTGATTTCAGCGGGCTTCCGCCGGTGTTCTTTTCTGCTTCTGACACAGAAGTGCTGCTGGATGATTCCAAGGTGCTGTATGAAAAGCTGAAAAAGCAGGGACACCAAACGGCACTGGATATTCGTCATGGTGTCTGCCACGCATTTCAGGTGTTTACGGCCATGCCGGAGGCAAAACAGGCACTTGCCGTCGTATTTCGCACATTGGAGGAATGGCTATGAAGCCTACATGGAATCCGATTCTGCCCATTTCCGTCTGTATGGCGGACGGAGAACCCCATGTGTATGGCGAACGGGTCTATCTTTTCGGCTCCCACGATACGCCTGGCGGCGAGAGCTTCTGCCTGGAGGACTATGAATTTTTCTCCGCTCCGCTGGATGATCTGGCTCACTGGACGAGCAGGGGGACAAATTATTCTGCCAAGCAGGATCCATTGTATGGCGAAAATGCCTGCTATCTCTACGCGCCGGATGTTGTACGCGGCAATGACGGACGGTACTATCTTTATTACTGCCTGGCAGGCTGGAAGGGCAAGGACGGCTATTCCCATCCCATCAGCGTAGCGGTCTGCGACAGTCCGGACGGGAAATACGAATACTACGGTGTGGTGCAAAAACCGGACGGCACGCCCTATCAGGGCTTCGTGTGCTTTGACCCGGCAGTAATGAACGACAACGGTGTGATTCGTCTGTATTTTGGTACCGGCCCATTCCGGGGCATTGCGGTCAAACCATGGAACGCATTTGTACTTGGGCAAGTTTATTCCGGTGTGTTTGGAAAGTCTGCCAAGGCATTTCTGCAAAAGCCCGGACCGTTGGGCGCAAATGCAGCTGTGCTCTGCGATGATATGCTGACGCTGACAGAACCGCCAAAACGCATTGCGGATACGCCGGATTTCAAAGATCACGCCTTCTTCGAGGGCAGCAGCATCCGCAAAATCGGACAGACTTACTACTTTGTTTACTCCTCACAGAAAAATCATGAGCTGTGCTATGCCACCTCACCCTACCCCGACCGGGAGTTCCGCTTCCGAGGGACGCTGGTGAGTAATGGCGATGTAGGCTATGATGGGAGAAGGGAGCGGGAACGCTGCAACGCCACAGGCACGACCCACGGCGGCATCGAGCAAATCGGCGGGAAATGGTATGTTTTTTACCATCGGCTGACTCACGGCAGCGACTATTCCCGCCAGATGTGCGCCGAACCGCTGACCATCCAGCCGGGCGGCTCTATTGCACAAGTCGAGATGACCTCCTGCGGTCTGTACGGCGGTGATTTGCCCGGCACGGGCGAATATCCAGCAGCGATCTGCTGCAATCTGACCAACGGAAAAATGCCGCACATTGCCAACCAAATCCGCAAGAACCTCCCCGCCATTACCCACTCCGATATGGAGTGGTATGTGGGAAATGCGGCAAAGGGAACGCAGATTGGGTACAAGTATTTCTCCATTCAGGACAATACCGCGCTGCGTGTGACCGCAAGAGGCAAGGGGCGGATCCATATAAAAATCAACGACAGAAGCGCTGGAAGCCTGCCCTTCTATTTCGAAAAATGGGCGGCTGCTTCGCTGATGATTCCCCAAGGCGATCCCCATGCTACGCTCTTGCTGACGGTAACGGAGGGCGGCTTGGATATCCTGTCGCTGCATTTTTCTTCGGAGGTGAACGAATGAAATACTTCCTTGCAATCGACATCGGCGCATCCTCCGGGCGGCACATTGTGGGCTGGTGCGAGAATGGTGAAATGAAAACGAAAGAGGTCTACCGTTTTCCCAACGGCGTATTGGAGCAGTCCGGTCATCTTGTCTGGGATATTGACGCTCTGCTTGCCAACGTGAAAGCGGGTATTGCGGCGGCAAAAGCCGAATTTCCCGACATCGTCAGCTTGTCTATCGACACCTGGGGTGTGGACTATGTGCTGCTGCAAGGAAACGAAGAAATTTGCCCGGTGTATGCTTATCGGGACAGCCGCACGGAAGCGGTCATTCCGCAAGTCCACGAAATTCTGCCGTTTTCGGAGCTGTATGCCAGAACCGGCTGTCAGTTCCAACCCTTCAACAGCATTTATCAGCTCTACACGGATAAGCTGACCGGGCGGCTGGACGATGTGACAGATTTTCTCATGATCCCCGAATATTTGCTCTGGAAACTCTGCGGTGCAAAGGCCAAGGAGTACACCAACGCCACCACGACCGGTATGGTAAATGTCGAAACGGGTGAATTTGACCCAGAGATCATTTCTACGCTCTGCTTGCCCGCCGACCTGTTCCCGAAGCTGCAAAAGCCCGGAACGATACTCGGCGAGTATGACGGAATCAAATGCGTCCTTTGTGCGACGCATGACACAGCCTCGGCGGTGGAGGGAATCCCCATGGACGGAAACCAGCCCTACATATCCTCCGGTACATGGTCGCTTTTTGGTGTCAAAACGCTGAAGCCCATCACGGATGAGGCCAGCCGTGCCGCCAATTACTCCAACGAGGGCGGCGTGGGCTACAACCGCTACCAGAAAAATATCATGGGCATGTGGCTGGTCAATGAGCTGCAAAAGGAGCTTTGCAGCGGCTTGGGCTTTGCGGAGATCGTGAACGCCGCAAAAGAAAGCGCCTGCGACGCTCTGATCGACGCCAATGCGCCGGAATTTCTGGCACCCAAGAGCATGAAGGCCGCCTTTGATTGGGCGACCGGCGGAAAGCTCATCAGTATCGGAGACTATTTCCGCTGTGCTTATCGCAGCCTTGCGCAAAGCTATGCGGAAGCCCTTGCGGAACTGGAGCAAAATACAGGACGCGCCTATGAAAAGCTGTACATTGTGGGCGGCGGAGCGAAAAATGACTTTCTGAACCGCCTAACAGCACAGGCCACGAGCAAGCAAGTTATCGCCCTGCCCATTGAGGCCACGGCGCTCGGCAATCTGAAAATTCAAATGGAGGCAGACCAATGAGTTATACGGAAGCAAAAGAAAAATACGCAGCCCTCGGCATAGATACCGAAGCGGCGCTTACAAAGCTGAAGACCGTTCCGATCTCTCTGCACTGCTGGCAGGGCGACGATGTGCGCGGTTTTGACACTGACCCCAACAAGCCCCTCACCGGCGGCATCCAAACGACAGGAAACTATCCCGGTCGTGCGAGAACGCCGCAGGAGCTGATGACGGACATCGAGGAAGTGCTGAAGCTGTGCCCCGGCACAAAGAAGCTGAATCTCCACGCAAGCTATGCCATCTTTGACGACGGCGAGTGGGTAGATCGGGATAAGTTGGAACCGAAGCATTTCGCGCCGTGGGTGGAGTTCTGCAAACAGCACGGCCTCGGTGCAGACTTCAACCCCACATTCTTTTCCCATCCCAAATGTGATCCGTTGACGCTCAGTTCCCCCAACGAGGAAACACGCCGCTTCTGGGCGGAACACGGCAAAGCCTGCGTGTGTATTTCGCAGTATCTGGCGGAGGAACTGGGGCAGGCTTGTACCATGAACATCTGGACGGGCGACGGCTTCAAGGACATTCCCGCCGACCGGCTGGGTCCCCGGATGCGCTATAAGGAATCTATTGACGAAATTCTCTCCGAGCCGTTCGATTTCAGCAAGGTCAAGCCCTGCGTGGAAAGCAAGGTGTTCGGCATTGGTGTGGAGAGCTACACCGTGGGCAGTGCAGAATTCGCCCTGAGCTACGCCGCCATGAACAGGGATAAGTGCATCCCGCTCATGGACAATGGGCATTATCATCCCACCGAAGTGGTCAGCGACAAGATCCCGGCGCTGCTGACCTTCTTCCCGGAGATTGCGCTGCACATCACCCGCCCGGTGCGCTGGGACAGCGACCATGTCGTCCTCTTTGACGACGAGACGAAAGAACTGTGCAAGGAGATCGTCCGCTGCGGCGGGCTGGAGGGGCGTGTGCATATGGCACTGGACTATTTCGATGCCTCTATCAACCGCATCGCAGCATGGGTCACGGGCTTCCGCAATGTGCAGAAAGCGCTGCTGAACGCCCTGCTGACGCCGGACATGACCGCCGAGCAGGATGCAGGCGATTTCACCGATCTGCTCGTCCAGCAGGAAGAACTGAAAACCATGCCCTTTGGCGAGGTCTGGGCAGAGTATTGCCGCAGAAGCGGCGTGCCGGAGGATGGCGCATGGCTGCCGGGAGTCCGCCGGTATGAGAAAACCGTTTTGGAGGCAAGGGTATGAAAGATATTCTGACAGCACCGTGGATGGTGGAGATGATCCGCACCACGACGAATATGTATGACCACGGCTGGGACGAGCGCAACGGCGGCAATGTCAGCCTGCTGCTGGAGGAATCCCAAGTCAAGGATTATGTTATGGATGGCACCGTTTTGCGTGAAATTCCTACAGGCTTTTCCTGCCCGGTGCTGGACGGCAAATACTTCCTTGTCACCGGTACGGGCAAGTATTTCAAAAATGTGCAGTACGCACCGGAGGTCAATCTCGGCCTTGTACGGCTGACGGATGGCGGCAAAACGGCGCAGCTCCTCTGGGGCTTCACGGACGGCGGCAAGTTTACCTCCGAGTTCCCCGCCCACATGATGAGCCACGCCGCACGGCTGAAAATCGATCCGCAGAACCATGTGGTCATGCACTGCCACCCGGCGAATCTGCTGGCTATGACCTATGTCCACACGCTGGACGAAAAGGCGTTCACACGCACCCTCTGGCAGATGTGCACCGAGTGTATCGTGGTCTTCCCGGACGGCGTGAATGTGCTGCCGTGGATGCTCTGCGGCACGAATGAGATCGGTGAGGCTACGGCGGAAAAGATGAAAACCGCTCGCCTCGTCATCTGGTCACAACACGGCATCTACGGCGCAGGCAAGAATCTGGACGAGACCTTCGGCCTCATTGAAACCGCAGAAAAGGCTGCTGAAATTTACATGAAAATCGCCCATCTGCCGCTTGTGAATACCATTACCGATGAACAGATGCACCAGCTGGAAGCCCATTTCGGCGTGAAGGCACGGGAAGGGTATCTGCAATAATCCTGCTTGCGAAATAATCTGCGCAGGACAGGTTTAAGAAGAATTTAGACTATTTCCGAGTCTCGTATGACAAATAAGCAAATCCGCCCCTGCGCAATACAGAGGCGGATTGCTTTGGTACAACCAATACAAAATACAAAAAGCGCCGTCTCGGAATCACTTCCAAGACGGCGCTTTTCTGTTGTGGATCAGAGCGAACATTTCACGGCGAAACCGCCGCTGAAGAAATAGGTGTTCGTCCAATACCTGTTTGGCAAAGCCGTCAAATAGTCTACGAGCCTGAACCGTTGCATTTTACAAGGGGTTAAGTTTCGCCGTGTGACGGGTTTGTGTTGAGCTTCCGGGTGAAAATCGAGGACAAAAAAATTTATCAAATGGCTTTCCTACTATATAATGCAAGGGGTCGGGGCTTCTGAGGAGCCTTGACTTTTTTTCGTTTCAGAGCAATACATAGAGCCGGAGGTGATCAAAATGGATCAAAATCAAATCGAGCTCCTGACCTTCCTTCATGACCACGGAATCGGCTATGAAAAGATCGCTGCCATGCTGGAAGTTTCAACGATTACTGTCCGGCGCGCTTGTGCCAAAGTCGAGAAGGAACGGGAACTTACGGATTCACAGTACCCCGTCTGTAAGGAGTGTGGAAAGAAAATCATTTATGAGCGCAAAACAAGACCTCGGATTTTCTGCTGCAGGAAGTGTAATCAGTCCTGGTGGAACAAGCGGCGCTACACATCTGGCAGAGCCAGTGACGATGCGCGGCAGTGCCCTGTCTGCAAGCAGACATTTGTGGTGAATAAGAACTCGCCGCAGAAATACTGTTCTCAGGAGTGCTATCGGAAGGGCAGGTACGGTAACTATGAATGAAGAAACGGCAAGGCGGGAGATGGACTACAGAATCGGCGAAAACATTCTTTTGCACATGGCGCTGAACGGACTCCTTACGGAGAAAGAGTATGAGAAACTGCGCAATGAACTTCTGGACATCTATCAACCCGTCGTGGGAGAATTGGAGCGTGGGTTGTTATGCCAAAGAAGAAAGTCACTCAAGTAGAGTTCGTTCCTGCGCTTACAGCCAATGCGGATGCCGGACCGCAGAAACGCAAGGTTGCCGCCTACGCCCGTGTATCCACGAGTTCCGAGGAGCAGGAAACGAGTCTTTTCGCTCAGCGGGAGTACTACGAGGATCTCATCAGAAACAATGCTGCCTGGGAGTTTGCCGGCATCTACTATGATGACGGATTGTCCGGTCTGTCCTACAGGAACCGCGATGGCTTCAACCGCATGATCTCCGATGCCCTCGACGGGAAAATCGATCTCATCATTACAAAGTCAATCTCCCGCTTTGCACGAAATACCGTTGATACTCTGGTCACGATCAGAAAACTGAAGGATGCGGGAATAGAGGTATACTTTGAGAAGGAGCACATCCATACGCTTGACACTGCTGGTGAATTCCTGATTACGCTTATGAGCAGCCTTGCCCAGGAGGAAAGCCGCAGCATCTCAGAAAATGTTACATGGGGACAGCGCAAACGGTTCTCTGACGGCAAATACTCCGCTCCGTATTCCCGCTTCCTTGGATATGACCGTGGAAAGGACGGTTATCCGGCAGTCAACAAAAAGGAGGCACAGATCGTTAAGTTGATCTATCGCCTGTGGCTGCTTGGCGAAAGTGACGGTGCTATCTGCGGCTACCTTGAGCGACATCAGATCCCTGCACCGGGTGGAAGAGAGCAATGGAGCGGGACAACGGTCATGAGTATTCTCACAAACGAGAAATACAAGGGGGATGCACTACTTCAAAAGTCATTTACGGTGGATTTCCTCAACAAACGAAAGAAAAAGAACGAGGGCGAAGTTACACAGTATTATGTTGAAGATGGGCACGAGGCCATCGTATCCTCCATTGTGTTCGATATGGTGCAGGAAGAAATCCGGCGTCGCACTGCGCTGTGCCGGAGATACAGCTGTACATCTCCGCTCTCCGCTAGGATCATTTGCGGTATGTGCGGAGCGTTTTACGGTGCAAAGACCGCACATACCCACGGTAAGTATGAGTATGCGTTCTGGAGGTGCTCCAATTTCTATGACGGCGGGAAACACGCTCCGACCGTAAAGCATGAGATTGTACAGGTTGCCTGCCGTGTGGCTATTGAGGAAGTGATCGCGGCACGTCCGCAAATCATCAAGCGCTGCGCTAACCTTCTGTTGCACCTGCATGGAGGAAAGATCACCCAAGGAGTGATTGAGGAATTCTTGGAGATGGATCAAACACTATGGGAGGATGAGTGGCTTCTGCGCACATTGATTTCCCGTATCTATGTCATGCCGGACGGGCAGTTGAGGATATTTTTTATTGACGGCACGATCAGCCAATTTGATATGAACAGGCAGAAAAAATCCGTTCGTGAGAAAACTTTGCCTCCGATACCGCCGCTCCCTCCACGAAAGAATATGCAACTGCAGCCCCATGAACCGGGACAGAGACTCAGCGATGATATTCGGGAAGAGATCCGCTATCTGCGGCTTCGTGGAATCGGCTATAAGCGTATTGCCACAGAACTCGGTCTATCGTTAAATACCGTCAGAAGTTTTTGTGTTCGGCACGGGCTCGGAGGAAATCGGAATGCGGACGGGACCGTACAGCATCCCTGCCGCTACTGCGGCAAAGATGTGCTGCAAACGCCGCACAGACGGGAGAAATTCTACTGCTCGGACAAATGCCGCTGTTCTTACTTTTATGAGCAGAAGAAAAAGACAGCAGCCAAGGATGAGGGCGCCAGCGGTGAGCAGAAAGTGAAATAACCGTTTTCTCTAATGGGGCGCAACCTGTCGGAGGTTCCGACAGGTTGAAGTGATTGGCTTTATGGCGGTGCCCCTATTTGAAAGACAAAGGCTTCCGAAGCAGATGCCGTCGATTGCGGCGCAGCTTCGGAAGCCCGGTTATGTTTATAGCAATGTGCCGGTGATGGTCGGCGTCGACTCCAGTGATTCCTCCAGGATATGTGTGCTCATGATACGGCTTCCGGCGTACATAAGATATTTTACGCCGCTTGCGACAGCCATTTCTTCGGCGGCTGCCTGTTTTGCCTTTACCACGGTGTCATCGATCTTGTTGTCTCCCTTGACCTCAATAAGCTGATAGGAGCCGTCTGCCATCTTTGCAAGGAAGTCGGGATAGTACTGGCGGATTCTGCCGGACTCCGGGTCGTAGTAATGGACAGAGAGATCGCCCTGGTTGGAGGTGAACATACCCGTGAAATACACCTCTGCGACCTTGCCACTCGTGATGTACTGCATGAAGCATTCCTTCTCCGGCTTTGAGTCGAAGCAATAGGTGTCGGCGTGGAAGCTCTTTGCGATTTCTTCGGGTTTAAAGCCGGGATAATGGTTTGTAAGCACAAGGTCGTCTTTTGCGGAGAACTCATAGTATCCGGCATCCTTCGGCTCGTGCAGCAGTACCAGTTCTTTGTCCTCAGTTTTCAGTTCCGAAGTGACATCAAACAGTGCATGGAATACGGCCGGGATAATATAGTCATCCAAAACGGCGTTATAGCGGTTGACCGCCTCAAGAACCGCATCGATTCCGTCAACGGATTCCCGGAGAATTCTGGCGGCGAGAATGCAGGAGATATTCAGATAGCGGGCCACTTCTCCGGCAAGGGAAAACTCGCTGTAACGCATATTGTCCTTGAGATGGTCGATATTCTTCTCCTTGACAGTGGTGTCACGGGCAAGGCTGTCCCGCTCGTACATGATGCTGGCATACTTGGAGAGGTCTGCGTCCGCCAGTTTGAAATCTACCGGCTCGGAGTATTCCTTTTCATGGAGCGTATACTCGTGCCATACCCGCTTGAGCGTGATCGTCCTCGGAGGAGGAAGCACCCGTACCTGGTATTTGTGCCGGTCATCATTGGATGGATTCTTGATGTCTTTGATTTCCATATTGAAGTTCTTGTGGAGCTCGTCATCCAAAGTGTCGTAGTTCTCTTTGGAGAGAAATACGGTGGCAGTCAAGCGCTCGTCTGTGATTGCACGGAGACAGCGCATCGTAGCCTGGAGAACGAATATTTTCGACTTCGGACTGCGGAAAAGTGCCACGCCGAAGAGAGAACGGCAGTTCCAGCCTTCCTTGCCTTTCTCGACCAGGATAATAAACTGCTTTTCGTTTCCTTCCGAACCGGGGACATCGAGATTATTGAAATCTCTGATGTCATCGTTTTTCGTGTACTTTGCATCGCCGACATTCAGCAGAATCTTTGAAGCAGAAATGCCGAGGTCTGCCAGAATCTTCTCCAGAACCGGTTTGACTTCCGTTGCCGCCTCTTCTACGCCGGAAGCATAGATTGCGAGTTTCGGATTCAGTCCTTCGTAGGTCTTCCCACCGTACCGTTCCCAGAAGGTTCTCACTACTGCGGTCAGGAACTCCTCGTTCTTGACATTTTCAAAGCCGATGGGATCAGCGTCTTTCAGGAAGCCGTTCCAGATGGATTCACGCAAGCCGTATGCGTAGACGACCTCCGGCAGAAGCTGGTTCTTGACATACGGCGTACCGGTATAGTTATAGCAGGCCACAATGGAGGTGTTTTCCGCAAGCAGATTGATGGTGTCGCGCAGGCTGGTCTTATTGGCACCGCTCGACCGAATCTGTTTTTCCAGATCTGCACCGAAAAGGTGGTGTGCCTCATCGACATAGACGCCGAGCTGCGGCAGACGGCAGAGCTTCTTGAAACGCTGGTTGTCCATCAGCGTGGTGTCGTCCCACGCATCGTCATCATCGCTGTCCGTACCGTATACGGCAGAAAGCAGCGAACCGGTGCCGGCAAAGAGCGTCTCCGTAGGCGTGGATTCCTTGCGCTTTTTCTTTACGATGATCTTCTGCGTATTGGAAATAATAATATTGAAATCCGAGTCATCAATAGTGTGCAGAATCGTTCCGGCCTCGTCAAGAAAGTGAAATTTGATGTTGGAATCGAGCACACGGGCATACTCCGGCGGCACGACCTTCGTTTTGTCAAAGGTCATGATCTCACGGAGTGACTGGAGGACGGTCTTATCCGGTGCGAAGACCAGCGCATTGTGACAGAAACGCTTGTCCCTCGGATACTTTTTTGCAAGCAGGAATTCATAGAAGATGCAGGTGGCCATGAGGATGGTTTTGCCAAGTCCCATCGTGAGTGCGTAAATATAGTTCGGATAGCTCTCACGGTACTTCTTCATCTGCTTGAAGAGCGTGTCGGTCTGCTTTTCGGTCAGATCAACACCGAGCCGAATCTGACCACCCTTATCCACGGAATAGTAGGACGCATCGGAGAAGCGATCTCGTCTGTGACGCCAGTCATCAAACATCTCATAGACCTGCTTGTTATTCATGAATTCCTTCACAAAAACATACATCTCCAATGCCTCAAACTGCGGCTTCCGCAGGAAGGCATGGGGATTCTCCTCGCCGTCGTTGTAAGCGAGGAACTTCCTCGTGAGGTCATTATAACGGGAGCGAATTTTTCCACGGTTCGTAGAGTAGTAATACCACAGCTGCTCGTTGAAGGAAAAATTCGGATCAAATCCTGCAGGCATTTAACGCACCTCCAATTCCAGCGACTCGGAGAGCAGGTCGGTGATTTTGACTTTGATGGTGCCGGAACCTTCTGGAATATCATAGATACCCTTTACCAGTTCACTCTTGCCGGGGACATCAGTCACGGCGGGCTGCATGACTACGCCGTCGTAGTTCCAGTCGATCATAACGGAATCGACCAGCTGACGCCAGTCCTCTACGTACTCTTTCTGGAGGGAGAGCTTCTGCATCAGGTTCATCGGATAGAACGCACGGATGACCAGCTTGCCTCCCTCACGGACGATTTCAGCCTCGGAATCGCGCTTCAGCTGAAGGTCGGCTTTATCGCGGAGAATATCCATGATCTGGATGTCCACCTTATAGTCCGTCAGTTCCTGTTCCATTGCACCCTTCAGGTCAGGCTCGTGTCCCATGCAGACGATGGTGATGCGCTCCACGGGCTGATTCGGGTTTTCCTCCTTGCGTTTCTCGTAGGTTTTATACGGAAGATTCGCAAGAAGCTCCTTCAAGTCTGCCTTGGTGGCAATGCGGTTGACGGGCATGATCTTCACCATTCTGCCGTCCAGTTCACCGTCCCAGACATCGCTCTGCGGGAACGGCTGGATCTCCAGTGCTGCGATCAGCAGGTCACGGGCCTCCACGGGGTTGCGGAAGAAGTCATAGTTGTTGACGTTATAGACCTCGAAACCGGTGTATTTCGTGTCATCGGCCGATCCTATACTGGTCTGGCTGCCTTCCAACTCTTTTGCCACAGAGAGCAGACGCTTGGTGGTAGTCTGGATCGCACCGAGGTTGATGTCTGCACCGATAAACCGCCTGCCCAGCTTCATAGCAACAGCCTGGGTTGTTCCACTACCCATGAAGCAGTCGAAAACAAGGTCACCTGGATTCGACGAAGCAAGAATCATGCGCTCGATTAGCCTTTCTGGCTTTTGTGTCGGGTAACCCACAGGTTCTACCTTATCCGCAGGTTGCAACATAGATATTCGCCAAACATCATCAATACGTTTTTCGTAGGACATCTTATACATCACATTGCCGTTTTCGTCTCGTGCATTAATTGCTTTGCCATCCACAAATTTCCGCACGAGCTGTTTTACTGGTTCATCTCTTTTTTCGTACTGAGTATTAAATGTATACCCAGCGCCCTTTGCGTACAGTAGTATTTTATCTGTTGTTCTCGGGAAACAAGCCGACTTCGGGGCCATTTTGTTGTAGTAATACCATGTGATTTCATTTATGAAGCGGTCAGCCCCGAACAACTCATCCATAAGCAATTTGAGGTAATGCCCTTTATGCCAATCGCAATGCAAATAGATGCATCCATCATCTGAAAGTAGTTCCCTCAATAGAATTAGACGTTCATACATGAATTGAAGGTACTCATCATTAGTCCAAATATCGCCATACTGTTTTTCTTCAAATGAGGAATTGTCTGTTTCAGTTTTTCCGATTCCTTTTATCTCGACCTTTTTCTTGTATTCAACCCTACTATCAAATGGAGGGTCTATGTAGATGAGGTTAACCTGACCCCGGTATGTTTTCAGCAGATGGCTCATAGCCTGGAGATTGTCACCCCAGAAAATCTTGTTGATCCAGCCGTTCTGCTCCTCGCCGTAGGACTCCCGCAGCTGTGCGGGGTAGTACTGCGTGGAGCGATAGGGACGCTTGCCCGTCCAGCGGAGCTCGGGGAACCCCTTTATCGTCGGCCTCTGTTCAAATTCAAAAGTAAGCTGCTCATCCATTGTTATCAAATCCTCCATCGGTTATTTGTTTCTGCAATAGAATCGGAAGTCACAGCCAGCGCAGACTTTCGGGTCATCGGCGCAGTGCCGGAAATCCTTCTTCATGATCTTATGTACCGTATCATCGAACGACGCCAGCGTTCCCTCCACGGCAGACTTCGTATACGGATATGTGATCGTCGGCACGCCGCCGTCCTCTCCGGTATAGTAGAGGTGCATCTTGCTGACCTTCCGCCCGGTACGCTCCTCCACGAGATGGGCATAGATATGAAGTTGCCGACGGTACCGCTCCAGCCGATCCCGCATTTTCTCCATATCCGGTTTCCGTTCGGCTTTGAAATCCACGATCTCGACCGTGTCGCCCTCGCCGCGGATCAGGTCTACCTTACCTTCAATGATGTAATCCGGCTTCACCAGAGAAACATCCACCTCAGCCTGTTGGATGGCAGACCAATCGCCGTGCTGCCGCTCTACATAGCGGAGCACTTGCTTTAATGCTGCCTCCCGCTGAGGACCGGCGAGGTAGGTGTGCTCGGTTTTCGTCAGCGACACATAGTTGGAGGCAAACCAACGGTTCACGTTTTCCTCGGTGATCGTCTTCTCCTCGTGCCGGAGTGCGGCACGGTGAACATCCTCTATCGTCTCGTGAACGAGCGTACCGAAGAGCATGGCGTTGGCACGGACAGGCATGAACTCCAGCTCCCGGTAGAACTTGTACTGCAGGGCACAGGTCTCATACACTGTGATGTGCGATGTGAACGAGTAGGTGTTCTTAACATTCACGGCCTTCACGGACTTGAAGTTGAACTCCCGGATGTCAAACGTCTCACTGTCTACAGGCTGGAGCTCGTCATAAACCTCTTTGAAGTAAGCGCTGGGTGTCCGCTTGTCCTCGTTGCAGGTCAGTATCAACAGATCCTGCGCACGGGAGAAGGCCGTGTAGTACAGACGCCAGAAATCAAAGAATTTTGTGACCTCATACGGTTCAAATGCCGGGCGCTTGAAGTAGCGATCCTCTATCGTCATCATGAGGTCGTTTGTGGTTTTTCTCGGCACGTTCGCCAGGGAATCCACAAAAACAATCGGGAACTCCATCCCTTTGGACTGGTGGATCGTAAGGAATGAGACGCAGCCGCTCGGCGCATACTCGGAGTCATCCTCATACTCCGTGATACCGCCGTCATAGAGCAGACGGAGATACAGATTAAAGAGCAGTTCCGTATTGGCATCGATGCCGCGCTTCCCGCGATACTTGTCGGCAGATAAGACATCCACTCGGTGGAGATATTCAAATTTTCCGATGATCTGCGTCAGCTTTGCCAGATTTCGAGCCGGCCGGATATCGACAACGCCAACATCCATCTCTGTATCCAGAATCCCGGCAAAGGGCTGAAACTCAAACATCTGATACATGAGCCCGCAGTAGGCGTAGTCCGTTGCGTCGGTCAGGCTTACATGGTCTTTTCCTCGGCGGCGTATCCATTTCAGCAGGTCGGTGTGCTCCGGCTGTGTCAGATACTCATTCGCTAGCATGATACAGTTCCGATAATAGGTCAGGTGCTCCGGCTGTAAAAAGGCATACTCACCGTTTTCCAACCCCTGCACGTAGAATGGGAACATCAGCATAAGGCAGCCGAGCGCCAGTCGTATTTCGTCACGCTGGAAAAACATATCCGAACGCGGCGAGTAAACATTGATATTGTTCTCCTCAAGAAAACGGGCAAGCGCAGTCACCCTCGGATGTTTGACTGAGTTGAAGAGAAACGCTATCTGATTATAGTCCGTCAGCTTGCCGGATGCTTTTAGTCTGTTGATAAACTGCAGAATCTTCTCGTGCCATTCATCCTCGTCATCCTCACCGGCCAATTTCGCGACTGCAGGGCTGTGAAGCGCAGTTTTTTCATGAGGTTCAATGCGTTTTTCATATCTGAAATTTTCCCAGCGGAACTTGAACTTTGCACCATCCGTGGTATCCATCCATCGGTTATAAAAATCGACAATGTCGCTGTTGGAGCGATAGTTGATGACCAGCGGGATAATACGGCATTCGCCATCGGCAAACTTCTGCGGAAACTCCAGGATGTTTCGGATGGTCGCACCGCGGAAACGGTACAGGCCCTGGTCATCGTCTCCGACCACGCAGATATTCTTTCTTTCCCCGGCGAGGAGAAACACGAGCTGCTCCTGGATATAGTTCGTGTCCTGGTATTCATCGACCATGATGTGCGTGATCGCGGAGCGGAGCTCGTTCAGAATGTCCTCGTTATCGCAGAGAAGCCGATATGCCTCTATCTGGATGGAGGAAAAATCCATCAGATTCGCTTCCGTAAGAATTGTGCGATATTCCTGAAGCATCCGACCGAGTGATGCAATCGATGGGTCACGGTCAGACATCAGTTCCTCCGGCGAAACCAATTCTTCGGAAAGGTTGTTTACAAAGTTGCAGATCGTTTCAGCTTGCTTCCATGCGCCGCCGTTCGGAAGGACGATTTCAATCTCCGGAATACTTCTGAAACGATGAATATTCTGGAATACCATATACTGCTGGTCAAACGAATCCATCAAGCGGTAGTTTCGACGAAGCCGTGTATATTCCAAGTGCTCTTTCAGTATACGAAGGCAGAGCGAGTGGAACGTACCGATATACATTTCATTGATGTTTGCCGTGATATTTCGATTTGCAAGCTCGTTTGTAATACGTGTTACCAGTTCCTTTGCAGCCTTTTCCGTAAATGTGGCAATGAAGATGCTCTCCGGCCTTACACTGCATTCCTCTATGAGGTAGATTGCACGCTGCACAAGCGTATATGTTTTTCCGGTTCCGGGACCTGCCGTTATGAGGACAGGACCGTCTGCAGCCGCTATTGCTTTTCGCTGCCCGTCATTTGCGTTTCCAAAGTCAAACATATCGGTGTCCTTGTCCTTTCTGAAAAATTTCAGGATTTTATCTGATCTCCCACACAAATGTGGCGGTGTCGCTCACATCAATGTCGTCAGGCTCCATCTCAATGGGAGCGCCAACCGGCAGTTCCATAAGTGCATCTTCGCAATAATCGTACTTTGTGTGAGAATAGATATCCAATTCGCCCCAGTTGTAGTCAATTGCAACCAGGTCACCCAGCGTGACGCCGGAAGCGTCGCAGAGAATCTCGGCTTTCCTCTTTGCGTTGGCTGCTGCGGAACGAAGCATCTCCTCATTGATTGCAGTTGCATCCTTCACTGTAAATGCAATGGAAAGCTGCGGATGAGAAAGACAACCGGCAACGGCAGAAAGTGCCTGCGAAAGCCTGCCCACATCCAAATCAAATGAAAGTTTCAGGCGGTGGACAACCTCGTATCCACGAAACACGCTTTCATAGTTGCCGTTGCGGTCTTTTACCCGGTCATAGTCGGTATTAACATTGAAACTCGTTGTTTTTACAGAACTCTTTTCAAAGCCGATGCCGCACAGCACATCGTTTAAATGTTGGATACTGTCAGCAGCCATACTCATCGCTTTCTCGTAGTCTTTGTGTTCAGATGTCAGGGTCATGGAAAGTACCACCTGGTCGGGTTTTGCGGATACTTTTCCAAGCCCTTTTACGGTAATTGTTCTCGCCATCTTTGCCCCTCCATAATCATTTTTTATGAAATACACTCGCCTTCAGCAGTCGTAGTCCTCTGCGCAGTACTGTATCTCCAGATCTCGCAGAAAATTGCTCCGTGCGGAGATAGGCGATTCCACCATCTTATAGCCTTTCCACTTCAGCACCCGGAATTTGAAATCGAGCAGTTCCATCGGAACGCACAGTGAAGCGGCAGCCGTGAAAAAGGTATTATCTTCGTTCAGCATTTGCAGCACCGCTTCATCATCCAGGAGATACTCTGCCGCAAATATGTTAGCGTCTTTCTCAAACTGGTCACTCTCGTCAAAGAGTCCGACTTCGTGGAATGCGCAGATGCCGCTCTTGCGATGAAGTACGGCGTGCCCCAGCTCGTGACTGACGACGAATTTCTGTATGATCGAAGGCAAGTCGGAATTGATCGTTATCGTCCGGATCCGCTTGCTCTCAAGGAAAAAGCCCTTGATGGAATCTTCTTCTGTGCCGAGAGAGGTAAAAATGAGTTTTATGTCCATTGCCCTGCATAGCCGGAACGGATCGTTTTCCCGGTAACGGTGCTTCACTTTCTCAACGGCATCTACAATTTCAGCATAGAACAACTATCACCCCTCCTATCATAAAAATGGGCGTAGTATCCCCTTCGGACAAGTCTATTATACAGACTTATCTGTCCCATAAAACGGACTCAAGGATGCTTTTTGCCGAATTTTATCTTTGCCTCTTCTTTGCAGGTGACGTAGGCTGTCATAACCGCCTGGAAGAAGGCATCTTTCTGATCCTGAGAAAGTTCCCCACCGGCGAAGAGTGCAGCATTGTCGGCGAGCAGCTGATCCATATCACGGGCACCTTTCGCACCGTAGCGTTCGCGGGCTTCCTCTATATAATTATCTTTTTCGATATCGGCTACCGGGTCTTCGCACTCGTCATCGGACAGAAATCTGATAGATACCTTCAATGCCTTCGCCAGTTTTGCCATCATGGCCTGGCGGGGCTTTTTTTCTCCGCTTTCATATGCCTGAACGGATCTTGAGGATACCCCCACTTCCTGGGCAAGTTGCGTCTGAGACATTCCAAGTGAGATACGGGCGTCTTTCACCTTATCAGCAAATGCCTTCATTTTCTGGTAGTCACTCCTTTAAAGAAATATATTCATCAAAGTTCGCCGAACCTATTGACAAAAGTTCTTACTTGTGCTACAATCAAAGCGAACTCAGAAGAACTTTATAGAACTATTATAGTCAAAAGTTCGCATTCTGTCAAGCGCTTTTTGTCAAAAAGTTCGTGAGAGTTCAAGAACATTCATTGAGTAATCGTCTAAACTCTCGTAAAAGGCCTCGTGAACACATTTTCGTGTGGAGGTTTAAACACGAGCACACAGCCGCAATCATTTATTGCAGAGGTGGCACTTCACCCAAAGCATGAAGTACCCGTAAATCACCGCTTCGCATATTGACATATTGGTAAAGTTGTGATATTATAATTGCAGGCAAGTAAAAGGAGACTCGAAAATGAACGATAAATTCAATAAACAGGTTCTGTTTGACAACATCGCCTTTCTTGTGAAAGAGCGTGGGTTAAAAATCGGTGAACTGGAAACGGGCGCTGGTGTCAGCCCCGGATACATCTCTCGAGCAAGCAAAGAAGGCGGTCCTACGCCCGGAATAGAGTTCATTGCCAATATAGCAAGAGAACTACAGGTAAGCATTGACACGCTTATCTCTGCACACATGGCGGAAATGACGCCTACAGAACGCTATATCATTTCGTTCCTCGAAAAAATGGAGCGTGATACGAATGCGGACAAGCTGGACTGGAGCCGGGAATCCGCAGATTCTCTTAATAGAACGGAGACGGATTGCAACGGAATCGCGCAACATCCGCTTTTCAGCTATGAGACCTTTTATGAGCAGACAGACGGAGAATATCCCGACGAGGTATCTGATTGCCGCTTTATTTCGCACGCGTTCGATGTTCACACCGCTATCGCGGGCGACTGCTTTAATCTCCGAATGAAAAACGGCACGCTGCTTTATTTGATGAATATTTCAAAAAGCGTTCACCGTGTAAATGATGCTGATGCTTATACAAAAGAAGTCTGGCTCTTCGCTCCCGGCAACGGGTCGCAGTACCTCTGCTGTACGCGAGATATAGCGCCGATAGGTAGTCTCGTAGATAGCTTGTATGCCGCTGTATGCGAGAACAGCAGGCATCCGAAAATCAAGTCAAACTTCCAGTATGCCATCAACGCCTTTATGCAGGATGATATTTCGGATGACGACGATGGCGAATTGCCCTTCTGACGGAGGTAATCGGGAATGGATAAAAGTAAAATCGCAAGGCAAAAAATCGATAGGTCGCCGCAGATGTCATCTGCCGCAGCCGAGGACGATTCCGTCATTATGTCGAAGATCAGGAGCATCATCGGCAGGGGCAATAATGCCGAAGTCAAGGGAAAGAAGGACGGTTCCCTTACTGTCATGGAAGTGAAAAAGAATATCGTATGATCCACCGGCAAATCGGTGCCGGCGAAGGACCAATTGGGGTCGGCAGAACAGTTATAAGGCTGTTCTGCCGGCCCTTATTTTTTATCGAAGGGAGGAATGCCAATGGAAGCGGTTAGAAACCTGAACAACAAACGTGTCTGCGACATCAGCATTGACCGCAAGGTCATAGAGATCGTCCACAAAGACTGTCTCACCCGTATCACAGCCAATCCGGATGGGACGCTCCGTATCGAGAATGTCCCGATTACACACGCAGCCTAAGTAAAAAACACAGACGATCCGCCAGAACGCAAGACGGCAGTGCGGGATCTGAATTCTCCCTTGTGGGAGAAGCAGGTCTCACCCTGCCGTCTTTTTCTGTTTTCAGCGGATTCGGCGGCTCTGGACGGATCGCAAGATCTGAAAGGAGCCACCTATGAAAATCACTTACAAATTTGCAGATGCCACCATGTCCGAGGTCGAGGTTTCCGAGGAAATCGGTACCCTTATCATGGACAGCCGCCGGGAGGAGGAAAACGCAGCCCGGAAAGAACGCTACCACTGCTGGTCACTGGATGCCATCGACTATGAGGGAGCCGAGTATAGTGTTCCGGATTTTACGGATGCCCTGTTTGACGGCTCGAATGAGCGGGACGCACTCGTCAGAGCGGCATTTTTCCACCTTTCCGATGTGCAGCGTCGGCGGTTGCTGATGCTCGCCTCCGGGCTGTCGCTTCGTGAGATCGCCCGCCGCGAGGGGAAAGACATCAAGACTGTGCGGGAATCCATAGATGGGGCAAGAAAGAAATTTCTCAAGAATTTCGGGAAATAACCCCCTCAAACCGCCGCTGAAATCTCCGTATGGTGAGGAAGGCAATCCGCTTCAAATCAGCCTTCACGGAAAGTGAGACAAAACGAATGAAACACGCACTCAACATCACGGTTTCCAAAAAGCCGGTGAACGGCGGCATCGTGGCCTGCAGAAAAGTGTCGGTTCGCGAAAAGCTGCTGCGATTCCTTTTTGGAGACAAGACAAGACTTACGGTGATCGTCCCCGGCGACACCGTGGAGGAACTTGCCATCAGCGAGATCGGAACGGAGGCAGCACATGAAACTGTATGAGATCAACGAAGCAATCCTGCGTCTGACCGACCGCATGGAGGTCGATGAGGATACCGGTGAGCTTCTCGGAAACGCAGACGAGATCTGTGCGGAGATTGCTGCTTTGCAAATGGAGCGAAGATCTGTTCTTGAGTATCTCGCCAAGCTGGTGCTGAACCTTCGTGCCGAGGCCGCTGCCGTAAGGGCTGAAGAAATGCGGCTACGCAGCCGCCGCAGCGGGTTGGAGAAGAAAGAAGCACGCATTCTCCAGATTCTCGACCGGGAATGCGGCGGAGAAAAAACCGATCTCGGCGTGGCGACGCTCAATTACCGCAAAACGACACGGCTTGAGGTGTCGGATGCCGTCAAGGCGGTTTCCTGGCTCAAAAGCCGCAAGCTGGTCGACTGCTACCGCATTCCCGCCCCGGAAGTGGCGAAGACCGAAGTAAAGAAACTGCTTGCTTCCGGTACGCAGGTGCCGGGATGCCTGCTGGTGGAAGACCGTTCCTATTCACTGAAGTAAGGAGGCTTTGTCAATGTTGAATATCACCAAAGGAAAAATCAACCGAGCACAGAAGGTCGTGATCTACGGCCCGGAGGGTATCGGGAAATCCAGCCTTGCCGCACATTTTCCTGATCCCGTCATCATCGATACCGAGGGCGGTACGGCGCATATGGATGTCAGACGCATCGACAAACCCCGCACCTGGGAGGAACTGATTTCCATTGTCAAGGAAGTCGCAGTTACATCCGGAATCTGCAAAACGCTTGTAATTGACACCGCCGACTGGGCGGAGCAGCTCATTACGGCTTATCTCTGTGCCAAATACAAGCAGAACAGCATCGAGAGTTTCGGCTACGGCAAAGGCTACACCTATATGGGCGAGGAATTTTCCCGTCTGCTTGCCGCTTGCGACCTCGTGATCGCCGCAGGCATCCATGTCGTTATTACCGCTCATGCCAAAATGCGCAAGTTCGAGCAGCCCGACGAGATGGGAGCTTATGACAGATGGGAAATGAAGCTGTCGAAGCAAACGGCACCGCTGTTAAAAGAGTGGTGCGATATGCTGCTTTTCTGCAATTACCAGACCTTTGTGGTCACATCCGAGAATGACACAAAAAAGGCGCAGGGCGGAAAGCGTGTTATTTACACCACGCATCACCCCGCCTGGGATGCCAAGACCCGTATTGCGATGCCGGAAACCGTAGATCTGAACTATGACAACATTGCATTCGCCTTTGAAGCGGCGAAGAAGGATGTTCCTTCAGTGAAACCGTCTGCCGCAGAGCCGGAGGATTCTGCGTATGAGCGTCTGCGCTGCATCATGGCGGAAAGCGGTGTCACGGAGGATGAAGTGCGTCGTGTTGTGGCGGCAAAAGGACACTTTGCCGAGGATGTGCCGGTCGCACAGTACGGAGATAAATTCATCAACGGCTGGCTGATCAAATACTGGCCGCAGATCGTAGAACTCATCGATGCCGAAAAGTCGGCACAGAACTGAAAACGGGAGGGCAAATCATTATGGCAGATACTTATCAGAACAACCAGAATATGTTCCTTGACTGGGACGATGCTATCGAGAGCGACGGGCAGGAATTTGTCATTCTCGAAGAAGGTGATTACAACTTCACGGTCACTGGCTTTGAACGCGGACGATTCCCCGGCGGGCAGAAAATCCCTGCCTGCAATAAGGCGGCGCTTACGCTGCAGGTCAACACACCCCAGGGCGTTGCCGTTGTCCATACCGACCTTCTTCTCTACAAGTCGATGGAGTGGAAACTGTCGGCATTTTTCCGCTGCATCGGTCAGAAGAAGCACGGTGAGCGCCTCGTGATGGACTGGAACAGAGTGATTGGCAGCCGTGGCCGCGCGCATTTCAAGCCCCGTAACTACACCGACCGTGACGGGAATGAACGTCAGGCAAACGACCTCGACCGTTTCTACGACTGGGATGAGAAAAATTTCCCTGCCGACAACAACTGGACGGAGATCGCAGATGATGATGACCTGCCGTTTGCTTAAGGAGGGGTATGAATGTTTCGGCTGAGACCGTATCAGACCGAGGCGAAACAGGCGATCCTTGCCGCATGGGACGAGGGGCATCGAAAGACGCTCCTCGTCCTCCCGACGGGCTGCGGCAAGACCGTGGTGTTTTCTTCGGTCACGGAGAATCAGGTAAATAAGGGACACCGCGTGCTGATCATGGCACATCGGGGAGAACTGCTCGACCAGGCGGCGGATAAGCTGCGAGAGGCATCCGGACTGGATTCCGTGCTTGAAAAAGCGGAATCAACGAGCCTCGGCAGCTTACTGCCGGTGACGGTCGGCTCGGTGCAGTCTCTGGCGCAGGAAAAGAGACTTGCCCGGTTTCCGAATGACTACTTTCAGGACATTATCGTGGACGAAGCGCATCACTGCCTTTCGGACAGCTACAGGCGTGTGCTTGACCATTTTCCGGACGCCAACATTCTCGGCGTTACGGCGACTCCCGATAGGGGCGACATGAAAAATCTCGGAGAGTATTTCGACTCCAAGGCCTACGAGTACAGCATGACCGAGGCAATCTGTGACGGCTATCTGTGCCCGATACGTGCGCAGATGATACCGCTCGAACTGGATATCGGAGATGTCGGCGTATCGAACGGAGATTTTGCCGCCGGAGAGATTGGACACGCACTTGAACCGTATCTCGCCCGGATCGCACACGAGATGGTTTCCTACTGCAAAGGCAGAAGAACCGTTGTGTTTCTTCCGCTTGTTGCAACCTCGCAGAAATTCTGCGCCATGCTGAATGCTGCCGGAATGAAAGCGGCAGAGGTAAACGGCAACAGCACCGACCGCACCAAGATACTCTCGGCATTCGAAAACGGAAAATACGATGTTTTGTGCAACAGTATGCTCCTCACGGAGGGCTGGGACTGTCCCGCTGTTGACTGCATCGTAGTCCTCCGTCCCACAAAGATTCGTTCTCTCTACCAGCAGATGGTGGGACGCGGCATGAGACTTTCTCCCGGCAAGAATCACCTCCTGCTTCTTGACTTTCTGTGGATGACGGCGAGGCATGACCTCTGCCGCCCGTCCTCTCTCGTCAGCCGTGACGAGCAGATTTCAAAAAAGATAGACGAACAGATCATGAAAAATGATGAGGTCTATGACCTGATCGAAACCGAAGAGCAGGCAGAACGGGATGTCCTTGCCGAGCGCGAGGAGGCACTTGCCCGTGAACTTGCCGAAATGCGAAACCGCAAGAGAAAGCTGGTCGACCCTCTCCAGTATGCACTGTCTATCGCCGCGGAGGATCTCACAAGCTATGTGCCGACCTTCACATGGGAAATGGCCCCGCCATCAGAAAAACAGATCGCATTTCTGGAAAAGCGCGGCATCTTTGCGGATAGCGTGAAAAATGCCGGACTTGCCGCTCTGCTCATCGACCGGCTCAAGCTTCGACAGAATGCGGGACTTGCGACACCGAAGCAGATACGCTGCCTGGAACGCTACGGCTTTCGTCAGGTCGGCACATGGCAGTTTGATGATGCAAGTGCGCTCATTTCCCGGCTTGCCAATAACAACTGGCGTATACCCTATGGGCTTAACGCCGCTTCATACAGACCGCAGGAGGTAATTATTTAATGGAAAACAATCTTTTATCGGCACTACGGGCAATTGACGTCGCGCAGCTTACCCGCGCCGAGTGGATATCCGTCGGCATGGCATTAAAGGAGGAGGGTTATCCCTGCTCGATATGGGATGACTGGTCAAGAAACGATCCCCGCTATCATCCGGGAGAATGCGAGCGCAAATGGAAAGGCTTTCACGGCAACGGGACACCCGTAAAAGGCGGTACCATCGTCCAGATGGCAAAGGATCGCGGATGGACGATGTTCGGCAAGGACGGATGTATGGCCTGGGACGATACCATCGAATACGACGGCGTTACGGACGGCTTTTCCGGCTTTGTACCGTCTGCGGCATGGAATCCGGCACAGGATCTGATCACCTATTTGGAACTGCTGTTTGAGCCGGACGATAAGGTCGGATATGTGACAAACGATGTGTGGCAGGATTCGGATGGCAGATGGGTGCCGAGCAAGGGTGTGTATGACCGCACCGCAGCGGAGCTTATCGCTTCCGTTCGGAAGCACCCGGACAACCTCGGCGCGACGGTCGGAGACTGGAAACCGCAGGTCGGCGCATGGATACGCTTTAATCCTCTGGACGGAGCAGGCGTAAAAAACGAAAATGTGGCCCGCTTCCGCTATGCACTCGTTGAGTCGGACACCCTGACTGTTGCCGAGCAGGATATCCTCTATCGCAAACTGGAGCTTCCTGTGGCTGCTCTCGTCCACAGCGGCGGCAAGAGCCTTCACGCCATCGTTCATGTGGATGCCGAAAACTACGATGAATACAGAAAGCGCGTGGAGTTTCTTTATGATTTCCTTGAGAAAAACGGTCTGGCCGTTGACAAGCAGAACAGAAACCCGTCCCGGCTCTCCCGTATGCCCGGTGTGACTCGAAACGGAAACAGGCAGTATCTCGCCGCAACCAATATCGGCAGAAAGTCGTGGGTGGACTGGATGGATTTCGTGGAAGGGGTAACGGA
>CAKUDE010000005.1 GCA_934645175.1 uncultured Oscillospiraceae bacterium
CAGACAGCAAGCCCTTTCGGTTGCTTGAACAATTTTTGCTTCAAAATATTGTCTAACTTTTTGGGGTCACTTCACTTACGCCTTCCGGTTTGATTTTTATGTGCAACGGGTATACTCCTTCGCAGGAGGGATGAAAATGCTGAAAGGAGTAACCAGACAGGTCATTGTGGTGCGTTCTCCGGAGGGAAAGCTTTTTGAACAAGCGATCTTTTTGCTGCGGGACGACTCTCTGAGCCATGGCGTCGGCGAACAGGAGCTATTGGACGAAGCAAGACGTGTCGCCTCGCTCTACGGTGCAGAAAGCACGAAGCGGCCGGGGAAACTGAAGCGTTTTATGCCGCTTTTCTGGGCAGCTGCCGGCGCTTCACCCGTCGCGCTCGGTTGGCTTCTTAGTGTGCTTCTGTAAGAATAAGAAAATGACCCGCTCCTAAGAGCGGGTCATTTGATTCAAAAAGGATTAAGCCTCGGGGACATCGATAACGACGCCGGAACCAACGGTACGGCCGCCTTCACGGATAGCGAAGCGGAGGCCCTTCTCGATGGCGATCGGGGTGATCAGCTCAACGTCCATATCAACGTTGTCGCCGGGCATGCACATCTCAACGCCTTCGGGGAGGGAGATGATACCGGTAACGTCAGTGGTACGGAAATAGAACTGCGGACGATAGTTATTGAAGAACGGGGTATGACGGCCGCCTTCTTCCTTGGACAGAACGTAGACCTGACCCTTGAACTTGGTGTGCGGATGGATGGAACCCGGCTTCGCCAGAACCTGGCCACGCTCGATGGACTTCTTGTCCACGCCGCGGAGCAGAGCGCCGATGTTGTCGCCGGCTTCTGCGTAGTCGAGCAGCTTGTGGAACATTTCGATGTCGGTGACGACGGTGGACTTCTTCTCTTCCATGAGGCCGACGATTTCGACGGGCTCATTCTTCTTGATCTGGCCACGCTCGACACGACCGGTAGCGACGGTGCCACGGCCGGAGATGGTGAACACGTCCTCAACGGGCATCAGGAAGGGCATATCGGCCTTACGGTCGGGAGTGGGAATCCACTCGTCGACGGCGTCCATGAGTTCCTTGATGCAGGCATACTCGGGAGCGTTCGGATCATTGGACTCGCAGATCAGAGCGTTCAGAGCGGAGCCGCGGATGATGGGGGTGTCGTCTCCGGGGAAGCCATAGAAGGACAGAGTCTCGCGAACTTCCATCTCGACGAGCTCAAGGAGCTCTTCGTCGTCAACCTGGTCAACCTTGTTCAGGAAAACGAGAACGGAAGGAACGTTAACCTGACGAGCCAGCAGCAGATGCTCCTTGGTCTGAGCCATGGGGCCGTCGGTAGCGGCGATAACAAGGATCGCACCGTCCATCTGAGCAGCACCGGTGATCATGTTCTTGATATAGTCGGCGTGACCCGGGCAGTCAACGTGAGCATAGTGACGCTTTGCGGTCTCATACTCGACGTGAGCGGTGTTGATTGTGATACCACGAGCCTTCTCTTCGGGAGCCTTGTCGATGCTGGCGTAGTCGGTGAACGCGGCGCCGCCCTGCATAGCGAGGTACTTGGTGATCGCAGCGGTGAGGGTGGTCTTGCCATGGTCGATGTGACCAATGGTGCCGATGTTTACGTGCGGCTTAGTTCTTTCAAATTTCTGCTTTGCCATTTGGTAAATCCTCCTGTTTTAGTTGTGGGGTGCTGAATTCTCGATGATACCAATATACACGAAATCTTCGTTATTGGCAAGTGTTTTTTTATCGGGAACCGCGTTTTTCCATGATTTCCTGCTGAATTGACTTCGGCAGCTCTACATAGTGGCTCGGTTCCATCGTGTATTGACCGCGGCCCTTGGTCGCATTGCGAAGATCAGTAGCATAACCGAACATTTCGGAAAGCGGAACATTCGCATCGATCTGGGTTGCACCGTTTCTCGGCTCCATGCCGAGGATGCTGCCGCGCCGCGAGGAAAGGTCTCCGATCACATCGCCGGTGTAATCGTCCGGCACCGTGACACTGACCTTCATGATCGGTTCGAGGATGACGGGCTGCGCCTTACGACAGGCCTCCTTGAAAGCCATCGAACCGGCGATTTTAAAGGCAAGCTCCGAAGAGTCCACCTCATGATAGGAGCCGTCATAGAGCGTGACCTTAACATCAACGACGGGATAACCGGCCAAAACACCGGCGGTCATCGCGCCCTGAATACCCTGATCGACCGCAGGAATATATTCCTTCGGAATCGCTCCGCCAACAACGGCGTTGACGAACTCGTAGCCCTTTCCGGACTCGTTTGGCTCAAGGCGAATCTTGACATGGCCATACTGACCCTTGCCGCCGGATTGACGCGCGTACTTCATCTCAACGTCTGCGTTCCCGCGCACGGTCTCCTTATAGGCAACCTGCGGCGCGCCGACATTGGCCTCGACCTTGAACTCACGAAGCAGGCGGTCAACAATGATCTCCAAATGGAGCTCACCCATACCCGCAATGATGGTCTGGCCTGTCTCGGTGTCGGTGTAAGTCTTGAAGGTGGGATCCTCCTCCGCCAGCTTCATCAGGGCAATGCCCATCTTCTCCTGCCCCGCCTTGGTTTTCGGCTCAATGGCAACACGGATGACCGGCTCGGGGAACTCCATCGATTCCAGAACGATGGGATGCTTTTCATCGCAAAGCGTATCACCAGTTGTGGTGTTTTTCACACCAACTACGGCGGCAATATCGCCGGAATAAACCGTTTCGATATCCTCGCGGTGGTTTGCGTGCATCTGCAAGATTCTTCCGAGGCGCTCACGTCCGGACTTGGTGGAGTTGAGAACGGTCGTCCCCTTATCCGCCTTGCCGGAATAAACGCGGAAGAAGCAGAGCTTGCCGACGAACGGATCCGTCGCAATCTTGAAGGCCAGCGCGGAAAAAGGCGCGCTGTCATCAGCCGGACGGAACTCTTCTTCATCGGTCTTGGGATTGATGCCGTGAATGCCCTTCTTATCGAGAGGCGACGGCAGATAATCGACGATCGCGTCAAGCAGCTCCTGCACACCCTTGTTTTTATAAGAGGTGCCGCAGGTAACGGGAATCATACGAACGGCGATAGTAGCTTTACGAATGGCGCTGCGGATTTTCTCCTGCGGGACTTCTTCGCCGGCGAGGAAAAGCTCCATGATCTCGTCATCCTGATCGGAGACGGCCTCAAGCAGCTTTTCGTGGTATTCCTGAGCCAGATCACGCAAATCATCGGGGATGTCCTCTTCACGCACATCCTTGCCCAGCTCGTCGTAAAACACGTTTGCACGCATTTTAATGAGGTCAATAACACCTCTGAAGTCCCCTTCCGCGCCGATCGGAAGCTGGATCGGTACCGCGTTACACTTCAGCCGGTCGTGAATCATGTCAAGAACACGGAAGAAATCAGCGCCGGTGATGTCCATCTTATTGACATATACCATACGCGGAACCTGATACTTATCGGCCTGACGCCAAACCGTTTCGGTCTGCGGTTCGACACCGCCCTTGGCGCACAGGACGGTCACGGCGCCGTCAAGCACACGCAACGACCGTTCAACCTCAACGGTGAAGTCGACGTGACCCGGCGTGTCAATGATATTGATGCGGCAGTGACGCCAGAAGCAGGTAGTAGCGGCAGACGTGATCGTGATGCCGCGCTCCTGCTCCTGCTCCATCCAGTCCATGACGGCATTGCCCTCATGGGTCTCGCCGAGCTTATAGGTGCGTCCGGTATAGAACAGGATGCGCTCGGTCGTGGTGGTCTTGCCGGCGTCAATATGCGCCATGATACCGATGTTTCTCGTATTCTCAAGAGAATATTGTCTCGGCATTGCGGTACTCCTTTGTTACCAGCGGAAGTGGGAGAATGCCTTGTTGGCTTCCGCCATCTTATGGGTGTCCTCACGCTTCTTCACGGAGGCGCCGGTGTTGTTGCAGGCGTCCATGATTTCAGCAGCAAGGCGCTCTCTCATGGTCTTCTCGCTGCGCTTGCGGGAATAGGTAGTGAGCCAACGCAGACCAAGGGTCTGGCGGCGCTCCGGCCGGACTTCCAGCGGGACCTGATAGGTCGCGCCGCCGACACGGCGGGATTTGATTTCCAGGGAGGGCATGATATTTTCCATGGCCTGCTGGAAAGCATCCAGACCGTTTTTGCCGGTCTTCTGCTCAACGATTTCAAACGCGCCATAGACGACACGCTGGGCGACGCCCTTCTTGCCGTCAAGCATGACGCTGTTGACGAGCTTAGTTACCAGAGTGGAGTTGTAGATCGGATCCGGAAGAACCTCTCTCTTAGGGACATTACCTCTTCTGGGCACTTTGCTTCCCTCCTTCATAATAGAATGATTTCATAGGTACTTCGCCGGCCCGAAGCCGACGTGTTGTGCCTGCCAGGTAGTCCCACATAATACATATTATTATATGAAAATCACTGGCAAGGCGGGGTTGCCTTGCGGCAGGATGCGATTACTTTTTCTTTGCCTTCGGACGCTTCTGACCGTACTTGGAACGGCTCTGCATACGACCGTTGACACCCTGTGCGTCGAGCGTACCACGAATAATGTGATAACGAACGCCCGGGAGGTCTCTGACTCTGCCGCCGCGGATCAGAACGACGGAGTGCTCCTGAAGGTTGTGACCGACACCGGGGATGTAGGCAGTGACCTCGTAGCCGTTCGTCAGGCGGACACGGGCGATCTTACGAAGCGCGGAGTTCGGCTTCTTCGGGGTCGTGACCTTAACGACGGTGCAGACGCCTCTCTTCTGGGGGGAGGACAGGCCGGTCGTGCGGTTCTTCAGAGTGTTGAGTCCCTTCTGCAGTGCAGGAGCGGTGGACTTGTAAACAGACTGCTCTCTGCCCTTTCTGACCAACTGATTAAAAGTAGGCATTGATGTTCTCCTTTCTCAAAAAAATGTTCGCTGAATCACAGCGATTATCTTGTCCGGAATTCAGAGAAAATATTCCGTAAGATACAAAATCAGACAAGTGCAGCCGCAGCGGCCTTGACCGCGATGCCGCAGGCCTCGCCGAGCTGCCGCATAGACGGCACGCTGACAAGCCTGACACCCTTCTGGCTGCACAATTCGCGCAGCGGCGCGACGAGCGCCGGGTCTGCGTCGGCAGCAAAAAACACAACGCGCACGCTGCCGCGCGTAAGCGCTCTCAGGATCTGCTTGACACCGACGAGTCTCTCGCCGGACTGTAGCTCCTCAAGCACGCAACTTTACACCTCCGGTGCAGGGAATATTCATGCTCACACAAGCTAAGAGTATAGCACAATGACCGAAATTAGTCAACCTTTTTTAATGAAAATGCCGAATTATTTTTTAAAAAATACAGGAAAAAGGCGGCTTCCCGCCACTATCGGCCGGAAACCGTCATGCGCTGCCGCATCTTTACGCAAAAAGCTCGCTTAATCTGGCGGCAATCGGGCAGGATTCTCGGTAAATACAGTCCGGAAAGTCGCAATCGGCACACCGCTCGTCCGGCTCTGCCAGAACCGTGCGAGCGCCGTCAATGGCACGGCAGTATCCGGTTACAAACTCTTCCATTAAAAATGCCTCCCGCGGGTTTCGACGGGACGAAGGCCCGAACCGTCTCTGCGCAATATTTTACCACACTTCCGCCGGAAGTCAAGGCACTCTTTTCTCTCCCGGAAGCGACGGATTTTTATAAACGGTTTTTTACTTTTCCTATTGTGTCCTTCGACATTCTTTGCTATAATATCCACTATGGAAAATGCGAAATCTTCAATTTCCAAAGAGATGGAGAAGTTATGAAACAGAGTTTTAAGCAGGATATGTCCGATTCCGACCTGTCGGAGGGCCTGATTGAAGGCAGGAACGCCGTCACGGAGGCACTGAAGAGCGGCCGTGCGATCAACAAGCTCTTTCTTGCCGACGGCGACACCGACCGCTCTCTCGGCCGTCTGGCCGCAATGGCTAAAGATGCCGGCGCGGTGGTTGTGCGCATTGACCGCCGCAAGCTCAATGAAATGAGCCAGACCGGCGCACATCAGGGTGTGATTGCCAGCGTTGCCGCACATGAGTATTCGACAATCGACGAGATTCTGGCCATCGCCGAATCACGCGGAGAGGCACCGCTGCTGGTTCTGTGTGATGAGCTCAGCGACCCGCACAATCTCGGTGCAATCCTGCGTACCGCAGAATGCGCCGGAGCACACGGCATCGTCATCCCCAAGCGTCGCAGTGTCGGATTGACCGCCGTGGTCGGAAAAGCGTCCGCAGGCGCCGTGGAATATATACCGGTTGCCCGCGTGGCAAATCTGACCGCCGCCGTCCGTGACCTCAAATCGCGTGGCGTGTGGATCTTTGGCACGGCAGCGGACGGCTCCGTCAGTCTGTATGACGCCGACCTCAAGCGCCCGGCCGCCATCGTCATCGGGAACGAAGGCGACGGCATCAGCCGCCTTGTGCGCGAAAACTGCGATTATCTGGTAAGCATTCCCATGAAGGGACACGTTTCTTCGCTCAACGCCTCGGCTTCGACAGCGATTCTGCTCTACGAGGCGCTCCGTCAGAGAGGATAGTATGGATCAGCAGAAGCCGGAACAACTGAATAACGGCTCGGCTTCTTTTGACCTGGAATCCATTCTGCGCGAGTTTTCCCGTCAGCAGCCGCAGACCGCTCCCCCACCGCAGATACCGCCGGAGCCGGCTCCCGCACCGGAGCAGCAGCCGCGGATCCGATCGGTCGCGCCGCCGAGTCTGCAGGAGCAATTCCGCAGCAGCGCCCGCGCACTGGGCGCTGCCCGCATCCGTCTGTTTCTGCTTGGGCTGGCGACGCTCTTTGCGCTGCTGCTTTTTGCCAATTCCCTGCCTGCTACCCCGCCCGTCTCCCTCCCGGAGGGCAGCGTAGGCCTCCTTTCCGCAGGCGTTACGCTTGCTGCGCTTCTGTTGGCTTATGAAGTCGCACTTCACGCACTGGCAGAGCTGATGCGCATCCGCATCGGTGTTTACGCACTTGGAATCCTTGCAGCACTCCTGTCGATTTATGATGCGCTCCGCTACGGCTCATTCCTGTGGGTGCTGGCCTGCGTACAGCTGTTTTCGCTGCAAAGATCGCTTGTTTCCGCACACTCGGCGCGCGCTTCGACTCTGCACAGACTGGTTGGCATGACACGGCCGGACGGTGTATTCCGCACAAAAAAGCTTCCGGACGGTACCTCTGCGCTGCGCACCGACAAAGGAAACCCCATCGATTTTCTATTGAACCTTGACCACACGGACGGACCGAAACGACTTGGCACACCATTTACCACGGCTCTGGCGCTTTCTTCGCCGCTGCTGGCCTATCTGCTTGTGCCGCGTGCGCAGGCCAGCTTTGTCCGGGCATGGCTGAGTCTCCTGCTCGGCGCGCTGCCGCTCTGTGCGGCGCTGAGCTACACGCGTCCCTTCGGCGCACTTTGCCGCAGGCTCAGTAAAAACGCCGCGCTTTGCGGCTGGCACGCAACCCGCCTTTTTTCCGGAAAATACACCGTCGTCCTGCGTGACGAGGATCTGTTTGCAGCAGGAAGCGTCGTTCCGAACGGAATGAAGCTCTACAGCCCCCTGACCGCCTCGCGCGTGATTGCCTACGCGCTGGCGGCGCTTGAGGCTGCCGGGAGTCCTCTGGCCGAGGTGTTCGAGGAGCTGCTCCGGACACAATCCGGAAAGCACTGTACCGCCGCAGCCTACCGCTGCTACGACGACGGCGGCATTGAGGCGGAGGTCGCGGGCGAAACCGTTCTTGTCGGCTCCGTGGGTTTTATGCAAAGTATCGGCGTACATATGCCGAAGGGTGCGCGGCTGCGTCAGGCGGTGTATGTCTCGATCGGCGGCGAGCTGGCCGGTATCTTTGCCTTGAAGTATAATATGTCCGCATCCGTCATTTCCGGACTGCGTGAGCTTCTTTCAAAATCCCGGCTTGACATTGTGCTTATGACCCGCGATTTTCTCATCACACCCGAGCTGCTTGCCGCAAAGCTCAACGCTTCCACACGGCAAATGCGGTTTCCCCCCTACGGGAGACGTCTTCGTCAGCCGGCGTGGGAAAAGGTCGGCAATATCGGTCAGGGAGCGCTGGTCGCGCGCGGAGACTTCGGAGCCTTTGCTTCCTCCGTCGCGGCGGCAAAGACTCTGCGTACCGCCGCTTCCGTCAACCTCTTTCTGACGCTTCTGGCCGGTGTCCTTGGCTTTTTGACCTGTGCGCTGATGCTTTTCTGGGGCACGGTGCCAACCGCACTGCATCTTGCTGTTTATCAGCTTCTCTGGGCACTGCTCGCCGAGTTTTCCTGCTGGCTGTGTCTGCATCTATAGCCGCGGTATACGACAAAAAAGATCCGTTCTGTTCCACAGAACGGATCTTTTTATTTCACCGCAATGCCCTGCAAAGCTGCCGCACACGTTCCGGCTCGGGAACGGAGCAGAGTCCGCCGTGCTTCGTAGCGGAAAGACTCGCCGCCGCACAGGCGGTCTCAACCAAAGCGTGAAGCTCTGCATCGCTCAGGCTGTCGGGCGTTTTTCCGCTTTGCAGGAGAAGCTGCATGGCCGTACCGCCAAAAATGTCGCCCGCACCGGTTGTGTCAATGATCGGAAGCCCCTTCGGCGCAGCGGCAAAGCCCGCACAATGTGCATTGGCAAAGCAGCAGCCTCTCGCTCCGCAGGTCACGTAGACCAGCCGCACGGGATACTGCTGCAAAATATGTGCTGCGGCAGCCTCCGGGGGCAGCGCAAACAAAAATTCCGCCTCCTCGTCGCTGAGCTTAACGACATTGGCCTGCGAAAGACCCCATAGCATCCAGCGCTTTGCTTCTGTCAAATCCCTCCAGAGCGGGCGGCGCAGATTCGGGTCAAAGCTGATGAGCTTTCCGCGTTCACGGGCATAGGCGACAGCGCGAACGGTCGCTTCTCGCGCCGGGTCGTTTGTCAGAGAGAGCGTGCCGAAATGGAAAACCCGCGCCTCGTCAATCAGATCAAGCCGAAGCTCGTCAAAGCGAAGCTGTGTGTCCGCCCCCGGCTTACGCGCAAAAGAGAATTCGCGCTCCCCTTGTGCGTCAAGCGTAACGAAAGCGAGTGTGGTAAAGGTCTCTTGATCTGCAATCAGACCGCGCGTATCAATTCCTGCACGCTCCAGCGTATCACGCAGGAGACGCCCAAAGGCGTCCTCGCCGACCTTACCCAAAAGCGCCGTGCTGCCGCCCGCCTTCGCCGCCGCCGCCAGGAAATTGGCCGGGGCGCCTCCGGGATTGGCGGCAAGCGTCGGATAGCCGTCCGCATCCGTGCCGACGGGTGAAAAATCGATCACAAGCTCACCGATCGCAACAATCTCCGCCATCTCAGTCTGCTGCCTCCGGATATTCGTTGCAAAGCAGGCGGTACGGCGACTCATCCTCCTCGATTTTCGGGAAACGGCCGACCGGCGGTTCAAAACGGTTATCCGTATTGTCGTCGTTGCATTGGCTGACCTCACCGAGCAGCACGGGACCGCTGCCCGGCTCCACGGAAAAGTCATGATAAAGGTATTGCTGAATATGAATGCTCTCACCGGGCTTCAGGCGGATCTGCGTACCGGCCGGAACGGTATAACAGCGGCCGTCGCAATGAACGGTCACATCGGAAACACGGTCGATGGATTCATCCGGCAGACTGTTATAGACACGAATAAGGACGTTGCCACCGCCGCGGTTGATAATATCCTCGGTCTTGTACCAGTGAAAGTGATTCGGTGCATATTGTCCTTCCTTCAGGTAGAGCAGCTTTTCCGCATAGACCTTTGGGTACTTGTCCGGCATGGCACGGTTGCCGTTGCGAATGGTAATAAGCGAGAAACCGACCTTGTCGAAATCACCAAGGCCGTAATCGGTAATATCCCAGCCAAGCATACAGTCGCGGACCTCGTCGTACTCATGCCCCTTCTCGCACCACTGTTCCGGCGTGAAATGGCAGAACGGCGGCAGATAGCAATGCTCCCTCGTGCACATCTGCTCCAGTTCACGCAGTGCGCGATTGATCTCGGATCGTTTCATAGGAATCGTCCCTTCCGTTTTTTCCTTTATGATACTGCACGAAGTGCGCCGCGTCAAGTCTTTTTAAAAATGTGAGGAAAGACGGCCGTTTTCTGCCGCTTCCGCGCACGGAGCGGTGGTACCATTATTCCCGGGAGGGTATCCACTATGACAAAGTTACGAATCAAAAGAACCGTCGGACACATTCTGTTCCTGATGATTTTCCTCGCGGCACTCCTGCCGATTCTACTCCGTTTGACCGGCTGCACCGGTTATTCGGTCAAAGACGATGCAATGTCCCCCGTGATTTCGAAGGGCTCACTTGTCTATGCATGGACAAAACCGGCCGAGTCTCTGAAGTGCGGTGAGTGGATCGTGTTTCTTTCCGCACCGAGCACCGTATCCGTCGGACAGATCGAGCAAGCATTTGCACCGGATGCGGAGCATTTCATAGTAAAATGCCGCATGGAGCAGAACCGTAGCGCCGTTATCCACAAAAACAATATTCTCGGTTGCATACGTCTCACCATCCCCTATCTCGGCGCACTGAACGACCGGCTGGACGAGGGCAGCAACCGAATGATCCTGCTTGCGGCAAGCTTCGTTGCACTGCTGCTATTTTATCTGGCCGCACTCTTTAGAAAGTAGGGCTTACTTCCTTGACAGGCTCTATTTTTTATGCTATACTGCAAATGTCAATTCATTTGAATACTGTATACAGAAAGGATGGTGTACTCCCAATGCGTACAAAAATCCGCAGAGCAACCATAGCTTCCCTGCTTCTAGTCACGTCCATCCTCCTCAGTCTGTTCACCGCCGGGTGCTCCCCTGCCGACGCTCCGACGCCGGCTTCCACCGAAACACCTTCCACAGAGAATAGCGAACCGCTTTCCGCGGAGCTTTCCATACTGAAAGATCGATATCCGGCGTACTTTGAGATGAACACGGAGCACGGTTTGATCGTGTATATCTGGGAAATGGCACAGGGATCGTATTCCTGCATTCTTGTTGCGGGAGATAAAGCTCTGTCGAGTGGTATGCTGATGACCACGGACGTCCCTTCAATCCAGTTGGCCGATATGCAGGCAATTGTTTCCTATTATCTCTCCCGGCTTTCACGCGATGAAATCCGAATCACCCCGACCTGGCATGTGCTTTCCAGTTATATTTACAACATCGATGAAGCCTACATACAGCGGATTGAGAAACTGTTCTGGGAAGGGGTAACCGAATAACAACGACCTGCGCCGCAGAGCTTCTGCGGCGCAGGTCGTTTCTTCAGTCGGCATTGACAAGACGTTTGAGCCATGTGGTGTAGTTTTCGGAATTGAGCATAAAGGTGTAATCCAGGATAATGCAGTCGTTCACGCCCTGTTCCTTGGCAAAGGCAACCAGATCAAGATCCGGTTTACCGTTGCGGTTAAACTCGCGGGGATCGACCAGAATGATCTTGCTGTAATGGCTCGTGAGCCACGGCATGAAGGCATTTCCGTAGGATTCCTTGATCAGCATACAAACAGGCCCCTCCACATCGGTCCTTACAATAACGATGGGATGATCTCCGCCGGCATAGGTCAGATACTTATTGCTGACAGAGTCGGAAATATAGCTGATAACGCCGATAACATACTCCGGCGAGAGCGTTGCATCCTCGTAATAACGCGCCTTTGCCTCAACAATCGGGCGGTAGAAATACAGCGTGTCCGGATTATTTTTTAAGACCTCAACCTGCGGGTAATTGGCAAGGAAGGTGCACATGGAGCCTTTGAAATTGTCATATTGCCCTTTTTCAAAAAGGCTGATGTCCTTGACCTCAAAACCCGCCGCCTTGCAAAAAGCCGTATAGGCGTAATAGGAACCGAGCTGTGTCCAGTGGTGGTCCGTTCTGAAGTAGATATACTCGTCCGTGTGCGGCGCAATGGCAGAATAAGCATCGACCGCGGTCACATTGCTTGCAAGCTTGGAGTAGCAGTAGTCGATCATATCGGGCTGGTAGCAGCTTCCGGTTCGATATGCCTCGGGTGCGTAGAACGCCGCAGCATTCGGAACGGCAATATTGAACATGCGGACATTGCTGCCGAGAGCGGCAGCAATGGCGTTGACCGATTCGGCATACTTATCGATCACGGACTTGTTCATGTAAGGAACATCCATCGCCCGGTTACCGACAACGATCGCCGCTCCGAGATCCTGCGCCTTTTCATCCTCCGGCGGATACTTTGTGTCGGAGTCGTTGATGGTGGGCTTCGTCGGATCGGTCGGCTCTGTCGGTGTTTCCGGATCACTCGGGTTCGAGGGATCATCCGAAGTCCCGTGCGTCGGCTCGCTCGGTTCGGAGGAGGCGGACGGATCGATCGCATCCGAGGGATTCAACGACGCGCCGCCGTTGGCGCCGTGATCGCCCATGTCGATAATCAGTGAGGCGTCGCCCTCCTTGGTAAACAGCGATGAATAGTAAAAGCCGTTCAGAGACTTATTGGCCGCCAACAGCATTTCACGCCGCGGAAACGTATCCGAAAAATACTTGGAAAAGGCGGTATTGAAGCTGCCGTCAAAAAAGGCCGACAGCGAAAAGCTCGGGCGAGCCGCCAGCTCCCGTTTTTCCGTTTCGGAGTACGTCGGATCCTTGTCAAACAGAGCGACGGCTCCGACGAGAAGCATCAGGCAGAGCATAACTGCCGACAAAACAGAATACAGTCGTTTCATTCGTACCTCCACAAAAAATCAGAAGTTTGCATAGATGGAGTTGCTTGTCCCAAGGCCGACAATGGAAACCGTAGAGAAATACAGCAGCACCAATGCGAAAATCATAAGACTGGCCGCATAAAACGCACGCTTCGGCGTAACGGATAGGCTGCGGCCGCGCTGCCGCTCGGCAAAAAGACTGCTCCAGATCATTGCGATCCAACGCGGCAGCACCGTGCAGCCGAGAATACACAGGACGACCAGCGGGATGGCGCCGCGCAGCTTTGTCCACACGGCGGCGCTCCAGAACGCATCCGGCGCAAACATTGCACGAAGCGCGGACATAGCGCCCGCCGCATCGGTGTATGCAAGGAACACCCAACCGATCACAATCGCAATCAGCGTCAGGAGATTGCGCACAAAATACGGCAGCTTTTCCAGCACCGGCCAGAGAAGCTTCTCAAGCGCCAGCAGTACAAAGAAAAACAGCCCCCAGAGCACAAAGTTCCAGCTTGCTCCGTGCCATAGGCCGGTCAGGAGCCACACCACCAGCAGATTCAGAATCTGCCGTACCTTCCCCTTGCGGTTTCCGCCGAGTGGGATGTAAACATAGTCCTTAAAAAAGCTGCCGAGGCTCATATGCCAGCGCCGCCACAGTTCGCTGACGGACGCAGAGGCAAAGGGCAGATCAAAATTCTCCGGATAGCGGAAGCCGAACACCCGCCCGAGTCCAATGGCCATATCCGCATAGCCGGAAAAATCATAGTAGAGCTGAAACACAAACAGGATCGCGACCGCCCACGCCGCCAGACCGGTATTCGCCGGTGAAAGCTCTTTGATCAGCCGCGCAACATAATCGGCAATCAGCACCTTTTTCCCCAGCCCGACACAGAACCGTACCAGTCCCCGGAAAATTGCCTGTGGACTGGTCTTTCGGCTGTCAAGCTGGCTTTCAATGTCCGCATAACGGACAATCGGCCCCATCGGGATCTTGGGGAACATGGAGATCAGAAGCAGCACCTTCCAGTAAGACGATGCAGGAGCCGTTTTGTTCCGGTAAATATCGATCTGATATGCAAGAAGCTGGAACGTGTAATAGGAAATGCCGAGCGGCAGTGCGAGCTTAAGCACGCCCGCCCCATCGTCTCCGGTCCATCCGAAGATTCCGAGCAGGAAATTGGTATATTTGAAAAAGATCAGGACGAGCAGATTGAACAGTATCGGCAAAAAAAGGGTCTTTTTTTGTCCGGGGACAATCCTGCACGCCAGATATTGATTGATAAAGGCGGAGATCAGCAGCAGCGGAAGATACTTCGGCTGGCCGAGCGCATAAAAAAGCAGGCTCGCAATAAGCAGCACCGCGTTTTTTGCTTTCACCGAAGGAATCAACAGGTAAGCAGCCAGGCATAACGGCAAAAACAAAAAGAGAAAGAAAAGACTCGTAAATTGCATTGAATTCGCCTCCGATCCATTTGACACAACTATAGCAAAAGTGCCGACGGATTTCAACCGCAATTTACATAATCCTTGATTATTTTTTCACGGCCCTCCCGTGTCCCCCAACTCCATTCAAGCCGCCGCGCGTCTCACGCACGCAAACGTTCTGCAGCAGCAGAAGCGCCGTCAGATTGGGCACGGCAAGAAATGCGTTCAGAATATCCGCCAGCTCCCATGCGGCACTGACGGTAAAAAACGGTCCGACCGCCACCGAGAGCAGGTATGCCGCGCGATAGAGCCGCACACCCTTCCCGCCGGTCAGGTAGATCAGGCAGCGTTCACCGTAAAAATTCCAGCCGATAATCGTCGCAAAGGCAAAGAAAGCCAGACAGAGAAACATCAGAAAGGACGAGAGGCTTTCCGGAAGTGGCAGCGCGGCACACCATGCGTAATCGGCAATCTGCGCACCGTCAAGACCGCTGTTCCATGCGTTGGTTACGACAAGCGTCAGTCCCGTCAACGAGCATATCACCACGGTATCGATAAACGTGCCGGTCATCGTCACAAGCCCCTGCGCGACGGGATCCGTCCCCGCCGTCGCTGCGGCGATCGGCGATGTACCGAGTCCCGCTTCGTTTGTAAACACGCCGCGTCCGATTCCCATGCGCAGCACCTGCCGCAAACCGATTCCCGCCGCCGCTCCCAGCGCCGCCTTCGGCGCAAAGGCGCTCTTTACAATCAGCCGCAGCGCCGCCGGAATCTCCGGCAGGTTCCTCAGCAGGATTGCAAGACAAACGGTGATATACAGAACGGACATAAACGGCACGATGAATTCGCAGGCAGAGCGCACACGTTTGGCGCCGCCAAGCAGCACGAGTGCAGACAGAATCGTTACCGCAAGTCCCGTCAGGACGACGCTCCATGAATAGCTTCTCCCAAACACCACCATTGCCGGGCCGTCGCTTCCGAAAAAGCGCTCCGCTGCCGACGTAATGGAATTGACCTGTGTTACGGTTCCCACGCCCAGAATCCCGACCGCCGAGCCGATTACGGCAAAGCCGACGGCCAGCGGGCGAAACCGCTTTCCGAGCCCCTGTTCAATATAGCAGAACGGACCGCCGAACCAGCCGTTCGTCGTTTTGCGACGGTATTTCACTGCAAGGAAGCCCTCAGCATATTGCGTAGCCATCCCAAAAAACGCCGTCAACACCATCCAAAACAGTGCGCCGGGGCCGCCTGCCGCCATGGCCGTCGCGACGCCGACAATATTTCCTGTCCCGATGGTTGCGGCAAGTGCGGTACACAGAGCACTGTAAGATGAACATTCCCCTTCCGCCCGGCGGAAGATCAGGCGGAACGCCTGCCCAAGCCGCCGGAATTGCAAACCGCGAAGACGGACGGTGAACAGCACCCCCACTCCGACAAGCAGAACCATCATGGGCCAGCCCCACACGGCCGCGCCGATTCTTTCAAGCATCCCCTGCGTCATCCAATCCCTCCCGAGCATTCCATATAAGACAGGCTATGCGGACGAACACGGAGTTATGCTCCGTAAAAGGGCTTGACATTCCCGTCGTCGATTTGTATAATATTAAAAATTCTATTTTTAGATTAAATGAACGGAGGCGTTTTCATGACCGCACTTGAGCTCGTTTCTCTCGGGAAGAAGCTGTCGAATCATTACCGATCTCTATGTTTGCCGATTTGCAGGCAATACGGCATCAATTCCACCTGCTTCGACATCCTGCTCTTCTGTGCAAACAATCCGGAATATAACACGGCCAGGGATCTTTGCGAGCTGCGCGGGCTGCGCAGCGGGATCGCCTCGGTCGGAGTAGAAAGCCTGATTCAGGAGGGATTGCTCAGCCGTTGTGCGGATACGGAGGACCGCAGAAAGAAGCGTTTGGTTCCTACGGAAAAGGCTGCTCCGATCATCGCAGCCGGGCGAGCAATGCAGGCCGAATTTACGCAGTCGCTCCGCAGAGGCGTTTCCGATGAGGAAGCCGCCGCATTTACAAGTGTGCTCCGCAAGCTTGAGGAAAACCTGAGTCATCGTTTTTAAGGAGGATATCCATGTATCAAATTCTGATTTGTATTCTCGCCGGGTTGGGCGCAGGGCTTGGGACCGGCTTTGCCGGTATGAGTGCGGCCGCCGTGATCAGCCCGATGCTTGTTACGTTTCTCAAAATGGATCCGTATCTTGCCGTCGGTGTTGCGCTGGCGAGCGACGTTCTGGCCAGTGCCGTTTCGGCCGTTACCTACGGACGAAACAAGAATCTGGATATTCGGAACGGACTCGTTATGATGGTGTTCGTCCTCTGCTTTACGGCTGTCGGGAGCTATTTGGCAAGCATCGTTCCGAAAACAACCATGGGCAGCTTTTCCGTATTTATGACGCTTTTACTCGGCATCAAGTTTATCGTAAAGCCGGTCGTTGCGCCGAAAAAGCGACTGACTCAGGCAACGGCAAAGCAAAAGGCCGTCCGCTCCTCCGTCTGCGGCGCACTGGTCGGTCTGGTTTGCGGCTTTGTCGGTGCAGGCGGAGGAATGATGATGCTCCTCGTCCTGACGTCCGTACTGGGCTACGAGCTGAAAACCGCCGTCGGTACAAGTGTTTTTATCATGAGCGCAACGGCGCTTACCGGAGCGGTCAGTCACTTTGCTATCGGTGGTGTTCCCGATTGGCTCACACTTCTTGTCTGCGTAGTCAGCACACTTGTCTTTGCCCAAATCGCGGCGCTGATTGCAAACCGGGTGCAGCCGAAAACGCTGAATCGCATTACCGGAATCATCCTCGTTCTCCTTGGCGCCGTAGTTCTTTCCGTCAATTATTTTGCATAAGCAAGAGCGCCCCTCGCATCTGCGAAGGGCGCTCCTACACTATATTAGTTATTCTTACAGCTCGATCTCGCAGTCGGGCTCAACCTTCTTGCAGGCCTTCAGAACGTTTTTCATGACGGCGGCAGCATCGGCGCCATCGGCAAACTCAACGATCATCTTCTGCGCCATGAAATTCACGGTCGCAGCGGCGACACCCTCGGTCTTGCGGGTTGCCTCCTCCATCAGGTTCGCGCAGTTGGCGCAGTCAACTTCGATTTTATATGTTTTTTTCATTTTCAAACACTCCTTTTCAAATTTTAACGTTTAAGCACTTGTTTAATTTTTATGTCCGTAGTATAATCTTCCCATCCGAAAAAAGCAAGTCCAACGGGCGTTTGTCTGCCGTTTGGGGCAAAAGCTCTGCCAAAAGGAGCAAAAGGAGACTGATAATTTATGACCGAGCTTCCGCACCGTCATTCCGACGCAGGAAACACTGACAAGATTCTGGAAAAGCTCTCGCAAATTGAGGATTTTCAGACCGTATCCTTACTGTTCAAGCAGCTCTGCGACCCCACACGACTCCGCATTTTCTGGCTGCTCTGCCACTGCGAGCAGTGCGTCGTAAACATTGCCGCGCTCATGGATATGACCGCTCCGGCAGTATCGCACCACCTACGCGCGCTGCGCGGCTCCGGTCTGATTTCCGGCCGCCGGGACGGTAAGGAGGTCTACTATCGCGCAACGGACAACCTGCAGGCCGTGACACTGCACCATATGCTGGAACGGATCATGGACATCGCCTGTCCGGAATCCTGATCGGGAGGTGATTCGATGCAGCAACATCACACATTTCTCCCGGAAACCGTTGCGTTGTTTCCCGGCATTGAGCTATCTTACTATACATTCTTCGGGGAGCGCTTGCACATCCCGCATGAAATGTCGGACAATACGCTCCACATTGTCTATTGCCGGCAGGGCCGCATCGGCCGCGTAGCCGCAAACGGACACAGCGTCTGCCTCGGCGCGGGTGATTTTTCGATCTTCACCGCCGCGGCCTGCGCGGATGATACCGTTTTTCTCCCGAACGGAAGCTGCGAGGGGCTGTCATTGTCGGTTCGGCTTGACATCCTGACGCAGCAGCCGCCCGAGCTTTTAGCCGATACCGGAATTGACGGCTCGTTCCTGCAAAAGAAGTTCTGTATGGACAAACGACTGACGTCCATCGCGGCTTGCGCCCAATCCAATGCCGTTTTTGAGCATTTCTACCTCGGCCCGGACAACCTCCGCCCAGCCTACCGGCGCATTGGCGCGCTGGAGACATTGCTGTATCTGAGTTGTGTCGACCCCTCACAGGAGGAACACCTGACACAGCTCCGGCCGGAGCAGGTGGATATTGCGCGCCGCATCCACAGACGTCTGACGGAAAATCTCGCAGAGCGTATCACCATTGAAGAATTATCCAGAGAATTTTTGATGAATCCGACAACGCTAAAGGAAATTTTCAAATCCGTCTACGGTAACTCCGTTGCGGCGCACATCCGCGAGCATCGGCTCAACCACGCGGCGCAGCTTCTGAAAAGCTCAAGCCTGTCGCTTGCGGAGATTGCCGCAAGCGTCGGCTACACCAGCCAGAGCAAATTCTCCGCTGCCTTCAAGGAGCAGTTTCACGTCCTTCCGAAGGAATACAAGAAAGGAGCCTGGCAGCCGACCAACCTCTGCCCGGACGAGGGCTGTCGGTTACAGGCGGAGGCATCCGGAAACGATTAGAAAAGCGTCGGTACGACCGTTTATCTGCGGTCGTACCGACGTTTTTTCGGAAGGTGTCCTTTACTTCTTAGGCGGTTGGTTCAAAGAAAAATCGAAGCGCATTTCCAGCGCGGCAAAGAGCTGCCGTACAACGTTTTCCGCAAGCTTGAGAATATCAATAGATCGAATATAAGCCAGCACGCGCTTCTGCACCTCTTCCGGTACGCGGTAGGAACGGAGGGAAAGCGTCAGGAAGCGATCCAGCTTCTTTTCCAGCGGAAAATGAATATCGCATGGCTTGGCCATATAACCGCGCATGATTCCGGCCGTCCCGATCTCAAACTCGTAAAAATCGCTCTGCGTGGCCATCGGCTGATACGGGCCGAAGATCTGGAAAAGCTCCTGCGCCATATGTTGATAAATAAAATCCGACGTCTGCGGTGTGTTATACGCCTCAAGGTAAATATCCCGAAGATTTTCGTTCTGCTCGGTCAGTACAAGCTGGATCGCCGTTTCGGCAGCGTATACATACACCGCCGGAAGATCGCTGCGGGTAACGCTGCGCGCAACGTTGAACTGACCGCCAAACATGAATTCGACCAGTTCGCCGAGAATCCCGTCCTTGGTGCGGAAAATATTCTGGAAGGTGCTGGCGGAAACCTGCGCCTCACGGATAATCTGACTGATCGGCGTCTGATGATACCCCTGCTCCAAAAACAGGCGAACGCAGACAGACAGAATGCGGTTTTTCGTTTCGATGCTTCCCTTTCGTAACAATTCCTTTTCACACTCCGATTTTTATGGATGTACCGATTGTATCAAATTTTCGATCAAATTGCAAGCGGTTTTGCCAAAATACAACGCCGTTTCCCGCCTGCACCGCACCGTGGCCACCGTCCAAAAAAATCAAAAGTGCAAAACGATTGACTTTTTTCGCATTTTCTGCGATAATAAACTCGGAAGTCGGCTTCATTGCCTTCGAGACGGAGAGCGGTTCCCGCATTCGGAGGGCCGGGGCCGCATATGGCGGTTTCCGGAGTTGTCGTCCTGTCACGGCTGTAACCGATGCGAGTACCGACCTCCAATGCAATAAAACGGCTGCCCGGAAGGGGTTCCTGTGCAGTAAAAAGGGATAGTCATAATCGGCGGCGGAGCGTGCATCGGCAGGGATGTTCGCTCCGTTTCTCTTTCCGGCGATTCTTTGCATATTTCCCCGAATATACCGTATAGCAATTTGAAAAATAAAACAAAAAGTACTTGACAAGAATTGAAAGTAAGTGTATACTCAAACTATAAATAATTCGTCCTGTTTTTCAAGCAGGCGAGTCCGGAGGTGATACCCGATGATTTGCTGAGTCTGCTCCGCCGTAAGTAAAAGCCACCCACTGACGAAACAAGAAATAACCAAATGAAAGGACTTGTAAACATGACAAAAAGAAAATTGTTCGTATGTCTGACAGCCTTTCTTCTCGTTTCCGTCCTCGCCGTAAGTGTGTCCGCCGCTCTCAATGACAAGGCAGTACTGGTTGAGCCATTTGATACGTTCCGAGCCCGTTCCGGCCAATCTGCAGACAATCGAAACCTTGCGCTAACTGTCTCTTCCGTTGTTAAAAATCCCGTTGGCGCTCATTTCCAAGTCTCGGGGTATACCACTGACGGTGATACACGAGACGAACTGTCGTGTTACGAAAGCCCATCTGGCGTTATCGAATTCCGGCAGAATTTCCCGCTTTACTTTTCCATTATCTACTATCCGACCGAATTACATACCAAACACTTTCTTCTGGATGACGACTATTATGCATATGCGGGAATATATGATCTGACCGCATTTGTCACTGTCCCGTGACGCGTCCCCAATCCCGTTTTTAGGAGGCACATGATATGTCCAAATTCGTTTCTCATATCGGAAGAGTACTTTCTCTGATTCTTGTCCTTTCCCTCCTCTGCTCCTGCACGCCGATTGTCATTCCGAGTGATCAACCGACAGAATCGACGGGCGAAGACATTTTCACTCCGACGCAGCAGCCGACGGAGGCGACGGCTACTCCCACTAAAGATCCCTCCGATAAAGAACCCGCCGGTATTATCTCCACTTTTCACGCCGATGCTCTGCCTGAAACGGAGAACGGCAGAAAATATATCTCCTATACCGGCGGCGAAATCGTGATTCCGTGCATGGTCAGACATTCGGGAAGAGGAGGAAAATACGGAACGGGCTTTCTGATCTTTTTGGACGGTCAGCCCCAGCCATATCGAACGGATGAGATTGACGAATACGCATTTATGCATGTTTTCCATCACCAAAATTCCGAGGTCTGCATTCGGTTCACCTTTACTCCGGTCACAGGCAAGGCAGGGGATATGCTTGAATTCTTCATTCTTCCGATCACTGAGCCGGACTGGACGTGGAAGGACAAGGGCGTGCGCGGCGATCCGACTAATGCAAAAGTGGGCATCGGCGCAGAAATCAAAATGACGGTCGATCCTACGGAGCAGAATTTCCCCTCCCCCGCTGTCATGCTGACGGATATTTCCTCCACCAAAGTCGACTGCCCGCACGAAGACATTCAGGAATGGTCCGAAACCGATTTGATAAAACGAGCCGGGAGCCGCTTTATAATAAACGGTTGCTTGGGTACATCAGGCGTGTTCTATAATATTACAAACGAACATCCGATTTCGCTTGACATGGAGGTGTGGGGCACGCCGTATGTCCACTACGGACTTGTCTTTTTCGTGGACTATCAGCCGGTCACGGACGCAGACGGAAATCCAATCTTCCTCGATGTGGAAAGCGGCAAAAAGACGCTGCTTCACGCTATGCTGGATATGAGCGACTTTGAGGAGGAGCGTGTCGTGTTCGCCGTGCTTGTCCCGCGCAATATGCGGACAAATGAGGTAGACGCGAAAGTTGGCCCCAATGCATTACCGACTGGGTTCCTGTTGGCGTGGGATTACCCCAATAAATAACTATGCTTCGAAAAAGGTGCGGCGCTGCCGCACCTTTTTCGAAGCAGTCTTTTCCTTGAATGTGCTTCTGCATATTTTCTCGAATATACCATATAACAATTTGAAAAATAAAGCAAAAAGCACTTGACAAGAATTGAAAGTAAGTGTATACTCAAACTATAAATAATTCGTCCTGTTTTTCAAGCAGGCGAGTCCGGAGGTGATACCCGATGATTTGCTGAGTCTGCTCCGCCGTAAGTAAAAGCCACCCACTGACGAAGAAAAAACCACACGAAACGAAAGGACTTGTAAACATGAAACATAGAAAATTGTTCGTATGCCTGACAGCCCTTCTTCTCGTTTCCGTCTTCGCCGTGAATGCATTGGGCGCAACAAAATCAGAAGATGCCGGTATCTACGGCACTGTGACAGGGATCATTACGCAACGCAGCGACAAAAACTATCTTGACGCAAAGGTTAGCGTTGAATGCAATCACGACCAAGCCCAATTGCGTATTACGGTTGATTTCACCGACGGGTTTGAAAATACATATCATTCAGATGTATCAACAGGTCCTCGCGGCAAGCTTGCGTATAGTCACACATTTCCCGTATATCGACTGGTGGAATACACATTGAGGTATACCATATCCGCTCATGAGGTTTTGAAAGGTACGGTCTCTCCGACAGGGTTTTATACAACTATTGTACTGCCAGTAAGTTAAAGAATTGCCGTTCTTGATTTATTCCGCTTTTTTAGCGTCGCTTTCGCATTCGAAAGCTGAAAGGAAACCATCATGAAGTTATCAAAAATCATATCCTTGCTTCTTGCGTTGTTTCTCCTCTGCTCCTGCACGCCGGTCGTCATTCCGAGTGACCAGCCGACGGAAACGACGGGTGAAGACATTTTCACCCCGACGCAGCAGCCGACGGAGGCTTCCGGGCCAGATGTTCCGACCGAATCTTCTGCGCTCCCTTCCGAAACAGAGCCGATCAGCGACATGACAGGCAGCGTACGTTGGGGAATCACATCCTACGACGTCGACCCGCTCGGAGCGTATGTGATCTACCCCGGAGAGGAAATGACCCTGCAGATGGACCTGGAACACTCGGGGCGAAGCGGGAAATTCGGCACCGGGCTTCTGCTTTTCGTCGACGGTCAGCCGCAGCCCTATAAGACGGACGAAGAGGACTACTATTCCTATATGCACACCTTCTACCACCGAAACTCCAGCAAGGAATTCACCGTATCCTTTATTCCCGTCACCGGGAAAGAGGGCGATACGCTGGAGCTCTGCGGTACTCTGGTGGACAGCGCATATTATGACCCTGCGAAGGGCGTCGGCTCCTGTATGCCGGGAAAGGCTCCTGTAAGCATCCGTATGGTCTACACCGCAACTCCTCCTGCCGACACGGATTTATGCCAGCCAAATGTTATGCTCAGCGATGTGCAGATCTACAAAACCGACACCAAGGCAACCGATGTTGTCGGTTGGTCGGCAGAGGACCTGTTTAAAAGGATTGGTACAAGGTTTCTTGTCGACGGCCAAACCTTTCCTGCGACGCGTTACGAGATGAGCAAGGAACAACCCGTCTCTCTCGAATTCAATCTCTGGGGAACTACGACCGTCAAATACGGACTTGTGCTGTTTATTGACCATCAACCGGTCGTCGCCGAAGACGGCAAGCCGTTTATGCTGGATGTCGAATCCGGCCAGACAAGCGTATTCCGCGCAACACTCGACATGACGGGTTTTGAAGGTGAGCGAACGGTTTACGCCATTCTTGTCCCACGGAATATCCAAACGGCAGCAGGAATGACCACGGAAGTTGTGTTAACAGGGACCTCCTGCTATACGCTGCTGTCAAAACAAGCAACCGAACATCCCGCGTAGGCCTTTGCAGGGCATTACCACCGACAAAAAGGTGCGGCGCTGCCGCACCTTTTTTTGAAGCAGTCTTTGCCTTGAATGCGCTTCTGCATATTTTCTCGAACATAGTGTATACTCAGACTATAAATATTTCGTCCTGTTTTTCAAGCAGGCGAGTCCGGAGGTGATACCCGATGATCTGCTGAGTCTGCTCCGCCGTAAGTAAAAGCCACCCACCGTCGAAGAAAAAATACTAAATGAAAGGACTTGTAAACATGAAACATAGAAAAATGTTCGTATGCCTGACAGCCCTTCTTCTCGTTTCCGTCTTCGCCGTGAATGCACTGGCTGCAGCTGATATGGTCCCAGTTCCCGGATATGGGAAATACAGAATCAACACGTATCAGCAGGAAGATTTCCCTCGTTTTTTAGTCACAGTGTCATCCGTAACCAAAAATGAATCTAACGCTCGATTTCAAGTATCCGGATATACTTCCAACGGCAAAACCGGAGAAGAAAGGGTTCAGGATGAAATGCGATACTATCTAAGTGAGCGCGGAGTTACCAGATTTGAGCAGTTGTTTCCGCTATATTTCTCTATTGACTATTATCCGGTAGATGTCTATACCAATCATTTTTTCCTTGACGAAAATGACAATTGTCTCGGTGCATTCTTGCTTGTTAAGACAGACGTCAGCGTCCCCTAGCTCCCATATATCTTATTAATATAGCGAGGTGTGTAAATATGAAGAGGTTGATTGGTATACTTATTTCTTTTCTCTTAGCTGTTTCGGTTCTCTGCTCCTGTACGCCGGTCGTCATTCCGAGTGACCAGCCGACGGAAACGACGGGTGAAGACATTTTCACCCCAACGCAGCAGCCGACAGAAGATATCGTAACACCCACAAGCTTTCCGTCGGAAACCCAGAACCCGGATGTTGGCGGGTACTTCACATTTATTATGAAGAGCGACAATCTGCAATCCAATGAATACGGCCCGTTCATACGCTATGACGGCGGTGAACTTTCCGTCTCGGTTGACTGCGGGCATACCGGCGTACTTGGACAATACGGTACCGGCGTCCTGATTTTTGTAGACGGTCTGCCTCAACCATATAAAACAGGTGAGGAAAACAGTTACTCTTATATGCACACCTTTTACCATCAAAACTCCGTAGAAACCCTCACTTTTTTATTTACTCCAATCGTCGGAAGCGCCGGTGACACGCTGGAATGCTATATCGTCCCTGTTTTTGAGCCGGACAGAACCAGGAAAAGCGGGGCGCGAGGCTCCCCCACGCAGTACACGGTCGGACCAAATTTTCAGATTTGCTTTGATAAATCTGCACCGCAGATGGATTTTGCGAAACCGGCTGTCATGCTGAGTGATGTCAGTATAGAGAAGATAAACTGCCCGTATGAAGACATCGCAGGCTTGTCAGAAAAGGATTTAAGGGAAAAAATCAAAACAAGGGCTCTCCTTGATGGCTCCGCGCTCCCGGAATTCTACGACGTAACAAATAGTCATCCGTTGGAGCTGGAGGTGCAGATTTGGGGCTCGCCATATGTGAATTTTGGTCTTGTTTACTTCGTAGACTATCAACCGGTTACAGACTCAGTCGGAAATCCGTTCTTCTTTGATGTTGAGAGCGGCAAAAAAACGGTGCTTCGTACACTGCTTGACATGAGCGATTTTGAAGAGGAGCGTGTTGTGTTCGCCGTGCTTGTCCCGCGCAATCGCCGCACCAGCGAAGTACAAACGGACGTAAGACTGGTTGCCATGCGCGCATTCTATCTTTTGAGCTAAATCAATTTGAGTAGTGATTAACAGCTGCAAGGTGCGGCGCTGCCGCACCTTTTTTGAAGCAGTCTTTGCTTTGAATGCGCTTCTGTATATTTTCTCGAACACACCGTATAACAATTTGAAAAATAAAAAAAGTACTTGACAAGAATTGAAAGTAAGTGTATACTCAAACTATAAATAATTCATCCTGTTTTTCAAGCAGGCGAGTCCGGAGGTGATACCCGATGATTTGCTGAGTCTGCTCCGCCGTAAGTAAAAGCCACCCACTGACGAAGAAAAAACCACACGAAACGAAAGGACTTGTAAACATGAAACATAGAAAATTGTTCGTATGCCTGACAGCCCTTCTTCTCGTTTCCGTCTTCGCCGTAAGTGTGTCCGCCAAGGCAGATAATGACAAATCGACAGAGGTATTAGGATTTGGTATATTTCGTGCAACATCCAATCAAATGCTATCCAATCCCAACTTTGTACTCACTGTCTTATCGGTAACTCAAAACAGTTCCAATGCATACTTTCAGGTATCAGCTTACATAAAGTATGACCGTCTCGACAACTTTACTAATGAGGGCTATCATACGAGTGATCGCGGCTTATCAAGATACGAATTAAAGTTTCCCCTCTATTTTACTATTGACCTTTACCCAACCAAAATAAAGACGAATCATTTCTTAATGGATTCCGATGAATATTCCTATGCTGGAATATTCGATGTTATCTCCACAGTGAGTATTCCGTGATCATCAATTAGCAGGAGGGACGTATTGTATGCGTAGTTTGTCCATAACGATTACACGCCTGATCTCGCTTTTTTTAGTTCTTGCTCTTCTCTGCTCCTGCACGCCGATTGTCCTTCCGAGTGAACAACCGACAGGGACAACGGGTGAAGACATTTTTACCCCGACGCAGCAGCCGACGGAGGCAATATCGCCGTCTGATAACACCTCTGTCCCCTCCACAGACGGAGGCTCTTCAGATTTCGGCCCAAGCAATGTGAGTTTTAAATTCCTTGACAAAGCGTTTTTAAAAACGGAGTCCGGCCGGAAATATGTCCCCTACAACGGCGGAGAGGTCATGATCCCATGTCTGGTGACCCTGCAAGGTGAAGGCGCCGCCAAACATGGCATGGGTTTTTTGATTTTTTTGGATGGGCAGCCTCAACCGTATCGGACGGATGCGGACAAAGAATATGCATTTATGCACATTTTTTATGAGCAAGACGATGAGTTCTGCATTCCTTTCACCTTCACTCCGGTCACAGGTAAGGCAGGAGATATGCTCGAGTTTTACATTGTTCCCGTTTTAGAACCCACGTTGACGGTTAAGGAAGGCGGTCTGCGCAGCTCACCTTCTCAAGGGCATGTGTGTGTCGGTGCGGAAATTAAGATGATGGTCGATCCTGCAGAACAGGATTTCCCGACTCCCTCCGTGAGGCTAAGCGAGATTTCAATGTCAAAAACAGACTACCCACACAGCGACATTGAAGGCTGGTCTGAACAGGATCTGATAACACGAGCTGCATCGCGTCTCACTGTTGATAACCAAAAGGCGCCGCCAGCAGTGTTATTCGGCGTCACAAACGAACGTCCGCTGTCTCTTGACGTGGAGGTGTGGGGCACGCCGTATGTGCACTACGGACTTGTCTTTTTCGTAGACTATCAGCCGGTTACGGATGCGGACGGAAACCCGATCTTCCTCGATGTGGAAAGCGGTAAAAAGACACTGCTTCACGCCATGCTGGATATGAGCGACTTTGAGGAGGAGCGCGTCGTGTTCGCCGTGCTTGTCCCGCGCAATCGCCGCACCAGCGAAATTAAAACCGAAGCTCGGCTCACCGCCTTGTTCTCATGGTTCCTACTCGCACGGGAGGCCAAAAAGAAGAATTGATTGACTGCAAGGTGCGGCGCTGCCGCACCTTAGCAGAAAGAAGGGAGAATTCTATGAAACCGTTAAAAGCGCTTGCGCTTCTCCTTGCTCTTTCTCTCCTCTGCTCCTGCACGCCGATTGTCATCCCGAGTGGACAACCGACGGAGACAACGGCGGAGGATATTTTTTTCCAACGACGGCTCCTACGGAGAGCTCGGAACCGGAGCCCGTGCCGCCGACGACGGAAGATGTAACAGGTTGCTATTCTTACCATGTGGATGGTGACATCCCGCGTGGCAGCAACAACGTCCGGTATCTCATTTACGGCGGCGAGGAAATCGATATTAAAATCACGCTGGGACACGAAGGTGCGGCCGGGAAATACGGCGGCGGCTTTATCATTTTTCTGGACGGTATCCCGCAGCCCTATAAAATCGACCCCGACGGCGAATATGCTTTTCTGCATAAGTTTTACCACCGGAATTCGTCGGCAGACGCCCACTTTATTTTTACCCCCGTCACCGGCCAACAGGGGGATAAGCTGGAATGCTATATTATTCCGGTTAATGAAGTCGATCTGGCAAGATCAGAGGATGTACGAGGCTCAGGTACCGAGGTCGGATCATCTACCTGCAGCTTAGAAATTCACTATGAGGCCACACCACAGAAGATGAACTATCCCTCTCCCTGCGTGAAGCTGAGTGAGCTTTCCGTTTCGGAGGAGAAATGCCCTTTCGACAACATCATCGGATGGAGTGACGAGGATCTGATCACCAGAATCGGCTACTCTTTCACGGTTGACGGAAAAAAGGGGATGGAGATGTTCGGTGTCTCGAATGAACGGCCGCTTGCCCTTGACCTTTCCGTCTGGGGAACCCCCTATATAGACCACTCCGTCGTATTCTTTGTCGACTATATGCCCGTGACCGACGCCGAGGGAAAACCGATTTTCTTCACCGTCAATTCCGGCATGAAAATCACCGTGCACGCCATGATGGATATGAGCGACTTCAGTACAGAGCGTGTCGTCTTTGCTGTACTGGTTCCGAGGAACCGCTTTTCCTGCGGCGTAAAGATTCAGCAGGCGATCCATGCTACGTTGTCAATGTTCCTTCTGGAACGCGAGCTTAAGAAAAAATAAAGCAGAGACGTTCCGGAGGATGCTCCGCCCGCAGAAACACGAAAAAATCGCGCCTCAGGGCCGCAACAGCAAAGGGAGGAAATATGGAAGTACGCTTTGAACACCTTTCCAAAAAATACGGCGCAAAATATGCGCTGCGCGACTTCTCCGCCACACTGGAAAACGGCGTCTACGGCCTGCTCGGCACAAACGGCGCCGGCAAGACCACATTGATCAATTCCTTTATGGGAATCATTCCCGCCAAAGGAGATATTTTCATCAACGGCCGTAACATTCGCAATATGGGCAGCGATTTCCTGGGAAATATCGGCTACCTGCCGCAATACCCGCGCTTCTACCGCGAGTTCTCCGTCACGGATTTTCTGCGCTATATGTGCGTTCTCAAGGGAATCGATAAAAAACAGGGCGAGCGTCGAATCGCCGAGCTGCTGGAGATCGTCAACCTCAGCGAAGCAGGCAGTAAAAAGGTCGGAGCACTCTCCGGCGGTATGCGGCAGCGCCTCGGAATTGCGCAGGCTATGCTCTCCGATCCGGGAATCCTGATTCTGGATGAGCCGACCTCCGGCCTTGACCCGCGAGAACGTATCCGCTTTCGGAATCTGATCTCGCAGTTCTCCGAAAACCGGATCGTGATTCTCGCAACACACATTGTATCGGACATTGAGTTTATCGCAAACCGGATCATTCTCTTGCACGAAGGCGAGCTGCTCAAGTTTGACACCCCGACAACGCTGTGCGAGGAGCTGACCGGAAAGGTCTGGGCGCTGTCTCTGGAGGAGAGCGACGTCCCCGCTTCGCTCGTTCATCACACCATCAGTAACCTCGCCCGAGAAAGCAGCGGCATACGACTCCGTATTCTGTCCGAAACGAGGCCGCACCCTGCGGCAGTCGAAGCGGCGGCAAATCTCGAGGAGGTCTTTCTCTACCACTGTGGGGAGGAAGCCCAATGAAATGTTTTTTTCGTCTTTTGAGATACGAATGCCGCAAGGCATACCGAAGTCCGGCGCTGTGGATTTTCCTTGCCGCGCTCCTTATTCTGAACGGCTGGAAGCTGCATGACGAATATGAAGGAGCAGTCTACCGCTGGAGGGACTACCGGCCGCAATATGAGGAGTCATATGCACAGTATGTCGGCCCGATCACTGCAGAAAAGGTCGGAAAGCTTATGACGATCTACCGGCCGCTGGAAATCAAATTTGAGCTCAACGAGCTTTCCCGAGAGTACGACCCGAATGCCTATACATACAGCGAGGCGATTGACGAGGACTTTTTCCGTTCGCTTTTTGTTGCAGAGATGCGTTACGATTACTACTACCGGAGCGTTTCTCAGGAAATTTCCAATCGCGCAGCGAAGCTGGCATGGACATACTCACAGCTCGGAAACAATTACGAGGCGCAGAAAAACGTCCGAATTGCGGCGGATTTTGCCGGCCGAATGATCCCGGACTTTGCGGACACGCGCGGTTATGCGGTCCTGCTGGACTACGATTTCTCCTCCATGCTTATCCTGCTGCTGTGCATATTTGCCATGATCTCGATCTTTGTACGCGAGCAGGACACCGAAATGTATATGCTGCTGCGCACAACAAAAAACGGTTCGGGCATGACCGTTGCGGCAAAGCTCGCAACCGCCCTTCTGTTTGTTGTGCTCGTCTGTGCAGCCTTTTACGCGGAGGATTTTCTGTCAATCTATCTCGTCAGCGACCGCAATACGGCGCTCTCCAGTCCGATCTATGCGCTTCCGGCCATGGAACGCACGCCGCTGCGTATGAGCGTCGGGACGTATATCCTCTGCTCCGCGGGAATCCGGACACTTGGCGTTCTCGTATTCTGCGCGATGCTCCTGCTCCTGTCGTGTCTGATTCGTCAGTACCTCGGTACGATGCTCTCCGGTCTGGCGCTGCTGCTGGGCTGCTCGGTGCTTCAGGATCGCGCCGGAGTTCTCGCCCTACTCCGCTGGTTCAACCCGCTTGAGCTTGTCATTTCGCGCGATCTGATGTACGATGACCGCTTTGTCAACCTTTTCGGCTACCCCGTTCGCCTGTATCTCTTTATATTTATCGGACTCGGTCTGGTCTTGCTCCTGCTGCTGTTCGGAATCCTTCTGTGCAACCGGGGTTACCACAACCGCCTGAATCGGAGGAGAAAGTCATGCTGAAATACGAATTTCAAAAGCTGCTCCACTACCGGCATGGGCTCTGGCTGGTACTGGTATTGCTTGTGGTAGAGATTGCCGGTATTCTGCTGACGACCAAGCCCTATGATAAGGAGCTTGAAGCAAACCGCGCCGTCTATGACGAATACCTTTCCCCCGCCGAGGGCCCGCTGACGGAGGAAAAGCGCGTCGCAATCGAAGATGAAATGCTCCGTCTAAGCAAGAATCACACCGCCCTGGAACGGCTGAAATCGGGCTATTATAACGGCACGGTTTCCGAGAGCGAGTTTCGCGAGCAATATGATCTTCTGTTGGCGGAGGACGAACGCTACTCCGGCTTTTCCAAGCTCTATACGCAGTACATCTTCGTCCGGGAATCCGAGCAGCGGCAGTTTCTCTATACCGGAGGCTGGGAGCTTCTGCTCGGAATCAAGTCACCCGATTATGTTTTCCTGACACTGCTCGTCTTTTTGCTGGCACCGATTTTTTGTCAGGAATACGGCTCACAGATGGATCAGATTCTTTTGACGCAGAAAAAAAGCGTGCTGCAGCAGTGGCGCATCAAGCTCGTTGTCGCCCTGAGCCTCACGGCGTTTCTGACCGTGTTCGTTCAGCTCTTCCGTCTCGCCTATCTTGCATTGCGCTTCGGCCTACCGCACTGGGATTATAACCTCTGCTCGCTGATTTCCTTCGGCAATATTACAAAGCAGCTCACGCTCGGTCAGGCCTTTGGACTGCAATCCCTCCTTCAGCTTCTCGGCTATGGCTACTGCGCGCTCATTATCCTGACGCTCAGCGTCCTGACGAGAAAATACGCCATAACGCTGATGAGCGGACTTGTTCTACTCCCCCTCCCCGTCCTCGCACTTCGTCCGGGACTTTTTGTACGGCTTCCCGGGCCTTGGGCATTGACCATCGGAAGCTGCTACCTGCGCGGCGATTCCGCAGAAGCCTTCAGCTCCCGCGTCTACGCCGTGGAGGAGGTCTCGTGGAATGAGCTTATCCTTCTTATGGGTATTTGCCTTGCACTGATGGCGCTGATGATCCTGCTGATCCGTCTGAAAAACCGCAATTATCTGGTAAGACGTCGGCGCATCAGGACTGCGGCAGCACTTCTGTTACTTCCGCTTCTGTTGATGAGCGGCTGCTCAAAAGAAACAACGGTGCCTGTCTGCTTCAATATGTCCTCTGCGAGTCAGTTTGAAAATGACCGCTTTGCCGTTTTCGCATTGGACTTTGACAAGCTGTATCTGCTGGACAAACAGAGTGACCGCGTTTCCCCATTCCCGCTCGACGCATTTGTGCAAAATATGCGCCAATGGAACACAAGCCTCTTCAGCAGAGACAACAAGCTGTACTATATGCGCACCGATCTCTGGTACAGCAGCTTCGGCATGGAGCGGAATCATTCCCGCACGGCCGTGATGGCTGTGGATCTGGACACGATGGAGGAGACACCGGTTTACCAGTGGCCTCACAACGTAGACTGGTTTTTCGGACTCTTCCCGCACGGATATACGGAAAACCAGCTCTCCGGCACCTCCCCCTTCTTCCTACATGGCAGCAATTTTATTTACCAGATCAATTCCGATATTTATTCCATGAGCCTGATCTCCGGTGAAGTGACACACCTTTTGAATCAGAAAAACGCAGCCAATATCGCGTATGACGGAACAAATCTCTATTATCTGGATAAATACAACCGTATGACGCTGCGCAACCTCGACTCCGGGCAGGAGCAAACTTTTGACGATGTGGTTGCCTCGCAATTTCTGCTGACACCGGAGGGCGTCTATTTTCTGAACATCCGTGACGGAAAAACGCTCTATTATTGGAACGAAGCGGCCGGCCGGATTGAAAAACGCGGCGATCTATCCGCATACTCCATCTATTGGGATACACGTTACTGCTGGCTCTCCGCCTCTGACGGACTGTACCGCATGGGACACGACGGAAGCGACGTCACCTTTGTGGACGTTCCCGGATTTCTCACCTGTCTGACGCAGGGTTCTGTCCTGCTGTTTTCCGACCACGAAGCTGATGCGGTCTATCGCGTCGATAAGGACACTCTCTCATTTTCCGTTTTCCAAGTTGAGTAAAACCCAATATATAAAACACCCTCCGACCGGTTCTTCCGGTCGGAGGGTGTTTCAGTTGAAATGACACGCCAGATGTGGTTTTTCGGGACGGCGGTCGTTTTGCATCCGGCTCAGTTAATCTTGACGCTCTCCCAAAGGGTATTCAGATAGTCAAGCATTTCACGATCCAGATTACGGTAAGCATACTTATTATATTGCTCCGCAAAGCTGCCCAGCTCCGGATAGAGAATATCCATGGTTTCCTGGCCCATGTACTCAATATAGTCCTTACTATTGTAGACCAGGCGGTTGGGAGAGGCGTAGTAGGTCGTCTCTGCGTTGGCAACGGCAGGCTCTTCGGAGAGCATATAGTTAATAAAGATCTCCGCCAGCTCCTTGTTCTGCGCGCAGGTGGGGATGCACATCGCATCGACATAGTAATTCGTCCGCTCCGGATAGTAGAACTTCAAATCGACATTTTCAGCCTGTGCATCGCGCATGGTGAAGTAGTCTCCGGCGTAATATGCGCCGACGGCCGCTTCTCCGGATTCCAATGTATTATAAATCTCATCCATCACATAATCCACACCGATCTTACGCTGCGCCAGCAGCTCATCACGCGCCAGATCCCAGTCGGCCTTATCCGTGGAATTGACATCCAGACCGAGCTTATACATCGCAGTTCCAAAGGCATCTCGGGAGTTATTGAATTGGAGGATGTTGTTCCTGTACTTTTCGTTCCACAGCAAATCCCAGCCCCTGGCATCGGCCTCTTCAACGACATTGGCATTATAGATCACACCGACAATCCCGTAGGTGTAGGGCACAGTATACCGATTCTCCGCATCGTAATACAGTCCTTTGAAGCTGTCGTCAATATATTGATAGTTCGGAATGTTGTCGAAATCCAGCTCCTCGAGCAGTCCCTCGGCAGCCATTCTGGCGATCATATAATCCGAAGGAATGATGACGTCGTAGCTCACTGCGCCGCTGGATATCTTATTGTACATATCCTCGTTGCTGGAAAAAGTGGTGTAGTTAACCGTAACCTTTCGGCCGTATGTCGCCTCATACCACTTCTCAAACTCGTGGACGGTATCAAAGCTCCCCTCGCTGCCGTCGGAGATATACTCGCCCCAGTTGTAGACATTCAACGTCAGGGCTTTCTCTCCGCTGCAGCCGGAAAGGAGCGGAAGGAGCAGCAGCGCGGCTGCCAAAAAAAGAACAATTTTTTTCATGATGGATCCTCCTTTGGGATAAGGTCAGTATTACTGCATCTGCCGCGTTTTTTTCTGGCGGCGAAGCTCACGAAGCCTGCGCCGATCGTCGTTATCGACGACATTGTTGATCAGCAGCAGCGCCATAGTAACAAAGAAGATGATAGTGGCCAAAGCATACATTTTCGGTGTAACGGTCTTTTTCGTCATACCGTAAATACGGATCGGCAGCGTCTCAAAGCCGTTTCCCGCCGTGAAATAGCTGATAACAAAATCATCCAGTGAAAGTGTGAATGCCATAATCGCACCCGTAACAATGCCGGGCAGGATTTCCGGCAGCTCCACCTTCAGAAAAGCGCGCATCGGCGTGCATCCCAGATCCATCGCCGCCTCCGGCAGGGCCTTATCCATCTGCTGAAGCTTTGGAAGCACCTGAAGAATCACATAGGGCGTACAGAAGGTAATGTGTGCGATCAGCATGGTAAAGAAATTCAGGCTCGTACCCGCGCCAAACAGGCGGCCGACAAATACAAACATCAGCATCAGCGAGATTCCGGTGATGATGTCCGGGTTCGTCATGGGGATATAGGTGACGGTGTTCATCGCCGCGCGATACCAGCGCGAACGCAGCTTGTTGATTCCGACGGCGGCAAGGGTCCCGATCACGGTGGAAAGCGCGGTCGCCACGGCAGCCAGGATCAACGTGTTTTTTACGGACTCTAATGTATTTCTGTCGTTCAAAAGCTCGCGATACCACTTCAGGGAAAAGCCGGAGAAGACCGACAGGCTTTTGCTCTCATTGAACGAGAATATCAGGAGTACAACGATCGGAGCAAACAGGAACACAAAAATGATGCCGCAATAAATCTTCGACGAGAGCTTCATTTTCATCAGGCGTCCCCTCCGTACACATTCTTCGTGGTGAAATACTTCATGATCGCCATACTGACCAGCAGGATGATCATGAGAATAAATGCAATGGCTGCGGCAAAGTGCAGATTGTTGGCGGCATATTGTCCCTCAATGGCATCACCGATAAGGAAAAATTTTCCGCTGCCGAGCTTTTGAGAGATATAGAAGGTACTGATGGAAGGGATCAGCACCATTGTAATGCCGGAGATCACGCCGGGAAGGCTCAGCGGGAATACGACACGCCGAAGCACCGACGCACTGTTGCATCCAAGGTCGCGTGCAGCTTCAAGGAGCTTTCCGTCCATCTTCGCAAGGATGGAATAGATCGGCAGGATCATATACGGGAAATAATCGTAAACCATGCCGATAATAACGGCGCTCTCCGTTCCGATAATATGCACGGGCGAAAGGCCGATCTTTGCAAGCAGAGAGTTAATAATGCCGGTATCCTGCAGAATGGTCATCCACGCATAGGTGCGGATCAGGAAATTCATCCACATAGGAATCATGATGAGCGTCATCATGGTCTTCTGTGTGCGTTCCTTTGCACGCGACATGATATATGCAACGGGATACCCCAGCAGCAGACAGATGGCAGTGGAAATCACAGCCAGCTTCAATGAGCGCAGGAAAATCAGGAGGTAGGTTCGAACCTCTTTTGTTGTGCCGTCGTCCTGTACCAGATTGCTCGTCGCCGTAAAAAAGCGGGTAATATTGTCCAGGGTGAAACGGAAACTATTATCCGTAAAGGCGTAGTAGGCAACAAAAATCAGAGGAACGACAACAAACAGAAGCGACCAGACGGAATACGGCGCCAGAGCGGAACGATATACGCCGAGGCTTTTTCTTGCAGACCGTTTCATTCCTCGTCGTCACCTCCCGGATTGGAAAGCTCATCCAACTCGTTGGAGAAGGAGGAATAATCGCCAAAGCGGCCGGAATACTCGGATTTTTTCATGATATGGATGGCATCCGGTTCCAGCGTTATGCCGATATAACTGTTTTCATGCACAGGATCCGTTGTCTGAATCATCCATTTGAAGCCGTCAATATCCACAATGGCTTCGTTGTGGACGCCCATAAAGGTTACGGAGGTCACGGTACCACGCAGCATCCCTTTGTCCGGTGCGACAATGTCCACATCCTCCGGACGGATTACAACATCCACAGGCTCCTTCTTTGCAAAGCCCTTATCCAGGCACTCAAAAATATGTCCGCCGAAGGAAACGCGGAAATCCTCCAGCATTACGCCGTCAACAATGTTGCTTTCGCCGATAAAATCCGCAACAAAGGCATTGATCGGTTCGTTATAGACATCGCTGGGCGTGCCGATCTGCTGAATCTTGCCCTCACTCATAACCACGATGGTATCGGACATACTCAGCGCCTCCTCCTGATCGTGAGTAACGAACACGAAGGTGATGCCGGTATTCTTCTGAATCTTCTTCAGCTCCTGCTGCATATCCTTACGCAGCTTAAGATCGAGCGCGCCAAGCGGCTCGTCGAGCAGCAGAACCTTCGGTTCATTGACCAGCGCGCGGGCAATGGCAACGCGCTGCTGCTGACCGCCGGAAAGGCTTGTCACTCTGCGATCGGCAAAGCCGGAAAGCATAACCATGGAGAGCATCCGATCGACCTTCTCCTTGATCTCCTTCTTCGGTACCTTTCGCTCACGCAGCGGGAAGGCAACGTTTTCAAAGACGTTCAAATGCGGAAACAGCGCATACTTCTGAAACACGGTGTTCACATGGCGTTTATGCGGCGGCACGTCGTTGATCCGTTCGCCCATGAAGATCAGGTCGCCCTCGTCCGGCGTGGTAAAGCCGCCGATGATGCGAAGCGTCGTTGTTTTGCCGCAGCCGGAAGGACCGAGGAGCGTAATAAACTCGTTGTCATAAATGTCCAGACTGATGCCGTCGAGCACCGTTTCTCCGTCAAACGCCTTGGAGATGTTTTTCAGTTCAATGATCTTTTTCATACGCTTTCTCCTCTGTCTGTATTCGATGCGGGGCCGTCCCGGAACGCAAAAAAGCGGTACGCCGCTTTTGCAGCATACCGCTTGTAGAATCATGTCGAAGAAACCCACCGGGCGGCACATAGCCGCGCCGACACGGCGCTCCCCTGCCGGATTGCCGAAGCTCCCCACGCGTAGGGGGACAATATGGGTCAACATCGAATCACAATTAGATCAGAGTCTATATAGCAAAGATTACTTTTACTACTCTTATTGATCATTTCACAAGTTCATGCCGCGGGGCACTTTCGGTTATAAAGGAACCAACTTATAAAACTGAGCTTTTAACTCAACCAATAAGGCAACAGAAGTTGCCAATCGCCGCAGCGGGCGATCTTCGGCATTCGACCCGGCTGTCCGTATGGCCTCAGCCGATGCGGCGCATCGGCGGTCGTTCAATCCTGCTTCGGAACACTGTCCCAATTGAGATCAAGCAAAAGTATAACACAGAATTACGGATTGTCAATCCCCTATCCGAAAGATTCGGCCTTTTTCGGCAAAAAAAGTTTTTGAGCGGCGCAGTATTCCCCCGCACCGCCCAACAATTCAATGGTGAAAGTTTCCTACCGTCTCCCGGACGCTCGTCAGATATGCAAAGGTTCCGGGAAAGCGCAGCAAAATACGCTGCAGCTTAACAACCTGATGCTTGCCGATCACACAAATCAGCAGTGCTTTGTTGTTGCGGGTAAAGCTGCCAACTGCGGAAAGCTGCGTCACGCCGTGATTGAGCTCCTGCATCAGCACCGCTGAGAGCTCCTCGGGCTGATCGGTCACAATCTCATACTTGACCGCCTCATTGAAGCCGCGGATGATGCTGTCTCCGACCTTGCTTGTGATAAAGCAGTACATTAAGCACAAAATGACCGGCTCGATCTGATAGTCGTAAACAAAGAACGACACGGCAGCCACAACCGCATTGAAGGAAAAAATAATCCACAGCATATTATACTCCGGCCGGAACCGATGGACAATCGCACCGATCAGGTCGGTACCGCCGGTAGAAGCGTTGCAGCGCAGCACCATACCGTAGCAGAAACCGGAAATCACACCGCCCGCCAGAGGCGCCAAAATCTTGCTTGTACCGTTTTCGGTGTAATAAACAAAACTGTCGAGCGGCAGGCGCTCGCACAGTGCGAGCGTACCGATATACACAATAGTGGCTACCAACGAACGAATTGTGAACTGACGGTTGACCAGGAAAAAGGCGGCAATCATCAACGGAACGTTTGCAATCAGCGTGACCATACTGACCTGAAAGCCAAAGATCTTATGCAGCAGCGTTGCGATACCGGGAACGCCCGCCGGGGCAAATGCGTTGGGCGAAATCAAAATGTAATAGCTCGTAGCCATCAGCGCGGCGCAAAGAATCACAATAATGTAATCGCGCACACCCGCCATGACTTTTCTTTCAGTTTTCAGCATTCAAAGCTCCCCCTCCGGTTGGATCGATTTTCATACTATAGCAATTCCCTCTCCGCTTGTCAACGGCACGTTTTACACAAATATATCCGGCATACCCACATCTATTTTGTCTCCCCGACGCGGCAGATCACGACAAATCGAGCGTCGCCGGATACATTCTCACAGGTAGAGAGGGTCACAATACGGTCATCCGCATCCACGGTTACGCCGCTTTGGAATTCCGAGCACCGCACTGCCTCCTCGATATAGCGTAAAAACGCTTCGTCAGAAGTAAAATCATAGGTATAAGCCTCGGAATAGGCATCGGTAGAATACGCAGCCACAATCTCAAGGACGGTCGTCCCGCGTTCGGTCTGAAAATAAAACGTCGGATGCTCCGCGTAATAAGCGGGTTCCTTGTAACGCAGAAGCGTTCCGAACATCAATCCGACACTCGTCTTATGTCCATAGAAAATCGTATTGCGGTTTGTAAACTCGTTTGAATTATTGAAGTCAATAAACAGGCAGCCGTGCCGATTATAGCTGCCGTCAAGCAGATGGTTCAAATAATAGAAATGGTCTCTGCTCTGCGCGACAGGATAATCAATCTCCGTGTCGGGGCAATAGAGCCACCCGGCAAAGGCCGGATATTCCGTCGCCAGCGCAGCCGCGTCAACACGCGGTTCGATCGTCTGTCCGTTCGGCGCGATCGGCTCCGGCCGCTGCGTCGGCCGATGCGGATCGTCCGTCCCGCCGGACGGCTCCGGCGCGGACGGTTCCGACGAAGGTGTCTGTCCCGTCGGTCTGAAGCGCTCCAGAAGTTCAACATAAGTGCTTTTGGCACGATTGTCCTCCAGAAGGATACTCGCTACGCGGTAGCCGCTGAACAGAAACACGCCCGCAAACACGCAGATCAGGGCAATGCGGATTGCGCGCTTCACGGCCGGTATGGGAATACGTCCATAAAACGAACCTTGAAACGGTTCAGCGCGTACAGCCGGTCGATCCTTGCTTTTGTCTCGGGGTCGTCGATCTCTCCTTCGCGGATATAGCGGTCCAAGACGGCGTAGGTAAAGCCGAGCTTCTCTTCGTCCGTCCTGCCGCAAAGACCGTCAATGGGCGTTTTTTCGATCAGCGTCTCCGGAAGTCCTAGCACACGCCCGATCGCCTTCACCTCACGCACGCAGAGCATGGAAAGCGGGCTGAAATCTCCCGCACTGTCGCCGTAGCGCGTGGAATAGCCGACCCAATCCTCGGAAAGATTGCAGGTATTGGCAACCCGGCCGTTTCTGCTTTGACCGACAGCATAGAGCGCCGCCATACGCAGACGGGGCGCAAGGTTGATTCGGGTATCCTCGCTGACGCCGCCGAGCTTCCCGGCGACCTCGGAAAGCAGGCCTTCATAACCGGCCCGGATATTGATCGTATAGGACTCAATGCCGAGGTGCTCGACCAGCAGTCTCGACATATCAATGTCGCTCTGTTCGCCGTTGGGCATCAGAACGCCGATAACACGTTCCCTGCCGAGTGCCTCGACACACAGTGCAGCAACCACCGAGCTGTCCTTTCCTCCGGAGATACCGACAATGGCATTGCAGTCCTTGCCGTTCTGCGCAAACCAGTCGCGAATCCACGCAACGATCTCATTCTTTACTTTTTCCGCTTCAAAGTGCATCAATTGTATAACAACTCCTTACAAGCTTTTGAGTGTCCCATCTGTTCGTATTATAGCATCGTTCCCGTTTGCCGGTCAAGCCCCGTTCTGACGATATTCTTCGCACACGCCATTGCGTCCGGTTGAGGAAGGCGGCTATCGTTTTCGATAGCCGCCTTGCGCCGGTCGGTGAATCATCTACCGAATTCTTTCTTCCGGGCGATCATGATATATGCGCCGCCCGCCAGTACGCCGCCGCTTACGAGCAGCAGAACGATCCAAAGCCACACCAAGCTGCTATTGCCTGTCTGCGGCCCGTCATCCGGGTCCGGCTTTTCATCTGGATCCGGTTTCTCGTCCGGGTCGGGCGTTGCTCCGCCGTTCTGCGCCGCTCTGATTTCAAACTCCGCGCTGCATTCGCCGTCGGAATAGACGACCGTCAGCGTATGCTTTCCAACGGAAAGCGTAGCCAGATAATCCGTTTTCAGCGTGATGACCGTCGATCCGGCGGCAGTGGTGAAGCTCTCCGCAGAAAGCGGCTTGCCGTCAATCTCAACTCCGGTAAAGTCTGCAAGCTCGCCGTTCGCGCGGAAAATCAGTGTTGCATTGCTTTCCTGTACCCAGACTCCGTTCGCACCCTCGACGATCCCGTACTCGGGCGTCCACCGTGCGTAGACGGTAGCATCGGCATCAAACACCGTGTCGGCAGTGACTTTCGTCCCGCCCGTCGGCGCGGTAAACCAGCCCTTGAAGGTATACCCGCTGCGCGTCGGAGCCTCCGGCAGAGCCGTAAGCCGTCCGTCCGTGCCGGTTGTCATTGCCTCGGCAGTACCGCTGCCGCCGCAGAGCTCGAAGGAAATCACATACCCGGTAAACCCGCCGGAAACGGTTTGAAGGGTGATCTTACCCGTATCCGTCCTGCCGCCGTTTCCGTCGTCAAACTTCGCGCCGGCATAGTTTCCGCTTCCCGTAAACGTATAGCTCAGCTCCACACTGTCGCCCGCCCGCAGCGTTTTCAGGTAGGCAGCCACCGCATCATAGCTCACATTTACAAGAGAAGCCGCATTGACGGTGTAGGCCACAGTTCCGTCGGCCGTTTCCGTCACCTCGGAGCCGGATGCGCCGAATATACCGACAATCCGCGGTACCGCAAAAGCGCCGGTTCCCTCCGAAACATTCTGCACACGAACGGTCTGATTGACAACCGTTGTGCAGGGAGTGATCGTTCCCCTGAGTTGTCCGATTGAAGGCTGCGTCAGGCTGTAGCGGTAAGCGTCTCTGCCGCACAGCCGGAAAGCGCCGCTCACGGAAACCGCCTTCCCCTCGCCGGCATTTTTGTTGTCAAAGGCGGCAGTCACGCCGTCGGCTGCCAGCGCCGCTATGTGCTCGGCGGATACGCCGGAAAGCACAACGCCCGACAGGTCAAGCTGCGCGGCTGTCGTAGTGTCATAAGCCCTGGTCTTTATCGAAATGCCCGAGGCGTTTACGTTTTTACGGGCAACATCGCTGAACACGACCGGCGTATCGCCGTATTTTTGGAATCGACCGTCCGCACCCGTCTCCGTCACGCCGTTGCCTACGGTAACGCTGTCCGTCGCCAACGCAACGTTTCCGGAGCAGCCGGTATCAAGAAGCGTTGTTCCGCCATGGAAAGCCGCCTCTATGCGCGCGGAAACCAGCGGCATGGGCCCGTTATAGTAATCATTCGCAGGAAATACAACAGGCGTATATCCGTCCCAATCCCATGCCGCATCCAGCATACCGCCGGAAACGGTAAGCGTATCGCACCGGAGGACGGGATCGGTATACAGTCTGCCGTCATAATCGCTTTTCTGCACCTTTTCGCGTATGACGGCGCTACCGCCGAGCAGAGTTATCGATCCGGCCGAGATCGCGCCGCTTTCGACCGACCCGCCGGTCATCCTGAAGGCACTCGCGCCATAGACGGAAGACGCTTTAACCGTACCGCCGGTTACGGAAAAAACGCCCTGCGTGGCGGTCGGCTCATAGCAGTATATATAGACGCCGCCGCGCATCGCATCGAGCGTGCCGCCGCCGATCTCCACGCTGCCTCCGGAATTACCGTTACTTTCTATGGAAAGACCGTGTTGCCATGTCCCCGTGGTCGCGCCGGTGATTTTGCCGCCGGTCTGCCTCAGATTGCCCCCGGAGATCACAATGGCATTCGTCGCAACGGCGGAAACCTCCGCGTTATCCGAAACGCTCAGGTCGCCTGCGGAGATATAGACGCCGTAAGCAAGTCCCTCGCCGTCCATAGACGACACGCATTTTCCCGTCAGCTTTCCGGCACCGGAAACCGTAACATTTCCTTTGTATGTATCGATACCTCTGGAGAAGGACTTCCGTACCTCCTCGTCGCCCGTGTCAAAGGTTTCCCCGCCGACGGCGGTCAGATTGCCCCCCGTAACGGAAAGACTGTTTCCCTCCGTCATCTGAACCCCGTAGGAAAATGCGCAATCGGCAGACGAAGCCTTTCCGCCAACCGCAGTGATCGAGCCGCTTCGGATATTGAGCGCACCGTTTGCATAGATCGCTACGGAGTGCGTCCAGGCGTCGCCGCTATTCGTATAAGTACCCGACATTACGGAAAGCGTGCCCGTGCCGTTGTTTTCTCCCCGGATCGTCAACTCGCCTACGGCATAAATACCGTAAACAAAGACGTGATTCTTATACGTCCCGGAGGCCGTTTCCGTTGAATCGCCGCCGGTGAGCATATTTTTTGTTCCGTCGGCAAGGACAATCGTCGCCCCGGCAGGCAGCTTCACGGCAGTCGTCGCCGTCGTCGCAAAATCCACGCCCCGCAGCACCAGTGTTTGGGACGACGGATCCCAGGAGGATTCCTGCGTTCCCGTTTTTGCAGCATTGAGCAGAGCAAGCGCCGCAGCGCCGTTGTCGGCAGCGGTAAAATCCGCCGTCGCCGTTGCCGGCTCCGCTGCGAATACCGAAACCAGTGCAAGCAACAGCACCAGACACAGTATCATCAGAGCCGCCAGCAGCTTTGTGGAAGAGAATCGTGTTTTCATAATTGCCCCTTTCCGCAGTCCTCGCTGCACAAAAATGAACATCTGTTTTTCGGGTCAAGCATCGTCTCCTGCCGCAGCGGGAGACCACCCATTCACGTGTTACGCGCGATTATTATAGCATACGTTCCCGAAGGATTCCGTTCGTTTTCCGAATTGTCAATTGACTCTTCGGAAACTCCGTCTGCGCAATACTTTTTTCACTCGGCAGCACACTTTTCGCATTTTGGCTATTTACAACTTCCCCGGCAGGCGATAAAATAGAGGAAAATTCCGCCTATGGCGGCAAAAGGGTGATCGATATGGAAGAAAACAAGCAAACCGTACGCCGGATCGGCGTTTTGACCAGCGGCGGAGACGCACCCGGCATGAATGCAGCCGTGCGTTCGGTTGTCCGTTCGGCAATTTTCCGCGGTATTGAAGTGGTTGGCATCCGACGCGGCTGGAACGGCCTGATCAACGGCGACATTGTTCGCCTGGACGAAAAGAGCGTCGCGCACATCATCAATCGCGGCGGCACCATGCTCTATACCGCGCGCAGTGAGGAGTTTATGGATGTCGCAGGCCAAATCAAAGCGGTCAACACCTGCAAGCTGCTCGGGCTGGACGGTATCGTCGCCATCGGCGGCGACGGAACCTTCCGCGGCGCGCTGGCCCTGTCGAAGCTGGGGGTCCCCGTTGTCGGCATCCCCGGCACCATTGACAACGATATTGCCTGTACCCATTACTGCATCGGCTTTGACACCGCGGCAAATACCGCCATCGAATGCATCGACAAGCTGCGCGACACCATGCAGTCGCACGAGCGCTGCTCGGTTGTGGAGGTCATGGGCAGAAACGCCGGTCATCTGGCGCTTTACGTCGGTCTGGCCGTCGGCGCAACGGCCGTCCTCGTGCCGGAGCGCAGAGACGATTTTGAAAACAGCGTGATCGAAAAAATCCGCAATGCCCGTTTAAACGGCTTCACGCATTTTATGGTCGTCGTCGCCGAAGGCGCGGGAAGCGCCTTTGAGGTCGCACAGCGCATCAAGGACGAAATCGCCATCGATCCCCGCGTGACCGTTCTCGGTCATGTGCAGCGCGGCGGCACTCCCACCGGACGCGACCGCGTAACGGCGACGCGCATGGGCTATCACGCCGTGGACCTTCTGGCCTCCGGCCGGAAAAACCGCCTTGTCTGTATCCGCGACGGGCGGATGTGCGACGTGGACATAGACGAGGGGCTGTCCGAACACAAGGGTATCGATCTCGACGAGCTGACCGTGCTGCAGGCAATGACAGGTATCTGAGCGTTTTCCACGATTCGCCCTTTTTTGCAAAACGTTAGGACTTCATTCATAGTTTCGCAAAACCGGTCCATTATACTCCAAATCGTAAGGTCGACGGTGATCCTGCCGCACCGAAGGCCTTGCAAGAGGATTTTGTCATTGATCTCTCTTTTCCCTCTCTCTCATTTCTGTAGCGGGTCCCCGACGGTCATTTAGACCGTCGGGGACTTGCTTTTTTTGCGCCGATTCGATATAATAAGTTATGATAACCGACAGATTCAAGGAGCACTTATGGAACCGATATTCAAGGAGCTGGAGCAGGCCGCGCGCAAAAGCTTTGAGATGGTCTGCTGTATCGATCTGCACACGGAAACGCTTCGTGTACTTTACGATGAGTCGCAAAAGATTTCCCCGGAGGCCACGCTGGAATACGCGGCTGTCGCCGAATACTATGTTGAAAAGAATGTTGTCGAAGCCGAGCAGCTCCGTGCTTTGGCCGATCTGCGGCTTGATCGGATCCGTGAAATGCTGGAAAGCGCCTCCGCCTACCGCGTTTTCGTAACCGTTCTGAATCGCGCCGGGCAGCTTGCCTACAAACGTCTGACCTTCTTTTATCACGACGCGGAGCGTCGCTATATCGTCGGTTCCCAGATGGACGTCAGCGGTGTGGCGCGCCGTTATGAGACAATGCTTCGAAGTATGCGCCGTGAAAACTTCCGCGATGTCCTCACCGATGCATACAACCGCAATTATTACGAGACGAACATCCGTTTTCGTTCCTTCAGCGGGGGCGTTATTATCATCGATCTGGATGACCTGAAGCTGCTCAATGATTCCTTCGGGCACAAAACTGGAGACGAGGCGCTTTCCGCTTTGGCAAAGCTCATTCTGCCGCGGCTCGGAAAGGATGATATTCTTGTCCGCTATGGCGGCGATGAGTTTCTTATTTTTCAGCCGGACGTCACAGCCGAGGCACAGGAAACGCTGCTGCACGATCTTCGCGAAAGCGCGTCCCAGCTACACCCGACGGAGCGAAGCGATCTGACGCTTTCCTTCTGCGCGGGCGCCGTAACGGTACATGACACGCTTGCCTCAGAGGCCGTCTCTCACGCCGACCGTCTGCTTTACCGCGCCAAGGCGCAGAAAAACTGCTATGTGACCGAGCGTGGCATGGAGCGGAAGGATCTCGCCCCCGCTGCGGCAAAGCCCCTCATTCTGATCACGGACGACTCGGAGCTGAACCGTATGCTCCTGTCGGATATGCTGCGCAGGGATTTTCAGATCATCGAGGCCGAGGACGGCCTGCAATGCCTTGCCATGCTGGAAAGCTACGGAAAATCCGTCTCCATGCTTCTTTTGGACATTCTCATGCCGCGCATGGACGGCTTTGAGGTGCTGGCCGAAATGAATCGGACAAAGCTGATTGAGGATATTCCCGTCGTTCTGATTACGGTAGACAATTCCGATTCCAATCTCCGCCGCGCCTATGAAATGGGTGTAGCCGACTGTATCGGGCGGCCGTTCGATTCCCGCGTCGTCTACCGCCGCATCCACAATATTCTCCGGCTTTACGGCGCACGAAACGCGATGACGGCTTCGCCGGACAAGCGCAACCTGGAGCGTGTCTGCCGCGTAATGACGCAAGTGCTCGGCAGCGCTTTCGGCGCAAGCAGCGGGGAAAACAGCTATCACCTTGCCAACATCAGCCGCATTACGGAACTTCTGCTTGAGCGGCTCCTTCTGAAAACGGAACGCTATGGCCTGGTCTGGAAGGACTGCACCCTTATTTCCATGGCAGCCGCCTTACACGACATCGGAAAATTTGCCGTTAACCGCACCATTCTCGGTAAACCCGGCAAGCTCACTGCGGAGGAATTCGAGGAGGTCAAGCTGCACACGATCTACGGCGAGCAGATGCTCCGCTCGCTTGATGATTACTCCGTCGAGCCTGTTTTAAAAATTGCGGCGGATATTTGCCGCTGGCACCACGAGCGCTATGACGGCGGCGGTTACCCCGACGGGCTGACGGGCGATGCCATCCCCGTTGCCGCACAGGTCGTTTCTCTGGCGGATGTCTACGACGCGCTTGTCAGTAAGCGCGTCTACAAAGAAGCCTATTCGCATGAAACGGCGATCCGTATGATCTTCTCCGGCGAGTGCGGCAGCTTCAACCCGCTGCTGTTGGAATGCCTGCGCGAGACGGCACTGCGTATCCGCCGAGAGATCTATTTCAGCAATCACTGACTCCGGGAGGGATTTGCTTGCGTATCAAAGCTCTGCTCCTGCTCACCGCAGCGCTGTGCATTTTGCTGTATGCCTGCACACCGGCAGTGCAGCCGACCACCGAGCCGAATGATCCGCTTGTCATCGGCAGCGACGTCTACGAGCCATACTTCTATCTCGACGAAAACGGCTCCTTTGCCGGCATCGATATTGAGATCATGACGGAAGCGTGCCGTCGGTTGGGACGCACGCCCGTTTTTCGCCTGATCGAGTGGCAGAATAAGGACGACTATCTGCGCAGCGGCGCGGTGGATTGCCTCTGCGGCTGCTTTCTAATGAGTGGGCGCGAAGCGCAATATGACTGGGCCGGACCTTATATGCGCACCCGTCAGGTTGTGTTCGTTTCGGAAAGCAGCGATATCCGTCAGCTCTCCGATTTGAACGGCAGACGTATTGCCGTTCAGCATAGCTCCAAGCTGGAGGAGCTACTTCTGAAGCGCCAGATTCCCCAGATCACCGACTTGGGGAGTGTTTACAGCTTTGCTTCGATCGAAATGGTTTTCGCTGCGCTCAAAAAGGGCTATGTGGACGCCTGCGCAGGCAACGAGACCACCTTCCGTCTCTATACGGAACAACGCGACGGCGCATATCGCGTACTTGATGATAGCCTGTTCACCGCACAACTCGGCATCGGCTTCTATAAGGGAAGCCCCGACGGCTGTGCAGAAGCACTGACGCATGTGCTGGATGAAATGCGCATCGACGGAACAATCGCCGCGATCCTGCAAGAATACGGCGTAGATCCCGGATTTTCGCTGAATTTTGACGCAGCAACGGAGTAGAAAGCACTATGAAACGCACAACAAAACCAAGGCGAGTCATTTCTGAACCGGTTTTTTACGCCATTATGATTGCCATCGGCGTGTTGCTTATCACTCTCGCCTTTCTGCTCAGCACATATGTCAATCTTCGCAAGGCGGAACGGGATGCAGAAAACGCGCTGGCGCATTTGGAGCGCCAGTGCATCAGCTATCGTGAAATTCTCGCCTCCGATGAGGTAAAAAGCCTGATGCGGCTGGGCGAACAGGCGGACGATCTTGCGCTTCAGCTTACGCTTGACAAGCGGGCTGCTACGTCGGAGTATCTGCGCCGTTTTATTGCAACACAGGGGCTGAGCTGCATTCTGCTGATCGACGGACAAATGAGAACGGAGATCAGCCTCGGCATGACGAAGGACGAGCAGAGCAATGCGCTGGGCTATCATGCCGTCCGCAGCGTACTGGAAGCGCCGGAGAAACAGTATCTTGAGCGTCTGAGCTACAACGGCCGGATATTCGATGTCGCGATCGTTGCACGGCAGGACGCGCAGGGCGTTATTCTCTGCGCCTATCAGCAGCGTCAGGGCGTGCTGGAGCAATACCGCGCCACAGTCGAAGCGCTCCTTTCCGGCTTTGAATCGCAAAGCGAGAATCTGCTGTTCATCTCCGACGGTGAGCGGATCATCGGAACAAATCAGGATAGATTTTATAACGAAAAGGCGTCGGACATTCCCCTGCTTGAAGCGCTGGAGCAAAGCTCCGACGGCGAAACGCTCCACCGTTTCTACTCGGACGATACCGCTTACTTCGGCGCGCGTGCGCGCTACAAGAGCTACACATTGTATGTGGTTTACCCGCAGAGCGCCGTTTTCGACTCACGTCTCAACACCGTGCTGATTACCTTCTGCCTCTATATGTTTATCATGCTCTGCACGACGCTGCTGCATATTCACATCCGCATCACGCATCTGCGCGATATTGACCGGCAGTATGAGACCATCCGCGCCATCAGCCGTATTTATGTATCCAACTTGCTGGTGGATATTCGCCGCGACCGGCTTGAGGTGCTCTATCGCCGCAGTAGCGGCGAAATGGATGAAGCGAAGAGTGCGAGTGAGTTAATCGAACAGTTCTGCACATCCAGAATTGACCCGCAGTACCGGAACGACTACCGAAAATTCGTCTGCTTCCGGACGCTCTCCGAGCGCATGGGCGAGCGCGATTTTCTGGAGTATTCCTTTCCGAATCTCGATGGTATCTGGCTGCTAGACACCATCATTCCAAAGACCTACGACGCCGACGGCAGAGTATCGACCTTCCTGCTGGTCACAAAAAATATCAACGAAGAAAAACAGCTTGAGCTGGAGGCGCAGCACCGTATGGAGAGCGCCATTGAGCGCGAAGTGCAGGCCGGCCGCGAGAAAACAGACTTCCTGCGGCGCATGAGCCACGATGTCCGCACACCGATCAACGTCATTCTCGGAATGCTGGAAATTGCGGTGCGAAACCCGGACGATGCCGCCGTTCAGGCGCACTGCCGCAAAAAGACCCGTGAGGCTGCAGATTATCTGCTGGAGCTCGTCAACGACGTGCTGACGCTCAACCAGTACAATGACGGAAAGCTCACCGCCGCCAAGCAGCCCTTCTCACCGCGCGAGGCGCTGGAACGGACGCTCTCCATTCTGGAGCCGCCCGCGCAGCGCAAGGGCGTCTCGCTCGAAGCGTCGGAGATCGACCTGCCGGACGAAACGATCCTCGGAGACGCGCTCTGGCTGCGGCAGATCTTCCAGAACCTGCTCGGCAACGCCATCAAATACACACCGGCCGGCGGTTTCGTGCGCTGCACGCTGAAACAAGAGAGCGGACAGCTGATTTTCGATTGCCGTGACAACGGCATCGGCATGAGCAACGACTTCCAGAAACGGATGTTTGAGCCGTTTGCACAGGAGAGCACGGAAAGGGACTCGGAATACGGCGGGATCGGTCTGGGACTGTCCGTCGTGAAAAAGCTTGTCGATCTGATCGGTGGAACAATTGAGGTCCGCAGCGCCGTCGGCGAAGGCACCCGCTTCACCGTTTCCCTGCCCTATACGGCTATGCCGTCTGCGGCACAGCTTCCGGAAACGGTTCAGGCGCGATTGGACGGTGTCCGCATTCTGCTGGCGGAGGATAATGCGCTCAACGCCGAAATTGCGGAATATCTGCTGAAGGACGCAGGCGCAGCCGTCACCTGCGTAAGCGACGGCCGTCAGGCGCTGCACGCCTTTGCCGCCTCTGCCCCCGGCGAATTTGACATCATTCTGATGGACATGATGATGCCCGACATGGACGGCCTTTGCGCCGCGCAGTCGATCCGTGCGCTTGCGCGGCCGGATGCGCAAAGCATACCGATTCTTGCGCTGACGGCCAACCTGTTCCCGCAGGACATCGAGGCCTGCCGCAGCGCCGGAATGAACGACCACATCGGTAAACCGCTGGATGCGGCGACCTTTATCCCCAAAATCCTGAAAGCGCTTCGGAAAGGAAGTGAAGACAATCACACTTGAGACCTTCTATCGATTGCTTGGAGCGGAGGCCGAACAGATCACGCTCCGCCTCGGCAGCGAAGCGCTCGTGCGGCGCGTGCTGCTGAAATTCCCGGACGACCCCAACTGCGCCGAGCTGGTGTCGTCTCTGGAGCAGAATCGTCTGCCCGACGCCTTCCGCGCCGCGCACACGCTCAAGGGCATTGCGGCAAATCTCGGCTTTGAGGCGCTGCGCCGCGCCGCCGACGTCGTTACGGAAGCGCTGCGCAGGCAGGACGCCGACACCGCCCGCAGGCACCTTCCCGACCTGCTGGAAAACCACCGCGTTATCGTTCGCGGCATCTCTCTTCTGGAATTTTAAAAATAACTCTTGTTTTTGAAAATTTCCTCTTGCATTTTCTGACGAAATGTGTTAGAATACGGCACGCAAAAGAATACTTCGGCAAATCCGTCGAAAGACGGAGACGCAAAGCTAAGGTGTCTAAACGTTTTTAACGCACGATCGACCGGCTGCAAACGGGCACACGAACCGCCGTGTGCTGCTTTGCAGCCGGTTTTTTTTGTTTTTTCCGGGACTTTTGATTGGAGATTTTGCCATGGACTGCGATGTATTTGAAGATCTTCGGGCGGCGCTCGACTGCGAATATGTGTCGGATCTCTGCCTCCGTGGCGAGTCGAACACACGCCGCGCCATCGCCGCGCTGGATCTTTCGGCCTATTCTCTGGAGAGTCTTTCGGAGCTGTATATCTATCTGTACGGCGGCTGCGTCGCCTTTCGAAGCCATAGCGAAGCGCGCAGACTGTTTTCAGAAACCATAGAAAAGGAGCGAAAAGAAATCAAATGAAACGATCCGCAGCAGCGAAAATTCTGACGGTCGTGGGGCTTGTGCTGTGCGTTGCTTTCGCCTTTTTATTGATGTGCAATATCGTCATCATTGTGAAAGGCGTCGTAAATCCGCAGACCCCGCCCACCGTATTCGGCATCACGCCGATGGTCGTGCAGTCCGGCTCGATGAGCGGCACGGCCGAGGGGCATCTTGAGGTTGGCGACCTGATCTTTGCCACGCGCCCCGACGCGGATGCGCTGAAGGTCGGCGACGTCGTATCGTTTATGGACGGGCAGATCATCGTCACGCACCGCATCATCGAGGAGCTTCCCGCCAAGGACGGCGAGCGTCAGTTCGTCACCAAAGGCGACGCCAACAATACCGCCGACCCCGCCATCGGCGCATCGAGCATCATCGGCATCTACCGCGCGCGCATTCCGCACCTGGGCGACTTTGCAATGTTCCTGCAGAAGCCGCTGGGTATGATCGTATTCATCGGCATTCCGGTGTGCGCCTTTATCGTCTATGACATCGTTCGCCGTCAGCGCCGCGCAGGGCGCGAGAACGCGGAAAACGAAGCGCTCCGGCAGGAGCTTGCGCGTCTGCGCGCGGCGGCCGAAAAGCCCGCCGAAACCGACGCCGAGCCTTAATTTTCCCGTTGGAAACGTTATCATCTGCGCCGCTTCCCGCCACGCTCCGGCGCAGTCAGATATAAACAGAAAGAATTGGAGGAAATCATTCCATGAAGAAGAATTGGACCCTGAAGGCCGCAGGCATCCTGCTCGCCCTCACCCTGATCACCTCGTGCTTCGTCGGAGGCACCTTCGCGAAGTATGTTACCGCGGCAGGCAGCACAAACACCGCGCGTGTCGCAAAATTCGGTGTCGAAGTCAGCGCCGACAGCAGCTCGATGTTCAAGACGAAGTACACGACTGATGATACGTCTGCAACCAGCATCACAAACTCTGTTTCTGTAACGTCCGGCGATAGCAGCAAGCTCGTCGCGCCCGGCACGAAGGAAGATAATACCCTGATCTTCTCCATCACAGGCACCCCCGAGGTGGCTGTCAAGGTTGAAATCAAGCTGGATGTTGTTAGCGATGTTTTCCTGAAGGCAGGAACCTATCAGGACAGAACCAAGGCTCCCTATAACGATACCTTTGATGTCGCAGAAGGGGGTTACTACCCCGTTGTCTTCACGCTGAAGAAGGGTGATACGCAGATTGCTCAGGGTAATCTTGATACTATTGAAACCGAAATTGAGAAGCTGAGCAATAACTATGAGGCAGGAAGCGACTCCACCAAATCTTTGGCCGCCATCGCAGGCGAATACACTCTCTCCTGGGAGTGGGCGTTTGAAACCGGTTCGACCGACGAAGAGAAGGCAAAGTTCAACGCCGCCGACACCCTGCTCGGCGATCTCGCGGCCAAGGATACCGCGGCAGCAGGTCAGGAGTGGAAGTGGAGCGACACCGACAATGGTTTCGTGGAAATTACTGCTGACAACTTCTCCACCAATATTGAGTTCACCCTCTCCATCACCATCACTCAGATCGACTGAGCGTTCTCCCGAATCGCTCTCTCTTTTCCCGATCCGGCGCGCGCCTGCCCCGTGGCAGGCGGGCGCTGCGCCGGAGGGCAGACGCCCGCGCTTTCTCCGAAAAGCGCAGGCGTGTACCCCAGCAGAAAGGAGGCGTCCGATTTGACGCTGCGTAACCGTCTCCGCCCGTGGCTGCTCCCGACACTGATCATCCTGTTCATTGTTCAGATTCTTCTGCTGCCCGCCGTTCTCGGCGTGACCTACGCCACGAAAAGCAGCCGGCCGGAGCATATTCTCAGCTATTCCTCCGGCGCGCTGCGCTGGGACGCAAACACCTCCGTCAACGAGGACGGAAGCGCTTCGCTCTCTTTTTTCGATACGCTCGACCAAAACGTATCGGCGGACGGCGCCGACAAAATTCTTGCCCCCGGCACGCAGAAGGACACCGTCGTGCGGCTGAAGAACAATGCGAAGAACGCAATCACCTACACCGCCGTGCTCTGGATGCGTCGCTCCTCCGGGCTTCTGCCCGTCGAGGCCGCGCTTTCGGGCGAGGGCTTCTCCGACACGGACGAAGCCGCGCTGCCGACGGGTGTGACAAGTGAGGACGTTCTTCGCGCCGTCTCCGGGACGGTAGGCGCAAATCAGATGCAGGATTTTGACATCGACTGGCTCTGGCGCTTTGAGGCAGACCGCGACGCGCTCGACACCTATCTCGGCGACCTTGCGGCAAACGGTAAGGCTGCCGACGTGACCCTCGGCTTTTATCTCGTTGTCAACGACGGCGGAAGCGTCAAGCCCCAGCCGCCGGACACCGGCGACAAGGTGCTTGTATGGGGCTATCTCGTCCTGATGGCGCTCAGCGCCGCAGCGATCATTCTGCTGCTTGTCGGGAAGAAACGGAGGAAGAAAAATGCCTAAGGTTCTGCGTATTGCCGGTCGGGTCGTCAGCGGTATCGTTACCGTCCTGCTTCTGCTCGTCCTGCTGCTCAATCTGTACCGCATCGCGGCCGAAAAGGTGTTTCATGTGCAGAATCCCACCGTTTTCGGCTTCTCCTCCGCCGTCGTTCTGACGGGCAGTATGTCCGGTGCGATCGAGCCGGACGATTGGATTCTCACCCGCTCGCAGGACGGCTACGCCGTCGGCGATATCATCATGTACCGCGGCACGGGCAGCACCGTGACGCACCGCATCATCGCCCTGGAGGACGGCGGCTACCGCACCAAGGGCGACGCCAACGACAGCGCCGACCAGGGCGAGGCGATCACGCAGTTGCAGATCGTCGGCAAGGTGGTTGCCGTCGTGCCCGGCGCGGGGGCGGTACTGCGCTTTCTACGCTCTCCGCTCGGAATGCTGCTGCTTTTGGCCGTGGGGTTGGGGTTGTATTTCCTGCCCCGACGGATCCGCAAAGAAACAAACTGACAAAAAGGAGGCTGCCGATATGAAGAAAAAGCGTCTGCCGCTGCGGGCGTGGCTGCTGTATCTGGCAGTCCTGTCCTTTGCTCTGACCGGCGTTACCTTCTCCAGCTACCTCACCTCGACCTCAACCGGCGACGCCGCGCGCACGGCATGGTTCAAAGAGCTGCGCATCGTTGAAAGAGGCGACTACACGGGGCAATTGATTCCCGGCGTCGATCTTGAAAAGCAGGCGACCGTCGAATTCGACGGCAGCGAAATGGCCTGTTATGTCTTCCTTCGGATTTCCGGAGAAGACTGGGCGTTGGATGTCGATCGTTGTACATATCACTATAGATCGCTGCTGACCTGTTCGATCAATCCCAAATGGACCTATCTGACCGACGACAAAAACGGCGCGGTTTTTTACTGCATTGTCAGCGCCCTCGACACGCTGAAACAAGACGTATTTGCCGACAAAGGGACGATTACCGTCAGCGATTCTTTGAAAAGAAGCGACCTTACTTCCCTTCCCAAAGGCTTCGGCCTGACGATCTCCGCAACGGCGGTGCAGTATCACGGCTTTTCTGAAGGACTCGCCCCCGGATATACCGATACCCAACGCGCCCTCAAGGCCTGGAACACCGTAAACGCAAAGTAATGAAAGGTTGACCACATGAAAAAAGCTCGCTTTTTCCGTATTTTCTGTCCGGTTCTGCTTGTTCTGGCCATCGCCGCACTGACCGTCGGCGTTCTGGCAACGGCATCGCCGCGCGTCCGCATTACGCACATGGGCAGCGAGATTTCCGGACTTCTCCTGTCGCAGGAGGAAAAAACGGCGCTCAACGCCGAATGCGACCGTCCCTCGTCCGCGCTGCGCTGGCAGATTCTTGCCGACGCGCAGGAGCAGCTTTGGGTGGACATCCACGGCGCGTCCGAAAGTACGCTTACGCTGTCCTACGCGCTGGTCGGTTCGCTGCTCGACAACTCCGGCAGCGCCTACATCCGCTGTGCCGCGACCGTAGACGGTGCGCCGGTTGTTTCCGAACCGGTCTGCGTGACCGTCGCATACACGGCGCAAAGTCTTTCCGCCGCCGCGAGCAGGCTCTCCGCTCCCGTCCGCAGCTCCCCCGTGACGCAGGAGGACGCCCCCTCGGCGGGCGAGTATATCCAGATAACGATCAACTATCTTGACGCCGTTTCCGACTTGCCGATCTATACGCCGTATTATGCGCAAATTGAAGCGAAGAAAGCCTACGCATCGGACGTCATTTCCCCCACTTATCTCGGCTATGCACCCTATTATAACAAATCCAATCCCGAAAGCTCCGATGCCCTCTCCACCGACGACGCCTCCATTGTCCATATCTCTCTTGACGACACTCACGAGGCCGGAAAGTATATCGTAAACGTTTACTACAAGGCGATCGATGTCCCGTATGCCGTTCGCTACTTCTTTCAGAACATCAACGACGATCTCTACACCGAAAACTCCGATCTCTACTGGGTCGGCACAGCAAAAACCGGAACAATTATCGATAATTCTACGCTGACCGATCCCGTTGCGGACAGGGTTCGTGGCTTTACAAAGCTTTACCACTACCCGGAAGCCGTCGCTGCCGACGGCTCGACGGTTTTCGAGTGTTATTACGACCGCAACTATTATATGCTTAAATTCGACGCGGCGGGTGGCCACGGCACCGAAACAATCTACGCCAGGTACGGCACGCCCTTCGTTGCGCTCGACCCGACCCGTTACGGCTATAAGTTCATGGGTTGGGATTCCGACGGGGACGGCAAGGCGGACGAAGTACCTGCGACCGTTCCGACGGAAAACCGCAGCTACACCGCGATCTGGGTGCCTGATAACGCAAACTATAAGGTCGTCTATTGGCTGAGCCACGCCGACGACAGCGGCTATGCCTACATTGGCAGTCGATTGGCTAGCGCGCCCTCCGACTCCACGGTCAACGGTTCAGATGACCTGACGAAAGACACCTATATCTGCGGTTATGCCGATGGCGAAGACGGCCACAGCCACACGGACGACTGCAAGCCTGCGGATTTCCGGCACTATGTGTTTGATCGTGCCGATCAGAACGTCACCGTCAAGGGCGACGGCTCCACAATCGTCAATGTCTATTACAAGCGCAAAGAGTATACGCTCCGCTTTTTCTACGCCAAAGCAACCACGTCAAACGGCTCAACGAGCTATCAAGTCATCGGCGGCTCGACCTATAGCTTTGGCAATACGAGTTTTACACAGCCAAATCCCTATACGATTGAAAACCTTCTCGATCAGGTCCCCACCGGCAATTACGGCAAGGTCAAGGAGCTTCCGGTGTTCACAACGGAATACCAAAAGCTGCTGAGTGAAAAGCTGCGAGATAAATGGCGCACAGGCACCGTTACTAGCACAAATGGCTTCGTATTCCACTATTTTTCCATTACCCTCCCCTACGGCGCCGATCTGACGGAGCTGTGGCCCGGCGAGGCGTTCCAGACCGTTGAGGTAGATGAAACGCATACGGCAAACGGCGCAGACAAGAATATGGGCAAAGGGCAGTGGGGCAACTACGCCTATCTGGCCGGATGGAACGGTGAGTTTAAGGTCAAATACTCCGTAGACAATGCCAACTCCACCGTTAAGGGAATGTACCAGCTTCTGGACGACAATCTACTTTATGATAAGCAGTACGGCACTGCCGACACGGTCAATTTCATCGGCTTCTTCGATAATGGCGCCGATATCAATTGGAGCGTTCCGCGCCAGTGGATCTATAAGATCTATATTCCCAAGCTGAGCTATGACGAAAACGCTGGGACGGACGTCACCCGCAACGGCATAACCTACCGACTGCTGAAGACCGTTTATACGACGGACGACAATACAATGGATAAGGCCGGCGCAACAGCGCCTTACGGTCAGACGCAGCCCACGCTGCTCGGCTTTACCGCCGACGGCTGGGAATTCACCAAAAACGATTCTGCCGACGATGGCCGCGATTCCTTTACCGCACGCTTTTTCTATAAGAGAAACACCTATAAGCTGACGCTTCACAATCACGGAGAGCTCATCTCCAATGACAAAGATAAGCTGGACAACGTCGTCTACAACGCCGTCCTGACCGAGGTGGCAAACTTCGAGCCGCCCTACCCCGCTTCTCTGGAAGCAGGTGCCTACCGCTTCGTCGGGTGGTATTACAGCCAGGACGGCTATGCGGGCAGCGAGCTGGGCGAGACGGACACCATGCCGGCGCACAACCTGAGTCTGTATGCCAAGTGGGTTCCGGTCGAGCATACGCTGCGCTTCTTTAAGTCTTACGACCAAATGCTGCAGTACGAGCGCGGCGATACGCAAATTAAACCGTTTTTTGAGGAGCTTGTTACCCACCGCAGCTATGCAAAGAAAGTAGACGAAACGCCGACCGACCCAAGCGGCAACAATTACATCTTCGCAGGCTGGTTTTATCTGAAAAACGGTGAAAAAACGGCATTTGACCCGTTCGATATGGAAGTCACATCCGATATGCATCTGTTTGCCGACTGGAGCTCGCAGGTGCCGCAGCCCTTCCTGATTCACTATTCGCTCTATATTCCGGAAAAGGATAACAGTACGCTTGCCGAACTCCAAAGGGCAGCGGGCGACAATCCGGAGGACAACGCCGTCTATCACGTCACCGTAAACGGCGAGACAAAGCGCTATGTCTATCTGGACGCCGACAAGGGCTACCATCTTTGCATTGCGGACGATTCCTCCGGCTTTGCCTACGAGGGAAGCACTCGGACATATTACCCCAAGGCGGGCGATCCGATGAATCAGCTCTACACGGAATACAATTCGGGGTACTACCCCACCTTGGCGAGCCACTCCATCACCATCGCCCCGGAGGATGACAAAACGGCGCCGAAGGCCAACGTTTTCACCTTCACCTATGTGTACGCGCAGGAAATCTCCTACAAGGTCGAGTATCGCTACGCGGCAACCTCGCAGCTCATCGATCCGAAGGATCTGAACGGTCTTAAAGAAAACCCCGTTACGAAGACAACACAAAAAGCCGTCATCACGGAGCGTTTCCATGTCGTAGAGAACTATATCCCCGACGCCTTCTACAAGCGCCTCATCCTCTCCGTAACGGTAGATAAGGACGGAAATGTCTCCCCCTCCAAGGACAACGTCATTACCTTCTACTATACGAAAAACACCTCCAAGGCGCTTTACGTCGTCCACCACCTGATGCAAAAGCTCGGCACTGACGGAACGGACCTTGACAAGGATTTTGAGGAGATCGACGCCCGCATAGAAGGCATTGCCGATATCAACTCCACGCACTCCATTACCCCGCAGACCTTTTCCGGCTTTACCGTCATGAATACGGCCCGCGTCAGCAACACGACGACAGAGAGCTACGCTGATGCGTTAAGGGAAACTGACGGAACCTTTTCGATAACCGTCTCGCAAGAGGGTACGGAGCTGTATCTGTACTACACACGCAATACGCAGAGCTACAAGGTCTACCATCTGCGCCACGGCACGGACATCAGCGATCTTTCCAAGCTGAAATATACGGATGGCACGGATGACGTTTTGGCTCAGATTCAAATAATGTCCGGAAAATACGGAGAAACCGTCATCGTCGGAAAGAAGGACGACATTCAGGGCTTCAACTGTGTCTCCGCCCCCGTGCAAAGCATTGTTTTGCGAAACAACGACGAAAGCAACTACATCATCTTCTATTACGCCCCGTTGGAGTATACGGCGCAGTACCTCGTCTGGAGCTACGGCGGCGGCACGCTCGATCGAACGCTTGAGGTCGTTCGGGGCGGATCCTTCCAGGGCTCCACTCCGACGGCACTGGCCGGTTATCGATTTGACGGATGGTTCACCGACGCGTCCTGCACAACGCCCGTGGCCGATCAGGCCCTGGTAGACAACGCCACGAATCGGTTAACGCCAAAAACGGAGGCTATGCGCCCCGCACCGGAAACGAATATCTACTATGCAAAATTCGTCCCCGACGGCTACGGCAGTCTAACCATTACGCGCCAGAATACAGAGGACGAATCCGACGGCGAACAGGTATTCGTCTATCGCATCACGGCGGTAAACGACCCGAGCTATGTCACCTATGTTACCATCATGGGCGACGGAAGCGTCACCGTCACGGAGCTTCCCTGCCGTGACTACACCGTCGAGCAGCTTAATACCGGCTGGTCATGGCGCTATGCGGATCAGTCACAGAAGGCCAGCATAACCAAAGACCAAATGTATACCTGCACCTTTGGCTGCAGCGCCGCAAATGGCAAATGGCTCAGCGGCAACGCAGAACCTTGGCAGAATCAACGCGGAAAGGACTGAGTGCCATGCAAAAACGTCTCAGATGGATCTGTCTGCTGCTCACAGCGGTGCTTGCCATGAGCGGCATCGGCGTGACCCTGGCGTTTATGTTCCGCCGCGCCGAGCAGAGCAGCAGTCTGGAGGCCGCAGCCGTGTCCTGTGAGCTGTCGGAAGAATTTAACGATCCGGTCAAAAGCAATATCCGCGTGAGAAATACCGGAAACATTCCCGCCTTCATTCGTATTCGCGTCGTATCGTACTGGGTCAAGGAGGACGGCAGCATTGTCGGTCATCCGGCGGAATATCCGACGCTTGATCTCCTGAACGACTGGTGGAAGAGCGGCAGCGACGAGGTGTATTACTACCCCACACCCGTCGCGCCGGGTCATCAGACGGAGGTTTTATGCCAGCCGTTCGAGCTTTCCACGACCACGGACGAACACGGAGTCACGCTCTATCTGGTTGTTACTCTGCTTGCTGAGGCGATTCAGGCCTCCCCCGACAGCGCCGCCGAAAGCGCCTGGGGTATCACGGTGGAAAGCGGTATGATCACCGATACACCGTAGTCACTTTGCCTTTTCTCTCCTTTTAAAGATCGGCGGCAGCCCCCTGCACAAACGGGCTGCCGCCGACGAATTAAAAATCGACCTGCCGCAGGGCAGGTCGATCTCTTTTTCAGTGCTCGTATTCAAATTCAAAATCATAAATGCTTACGGTGTCGCCGTCCTGAATCCCCATCTCCTCCAGACGTTCAAACAGGCCGCTCTTGCGAAGCTGTCGATCAAAGTACATTCTCGACTCGTAATCCGCAAAATTGATGTCCGCAATCAGCCTCTGCAGCCACTTGCCCGTAACGATCCAGAGATCGTCCATTTGTTCGATCTTCAGCTCCTCGGCCGTGCCCGCCTCGGCCAGCGGCTTGACGTATTCCGGCTCATAGACCGTTACCGGCGGCAGCTCCTGCAGCTTGGCGGCGATCGTCTGCATCAGGCGGCGCGTGCCCTGCGTCGTTGCGGCGGAAATCTCGTAAAATTCGTAGCCCTTTGCGGTTACATAATCGCGCAGGCGTGAGAGGTTCTCGCTGCCCTCCGGGATCAGGTCGCACTTGTTTGCCGCTACGAGCATCGGCCGCGCTGCCAGCTCCGGCGAATAACTCGCCAACTCGGTATTGATCTTTTCAAAATCCTCTACGGGATCACGCCCTTCGCAGCCCGAGACATCCACGATATGCACGAGCAGGCGGCAGCGGTCGATATGGCGCAGGAAATCATGCCCCAAGCCCGCACCCTCTGACGCGCCCTCGATGATACCCGGAATATCCGCCATAACGAAAGATACGCCGTCGTCCACATAGATCACACCGAGATTCGGATAGAGCGTTGTGAAGTGGTAGTTGGCGATCTTCGGGTGTGCGTTTGAGGTCACGGACAGGAGCGTCGATTTACCGACATTCGGGAAGCCGACCAGACCGACATCCGCCAGCAGCTTCAGCTCCAATACGACTTCGTGCTCCTCGCCCGGCAGACCGGACTTTGCAAAGCGCGGAAGCTGTCGCGTCGGGGTGGCAAAGTGTTTATTCCCCCAACCGCCCCTGCCGCCGCGACAAAGCACAAAGTCGTCGTTATCTGACATATCCTTAATGATCTCGTTCGTCTCCGCGTCACGCACGACCGTGCCGCGCGGGACCTGGATCACACGATCCTCTCCGCGTTTGCCGCTGCATCTTCCGCCCTGCCCGTCCTGACCGGGGGACGCGGCATACTTGCGCTGATAGCGGAAATCCATCAGGGTGGAGAGATTATCGTTGACACGCAGGACGATATTGCCGCCCCTACCGCCGTCGCCGCCGTCCGGGCCGCCGGCTGCCACGAATTTTTCGCGATGAAACGCGACGGCGCCGTTGCCGCCGTTGCCGGCCTTGACGAAAATTTTAACTTTATCTACAAACATTTATATTCCCCTTTCAGATGCAGCTCATAGAAGGCTGCGTCGAAGGTTCTGCTGCCGTCGAGCTTGTCATATGTGCCGTGGCGGACGAATTGGAAGCCGCATTTTCGGATGACGTTGGCCGATGCGGTATTCTCGACTGCGTGTTCCACGGCGAAATCGCAGATACCAATTTCACGGTGCGCCCATTGCAGCATGGCCTTGGCTGCCTCTGTGGCATATCCCTTGCCCCACATATCGCGGCGGAGGTTATACCCCAGATGATAAAGCCCATCGCTGCCCTTTCCGACGCCACCCGTGCCTATGAGCAAGCCGTCCTCTTTGCGGTAGAAGCCGAATTCCAGATCCTCCGACCGGAGCGTAGCAATCCATGCTTCCGTTTCCGAAACATCGCTGTGCAGCGGATAGGCCATAAACCGATTGACCTCCGGGTCGCTCGACCAGACAAAGACGGCAGGGGCGTCCTCCACGCCGATCGGGCGGAGAAGCAGCCGCTCGGTTTCGATCCTGCGTTCCATCCCGCGACCTCCTTCATAAAAAAATCCCGAACATAAGGGCTTATGTTCGGGATTCCGTATTGCATCTTACTGCTCCACAGCGTAGACGGAGCACATTTTGCGATCCTTGCCCTTGCGCTCAAACTTGACGTGACCGTCGATCTTGGCAAACAGGGTGTCGTCGCTGCCGATCCCGACATTGTTACCGGGATGGATGTGCGTGCCTCTCTGGCGAACCAGAATGTTGCCCGCGAGGACGAACTGACCGTCCGCGCGCTTCACGCCCAATCTCTTGGACTCGGAATCACGGCCGTTCTTAGTGGAACCGCCGCCCTTCTTATGAGCGAAGAACTGAAAACCGATTTTCAGCATTGTTACACCTCCATAACTTCGATATGATCCGGATGCGCATCCCGCAGCGAACACATCGTGAGCATAAAGCCCGTAAGGACGGCCTGAACGGCGTCCTCATCGTCGCAGCTTGCGGGAAGCGTCAGGGTGACGCGGGGCTCTTCCGGCTTCAGGCGAGTAGAAGCATGATTTCCGAGAACGTCGTTGATGATGCACTCGGTCATCTGCACGGCCGCAGAAACGGCGGCGCAAACGATATCGCTTCCCTCCTCGGCGTAGCCGCTGTGCCCCGAAACGGAGAATCCGTTAATTCTCCCGTTCTGATTGAAAATCTCTACCTTTGTCATTACACGGAGATTTTCTCAATCTGCACCTTCGTGTAAGGCTGTCTGTGACCGCGGAGGGACTTGGAATCCTTCTTCGGGCGATACTTGAAAACGACAACCTTCTTGGACTTGCCGTTCTTCAGCACCTTTGCCTCGACCTTGGCACCGGCGACGACGGGGGTACCGAACTTGGAATTCTCTCCGTCCACGACCGCCAGAACCTGATCGAAGGTCACGGTAGACTCTGCCTCAACGCCCAGCTTCTCAATGAAGATGATGTCGCCTTCCTTGACGTTGTACTGCTTGCCACCGGTAACGATAACTGCCTGCATTCTCTGTTGCACCTACCTTTTTTGTAGTCTCGCTCTGGAGGCGCGGGCGCAGCCCGACTTAAGCCTCTTCAATGCGGCCTGTCCATGATACCACCCAGAGGACAAAATGTCAACTGTTTTTTTCGCTTTTTGAGAGAAAATCTTGCTTTTTGTTGCGGATACTGCGCCGTCCCGCAGAAAAACTCCGGAAACGTGTGTAGAAAAATCTGCCGTACCTGTTTTCTCCCTGCCGCGCCGCGTTCTCCCGGAGCGCATCGAAAGCTCGAACTGTGCCAAAGCGCTAACCGATTTGTTTATTATTACGATAAAAAGCTGAGAAAAACACGGCATTTTGACATTTTCGACAAAAAAGCTTTCATTTGCTCTTGCACTTCACGCGACGGTATGTTATGATAGCTCACGGATATTATACACACACGGAAAGGGAAGAAACAAATCATGGAGGATTTTCACGCCATCAGCTCCGTCAGTCTTGACGGTCTGAGCCTGACGCTTGTCGATTTTATCGCAGTTGCACGCGGCGGCGCCAAGGTCATTCTTACCGAAAAGGCGCTGCGTGCGCTTGCCCGCTCACGCGCGCTCGCGGAAAAGATTGCTGCCGAACGGCGCGTCGCCTACGGGATTACCACCGGCTTCGGCGATTTCGCCACGGTCGCCGTGCCGGAGGAAATGAGCAGCCAGCTCTCGACCAATCTCGTCTTAAGCCACTGCACCGCCACGGGCGAGCCCTATGCCGACGAGGTCGTGCGCGGTATGATGCTGCTGCGCGCCAATGCGCTGTGCGTCGGCATGAGCGGCGTTCGTCCGGTTCTGGTCGAAATGCTCGTTGAAATGCTCAATCGCGGCGTTACGCCGATCGTCCCGCAAAAGGGCTCTCTGGGCGCTTCGGGCGACCTTGCGCCTCTGTCGCATATGGGCCTTGTCCTGCTCGGCAAAGGCGAAGCCAACTACTGCGGCGAACGTCTGCCCGGTGCGGAAGCCATGCGCCGCGCCGGAATTGCCACACTCGACACACTCGTTTGCAAAGAGGGACTCGGCATCACCAACGGCACCTGCGCCATGACGAGCGTCGGCGCGCTGGCGTTGTATGACACGCTTCAGGCAGCGCAGCTTGCCGACATCATCGCCTCCATGAGCCTGACGGCTCTGACCGGTCAGCTCGATGCGTTCCAGGAGCGGATGCACACCGTGCGCGGACAGATCGGTCAGATCCGCGTGGCAGCCAATATGCGCCTTCTGACGCAGAACTGTGAAATACTCTCCCGCGCTCAGGGCGACCGCGTGCAGGATGCCTACGCGCTGCGCTGCATTCCCCAGGTCCATGGTGCCATTCGCGATGCGCTCGAATTCGTTCGCTCCAAGGTGGAAATCGAGCTGAATGCCGTCACGGATAACCCGCTGCTCTTTGACGGCGATGAGGCCGTTATTTCCGGCGGCAATTTCCACGGGGAACCGATGGCGCTGCCCTTTGATTTCCTGGGTATCGCCTGCTCCGAGCTGGCTTCAATCTCCGAGCGCCGCACGGAGCGCATGGTAAACGCCGCGCTGTCCAACGGTCTGACACCCTTCCTGACAACGCAGGGCGGCCTGAACAGCGGCTTTATGATCGTCCAGTATTCCGCCGCATCGATGGTTTCGGAAAATAAGGTGCTGGCGCATCCGGCAAGCGTAGATTCCATCCCCTCCTCCGCCAATCAGGAGGACTTCGTTTCCATGGGCACGACCGCCGCACGCAAAGCCGGCTGGATCCTGCAGAATACGCTTTCCGTGCTTGCGATGGAGCTGTTGACCGCCTGCCAGGCAATCGATATCCGCCGCCGTCTGAATACGCACGGTCAGGGCATTTCTCCCGCCGCCGAAGCCGTCTACACCCGTGTGCGCCGCGAGGTGGATTTCTACGAGGTCGATCGCGAGATTGCGCCCGACATTCGCAGCATGGAAGCGCTCGTGCGCTCGGGCGAGCTGCAGCAGCTTGTCACCGCGCTCCTGCCGGAGCTTTACTAATAAAAACAAGGGGGCCTTTTCATGAATCTTCAGGACGCCATGACCATCAAGCTCGACTATGCGTTGCCGGAATATCCGGCCTTCGTCGAGGGCTGCCGCCGCGCACCGCGCCGCGAATCAAAGCTCAGCGAAGCGGACAAGGCGCTGGCCGTGAAGAACGCACTGCGCTACATCCATCCGGATCATCACGCACAGATGGCGGTGGAGTTCGCCAAAGAACTGGAGGAGCACGGCCGCATTTACGGCTACCGCTTCCGTCCTGCCGGTAAGCTCACCGGAAAGCCCATCGACGAATACAGAGGCAACTGCATCGAAGGCAGGGCCATTCAGGTCATGATCGACAACAACCTCGACTTTGACGTCGCGCTCTACCCCTATGAGCTGGTCACTTACGGCGAGACAGGGCAGGTCTGTCAGAACTGGATGCAGTACCGCCTCATCAAGAAGTATCTGGAGGCTCTGACGGACGAGCAGACACTTGTCGTCATGTCCGGTCACCCGCTCGGCCTGTTCCATTCTCACAAGCTCGCACCGCGTGTCATCATTTCCAACGGCCTGATGATCGGCGAGTTTGATAATCAGAAAAACTTTAATCGCGCCGCTGCGCTCGGCGTGGCAAACTACGGACAGATGACTGCGGGCGGCTGGATGTATATCGGGCCGCAGGGCATTGTTCACGGTACCTTCAACACGCTGCTCAACGCCGGTCGCCTTAAGCTCGGCATCCCCGCCGACGGCAACCTCGCCGGAAAGCTCTTTGTCTCCGCCGGTCTGGGCGGCATGAGCGGCGCACAGGGCAAGGCAGCCGAAATTGCGGGCGCCGCCTCCATTATCGCCGAGGTGGATGATTCCCGTATTGAAACGCGCTTCACACAGGGCTGGGTCAGCCATCGCACCGACAAGCTTGACGAAGCGCTGCGTATTGCACAGGAGCATCAGCAGGCCGGAAAGCCCTGTGCCGTCGCCTATTGCGGCAATATCGTCGACCTTCTGGAGTATCTCTATGAGAAAAACGTCCATGTGGATCTGATGAGCGACCAGACCTCCTGCCATGTTCCCTACGACGGCGGCTACTGCCCACAGGGTCTGACCTTCGCAGAGCGCACGGAAATGCTTGACCGCGACCCGGAGCGCTTCCGCACACTGGTGGACAAGACGCTGCACCGCCACTACGAAATGATCTGCAAATTCCATGAGCGCGGCACCTACTTCTTCGACTATGGCAACAGCTTCCTGAAGGCCGTCTATGATTCCGGCGTGAAGACCGTGTGCCGCAACGGTGAAAACGACCTCGACGGTTTCGTCTTCCCCTCCTATGTTGAGGACATTCTCGGCCCGTGCCTCTTCGATTTCGGTTACGGTCCCTTCCGTTGGTGCTGCCTGAGCCGAAAGCCGGAGGATCTGGACAAGACGGACGCCGCAGCCGCCGAATACATCCTCGCACACAACCGCCGTTACCAGGACTATGACAACTACGTCTGGGTACGCGATGCAAAGAAGAATAAGCTTGTCGTCGGTACGCAGTGCCGTATTCTTTATCAGGATGCCCTCGGCCGCATGAGCATTGCGCTCAAATTCAACGAAATGGTTCGCAACGGCGAGATTGGGCCGGTCATTCTCGGCCGCGATCATCACGACACCGGCGGCACGGACGCACCCTTCCGCGAAACCTCGAACATCAAAGACGGCTCAAACATTATGGCTGAGATGGCCACACAATGTTACGCCGGCAACGCCGCGCGCGGCATGAGCTATATCGCACTGCACAACGGCGGCGGCACGGGCATCGGCCGCGCCATCAACGGCGGCTTCGGTATGGTGCTTGACGGCTCCGAGCGCGTCGATACCATTCTGCGCATGGCCATGCCGTGGGACACCATGGTCGGCGTCTCGCGCCGCGCATGGGCAAGGAACGAAAATGCACTGTCCACCGCCGCAGAATATAACCGCCTCTATGCCGGCCAGGATCATATCACTCTCCCCTACCTCGCCGACGACGAACTCGTTGCGCGTGCGCTTGAGGAGGCAAGGGTCTGATATGAAGCGGCTGCTGATCGAACACATCGGCGAGCTGGCAACCTCTGCGGGTACAACCGTCCGCAAAGGCGCGGCACAAGGGGAGAGTCTGCGGATAAAGGACGCATGGATTCTTTGTGAGGACGGCGTGGTTGACGCCGTAGGTATCGGAAAACCGCCGTACTGCCCCGATGCCGAGCATATCGATGCCTCCGGCGCTCTGGTCACGCCGGGTCTGATCGACGCGCATACCCATCTGATTTTCGGCGGCTGGCGGCAGCACGAGCTTGGTCTTAAGCTCCACGGCGTAAGTTATCTGGACATTCTTGCGCAGGGCGGCGGTATTCTCTCTACCGTGCGCAGTACTCGCACCGCCACGGAAACGGAGCTTGCCGACAAAGCGCAGCTCGCACTCGATGAAATGCTGCGCTTCGGCACGACGACCTGTGAAGCCAAAAGCGGCTATGGTCTGACGCTCGACGATGAGTGCAAACAGCTCCGCGCCATTGCCGAGCTGAACGGACGTCACCCGGTCGATCTTGTGCCAACCTTTATGGGAGCGCATGCCGTTCCGGAAGAATACAAAACAAACCGCAGGGGCTATCTTGACCTTTTGTGCCGGGAGATGATTCCCGCAGTCGCAGAAGCAAAGCTGGCCAAGTTCTGCGACGTTTTCTGCGAGACCGGCGTATTTACCGTAGAGGAAGCCCGTGAGATTCTTGAGACCGGCCGTAGGTACGGCCTCGCGCCAAAAATCCATGCCGACGAGATCGACGCCATCGGCGGCTCCGTCCTTGCGGGCGAGCTGGGTGCAGTCTCGGCGGAACATCTGATCGTCTGTCCGCCGGAGGGCATTGCCTCCATGGCACGCGGCGGCACGGTCGCCTGTCTGCTGCCCGCAACAAGCTTCTACCTCGGCGCAGACTTCGCACCCGCACGAGCCATGATTGATGCGGGCGTGCCCGTAGCAATGGCAACTGATTTCAACCCCGGTTCCTGCCCCTGCCTGAACCTGCAGCTTGTCATCAATCTCGGCTGTCTGAAGTACCGCCTCACGCCCGAGGAGGTTCTGACGGCTGTGACGCTCAATGCCGCTGCCGCACTCGGTCTTGCCGAGCGCACCGGCACGCTTGAACCGGGTAAGGCGGCCGACATTGTGGTCTGGAACGCTCCGGATCTGGAATACCTCTGCTACCGCATGGGCAGTAATCTCGCCCGCACCGTCATAAAGGGCGGAAACATCGTAAGTGCAAACCGATAAGGAGGAACTCACATGGCAAAACTCATTGAATTTATCCCCAATTTCAGCGAAGGCCGCAACGCAACCGTCATCGACGCGCTGACCGACACGGCCAAAAGCGTCCCCGGCTGCACCCTGCTCGACGTACAGTCCGACGAGAATCACAACCGTTGTGTCTTTACCATGGTCGGCTCTCCCGAGGGTATTGAGGAAGTTGCGTTCCGGCTGTGTAAAAAAGCCACGGAGCTGATCGACATGACGAAGCATCACGGCCAACATCCGCGTATGGGCGCGACGGACGTCATGCCCTTCGTTCCGACAATGGATGTCACGCTCGAAGAGTGCGTGGAACTTTCCAAGCGTGTTGCGAAGCGTGTCTGGGAGGAGCTTGGCGTTCCCAGTTTCCTGTACGAGGATTCCGCTACCCGTCCCGAACGGCGCAATCTGGCCAAATGCCGCCAGGGGCAGTTTGAAGGGATGCCGGAAAAGCTTCTTCAGCCCGAATGGGCTCCGGATTTCGGCGAGCGCCGCATCCACCCGACCGCAGGCATCTGCTGCATCGGCGCCAGAATGCCGCTCATCGCCTATAATATCAATCTTGACACGCCCGACATCGAAGTTGCCAACAAGATCGCTCATGCGATCCGCGCCTCGTCCGGCGGCTTTAAATACTGCAAAGCCATCGGCGTAAAGCTTGAAGAGCGCAACATTGCACAGGTGTCTATGAACCTCGTCAACTACGAGGGCACGCCCATCTACTACGTTTTTGAAATGGTCCGCGCACTGGCCGATCGTTACGGCGCACGCATCATCGGCAGCGAGCTGGTGGGTCTCACTCCCGGCAAGGCGCTGTTCGACTGTGCGGAGTATTATCTGAAGCTTGAAAACTTCGACGCGCGCCGCCAGGTGATGGAATATCACCTGATCGGTATGGAATGAGGTGCGGCATATGAAGCTTGCCGAACTGCGTGTGACCGAATTTGCCGACCTTCTGGCCTCGGATGCCCCCGCCCCCGGCGGCGGCTCTGCGGCTGCGCTTGAAGCGGGTCTGGGCGCTGCGCTGACCGCGATGGTCTGCAATCTGACCGTCGGAAAGGCAAAATTCGCTGAATACCGCGCCGAACTGGAAACGCTCGAAGCCCACGCACAGAGGCTCAAGGTGCAGCTTGTAGACGTTATGGAACGCGACACGGAGGCCTTTCATGCCGTAACCGCCGCCTTTGCTCTACCGAAAGCAGACGACACGCAGAAGGCCGCCCGTTCCGCCGCCATTCAGGAGGCGCTCAAGGGCTGCACTGCGACGCCGATGGAGGCTATGGAGCTTGCCGCCGAAGCGCTGGAGCTGACGGCGCGCGTGCTGCCGCACTTCAACGAAACGGCCGCAAGCGATCTGGGCGTTGCGGCTCTGTCGCTGCGCGCCGGTATCTGCGGCGCATGGCTCAATGTCCGGATCAACATCAGCGGTCTGAAGGATCAAACGTTTGCCGCACAATACCGCGCGCGCGGCGAGGCGCTGCTGGAAAAGGCGCTGCCGCTTGCCGATCATATTTACGAAGAAGTACTCCACCTCACGCAATAAACGAAATGAACGCCGGTGCCTCCGATATTGAAGTGACCCCAAAAAGTTAGACAATATTTTGAAGCAAAAATTGTTCAAGCAACCGAAAGGGCTTGCTGTCTGTGAATTGCAGGCGGCGAGCGGTCTGGCGATCAACTGCGTTTCTCCCTGTAAAATAAGCAGCGTCTGATCGTTTTCAGGGCAAAGGGATAGGAGAGATCGTCGAAGTGCCATGGAAGGAACGTCTATGGTACGGTCTGCCCACATACACACAATCGCCACAACCTTACATATACCCGCACGGTTCAGAGAAGTAAAAAGATACGACTCATCATTGGGATCATTTTCAAAGAACTGTACTCCCCGCTCGGTTAGTACGGCAAGAATCTGCGGTGCGGCAAATCCCATATCAATCCGTTGCGAAAGCGCATTCAGCGCATCAAGAATTGTCCGCCGGGTTTCATCGGAAATTTGTATGAAATCCCGCCCTTTCGTTTATGTCTACAGAACCGACCCGAAAGCACCTCAAGTCGTAGAAACTATAGATTCAGCATTTCCGCCAGCAGCTCCAGTGCAGCGCTGCAGCAGGCTTCTCGATTTTCCGCACGGGAGCCGGAAAGCTCCAGTCTGCGCACACAACACCGTTTCGCGTCTGCACAGGCAACGAAGCATTCGCCGAGGCGTGTGTTTTTCTCGTCTGTTCCCGGCCCGGCATTCCCCGTCACGGCAAGCGCATAGTCCGCTTCGACAGCACGAAGAGCGCCCTGTGCCATTTGTCCGGCAACCTCGGCACAGACTGCGCCTTTGGATTCCAGCAGCACGGCATTGACCCCCAGAAGCGCACGTTTGACCGCATAAGCGTAGGAGACAATACCGCCCAGATAGACACGCGACGCGCCGGGAACTTCCGTAATCCTCGCCCCAAGCAGTCCGCCGGTGCAGCTTTCCGCCGTGGCAAGCGTCTGTCCACGCCCGGCCATCGTCTCAATTACGGTCGCGGCCTTATCCATGATAACGCACCTTGACCAGCTCCGTTCCTGCCAGCGCTCGTTCGATCAGCGCATCAAAATCCAGCGGCGCACAGGCATGATCCACCTGGCCGATAGTCGGCTTCGTCTTGGGGTGGCGGGGCGTAAAGACGGTGCAGCAGTCCTCATAGGGCAGAATGGACGTCTCCATTGTACCGATCCTGCGGGCGCGCGTGACGATCTCCTCCTTATCCATACCGATCAACGGTTGGAAAATCGGCAGCTCCACACAGGCGCCCGTCACTGCCATTGCCTCCATCGTCTGCGATGCGACCTGACCGAGGTTTTCGCCCGTAACAAGCGCCTGGCAACCGTGCTGCCGCGCAATCCGTTCGGCAATCTTCATCATAAAGCGGCGCATAATAAGCGTGAAAAACTCCTCGGGGCAATTGTCGCGGATGGCCTCCTGAATCTCCGTAAAAGGCACAATATTAACGCTCATGCGGCCGCAGTAACGCGACATGAGCCGCGCCAGCTCCAGCACCTTATCTTTGGCCAGTTCGCTGGTATAGGGATAGGAGAAGAAATGGATGCACTCCAGCTCCACACCACGCTTTGCAATCATGTGACCTGCGACAGGAGAGTCAATCCCGCCGGAAAGCAACAGCATCGCTCGTCCGCCCACACCGGTGGGCAAGCCGCCCGCCCCCGGCTCGGCAGGGCCATGGACATAGGCGGCACGGTCGCGTACCTCCACATAGACGGTATACGCCGGATGATGCACATCGACCTCAAGCTGCGGCAGCGCCTCGGCAATCCGGCCACCGATCTCCTGAGAAATACCAATGGAGGTCAGCGGAAAACGTTTGTCTGACCGGCGCGATTCGACCTTGAAGGAATGCGCGCAGCGCAGATCGTCTCCGAGATAATTCATTACGGCTTCAAAGATCGCGTCAAGCGTTTTTTCACAGGGCCGGCAGCGGCACAGACTGACTACCCCGAAAATATAGCGGCAGGCCTCCCATGCACCGTCAACGTCACAGTCCTCGCTCTCCGGCTCGACAAAGACCGTAGACTGAACAATGGACACGCGAAAATCACCGAAGGGACGCATTCGGCGGGAAACGTTTGTTTTGAGACGGTTTTCAAATTGGAAGCGGTTGCCGCCCTTCAGAACGATCTCACCGAGCTTGAGCAAAAACATTTCATTCATGATAGTATCTCCAAAATATATTTGAAACTTCACCGAAGCGGTCTATAGAACAATGCAAAAGATTCAAGAAAGCGATCCGGTAAGAAGTCAGGCGAAGCGATAGCTTCGGTATTGTATCGCTTCGGCTAAATGCCGGGGCAGGATTTCAGGGCTTCCGTCCAAATCGGCAATGGTACGGGCAACTTTACGGATGCGGTCATAGCTGCGGGCGGTCAGGCCGAGAGAATCGAAGGCCTGTTTCATAAGAACGGCGCAGTCATCGTCGAGCTTGGCAAAGCGGCGCAATTCGGCAGACTGCATATTGGCGTTGCAGCGGCAGCGTGCGGAATCGCTGAAGCGCTCACGCTGAATCGCGCGGGCCGCTTCCACGCGGCGCTTAATATCCGCAGACGATTCGGGCACGGTATGAGAGCGCAGCTCCTCAAAATTCAGCGCAGGAACCTCGACAATGATGTCAATGCGGTCAAGCAACGGCCCGGAAATACGGGAAAGATAACTGTTGACGGAAGCGGCAGAACAGACGCAACGACCGGATGGATCACCGTACCAGCCGCAACGGCAGGGATTCATTGCACAGACAAGCTGGAATTGACTGGGGAATATCGCCGTGCCGCTGGCACGGGAAATCGTAACGACCCCGTCCTCAAGCGGCTGGCGCATGACCTCCAACGTCTCCTTGCGGAATTCCGGCAGCTCATCAAGGAACAAAACGCCCTTATGCGCCAGAGAAATCTCGCCCGGACGCGGTGTGGAGCCGCCGCCTGTCAAGCCGGCCGAAGAAATGGTATGGTGCGGGGAACGGAACGGGCGGCGGCGGATGAGCGGCTGGTCGGACGTAAGAAGGCCCATCACGGAGTGAATCTGCGTCACCTCCAGCGCCTCTTCCCGCGTCATATCCGGCAGAATGGAGGGCAGGCGCTTTGTCAGCATACTTTTGCCGGAACCGGGAGGGCCGACAAGCAGAACATTATGCGAACCGGCAGCCGCGATCTCCAGCGCCCGCTTGACATTCTCCTGTCCCTTGACATCGGAGAAGTCGAGCAGCTCCTCTTCGCTCTCCTCAGGTGTCCACTCAGGTTCGGGTGCAATGGGTACCTCGCCGCGCAAATGCAGCACAAGACTCTGCACATCCCGAACCGGGTAAACATGCAACCCGTCACCCGCAAGCGTCGCCTCTCGGGCATTCTCTGCCGGAACATACATCGCAGTAAAGCCGGCCTTCTTTGCCGCAATGGCCATCGGCAGCACACCGTTGACCGGGCGCAGCTTCCCCTCCAGACTCAATTCGCCAAGAAAAGCTGATGGTTCCTTCGGAATACGGCACAGCTCCGTTGCTGCCAGGATTCCAAGCAAAATCGGCAGATCATACAGCGTGCCGGATTTCTTGGTGTTGGCCGGCGCCAGATTCAGCGTAATACGACTGACAGGAAACCGGTAGCCACTGTTTTTAATTGCAGCGCGAACACGCTCTCGCGCCTCCTTCACGGCGGCATCCGGCAGCCCGACAATGTCAAAGGCGGGAAGTCCCGACGAGATAAAACACTCTACGCTCACCGGATATCCCGCGATCCCGCTCAAGCCCAGAGAGTCCACACGGCTTATCATGGCGCACCTGCTTTCTTTGTTTTTCTCCGTTTATCATACCGCACTTCGCGAAAAAATTCAACAGGAAAAACGGTTTTTCGCAAAAAACACGGCTCCCCGAAACAGTGAGTTCTATTTGCCATGTTTCCACCTCACACTCTGTAATGACAGCATTATCGATAACGGTTTATTATGGAGCAATTTCTTCGCAAATGCGCGTTTTTATAGGTCCTATTTCTGCTTAGCAGTCTTTCAGAGCAGTTTCCGGTATTCGATGGGTAAAATGCCCGTACTCTTCCTGAAGAGCTCTGCAAAGCGACTGGAGGTGGAGTAACCGATCACCTAAGCAATTTGCTCCATGGTGAAGTCGGTGTCGATCTGCTCTGCGTCCTGAGCGCCGCCTTTGCGCCGAATCTGTATTCTCGACAAAGCCACCGCCAACGTGGACCCGGAGAACGAAAAGGAGTTGATGGAGGCAATTTCCGAGCTGACGCAGAAGAAAATCGTCATCATAATCGCTCACAGGCTCAAAACCGTCCGTCACGCGGATCAGATTCTTTTGGTTGACAAGGGACAGATCGTCCAGCGCGGCACACATGATGAACTGATGAAACAAGACGGTATTTATCGCCGCTTTATCCTCGGCCGTGAGCAAGCCGTGGGCTGGAGGCTCTGAAAATGCGGCAAAAAACTCGTATCGATCCATCGAATCGATACGAGTTTTTTCTACTCTTTGTCCCCTGTGATGAAATAGTCGCAATATGCCCCGCCGCTTGCTAATGTCTGCCTTCTGTGCAGTACACCGTGCTGAAGAGTGATCATGACCATATCCAACTCGCAGAACAGCGGCATCAGCTCGGAAACACCCAGCTTCTCTGCATAGGCACAGATGGGACAGCGGGTGATACGGTAGTAACACGCGCCCTCATACGGTTGTCCCACAAAGTCCACTTTGAACGAGGTCGGGTATTGCTTTTCCTTTTCCGGCGTGTACCACTTGGCGTACCTCACGACGTTCTTTTTGTTCTCCGCCTTGCCCTTGTCGGTGTTCAGGTCAGTCCTGCCGAAGTACCATTTGATGTGATACAGGGAGCGGCGCATCATCTCCTGCACCGTCTCCGGGGGAATCTTCTTTTCGCTTGCCACATACGGAGCAACGAAGGTCAGCGCGAACAGCTCGTTGTAGGCCATAGGATTATCGTCTCCGATATCGTCTGCTTGCTCCACCAGCTGCCGGTAGACGCTCCTGCTCTTTTTCATGACCTCAGAGGCATACGCTTTGCCATATTTCTCTGCCAGCACCTTTTTCATAGAGCCCTTGAACATCCAGAAATAAAACCCGTTATACTTCATTTGAAACATCCTCCCGTATAAACGATCAACAAGCTGTTGCTCGTGTCACACGCCCTCAAAGCAGCGTGCACAGCCACGCCGCGACGGCGGAGGCGGGGATATAGATCGCAAGGTGCCGGATATGTGTCCGCTTATTATAGCCGAACATATGCGGGCCGACCACACCCTTCAGCTCCGGATAGAAATGAGGGAAGAAGTTTGAGTGACACAGCAGCACCCAGTCAAAAAATACGATGTCATAGATCTCCATGGCGTAGAGCACGATCAAAAACCGGGCGAAGAAGTGCAGGAAGCCAAAGTCGTTTCTGACCCCGTCCCACACGCTGAGCGCCGCAGCGGAGAGGAAAAGCAGAATGGCAATACCCACTATCACCCAGCCGAGGATATGCGCGCCGGGAAAACGTTCTTTTTTATCGGGGATCGCGTCCAGATTTTCCTTCGGGGCGGAGGAGAAAAACCGTTTGTCCTGAATGAAGCCCACTCCGCCGTACAGGACAAGAAAATACGCCAGAAAAATCATGAGCATGGAAATGACCGTAATTTTCATTTTGACTTCCCTCACCGTCCGATCTCCGCCTCTTTTAACTCTCCGCTTTTTGTCATCCCCCGCAGCAGAACCAGCCCGAGCGCCAGAACCAGCAGATGTCCGGCGGATTCCGTTCCGTGGTCGAGCTGATTGAGCGGCCACGGCAGAAGCGTGAACAGGTTGCCCACGATCCCGGCAAAGGCGATGGGATTGCAGAGCGTTGCGAGTAACCGTTGCGCCGTGCTTTTCAGCGGGAGCATTCGCTTCCAGATCAGTACGAGCATCACTACGCTCAGCAGCACGTCGCACAGCAGATACGCCGCCAGCATGGGGGCTGCATTGCAGTAAAAGACTTTATTAGCGATCTCTGCCGCCGCCTGCATATCACCGTATTTTTCAAAGGTAAATTTGAAGATCAGCGCCACATTCATAAACATGGCGTGGACATAGCCCCAGCAAACCGTACCGGTGAGATAAGCAATTTGAAACATCTTGACCCACTTCTGCTGCTTCGGTTGGGAGAGGTGCAGCCTCAGGAGCTTCCACATCCGGTGAAAGCCGATGTAGTAGAGTGCTGTTCCCAGCACACCACAGATAATGCTGACCACCATGCGCCATGTCGCCATATCAAGATAGGCGACACGCACCATCAGACCGACGGAGTCCGTGGTCTGTCCTTTGCCCGTCCACGCAAACAGAAAATCGCCGGTTACATAGAGCAAACACCCGACCATACCCGCGACGAGCGCTTTCTTTTCTTTGCTCATGTTCATTGCCCTCCTTTGAGTCCAATCTTCACAATCTGCATTTTCACTCGATCTGCACTGACTTTCCCGCACTGTCGGAAAGATAAAGTCATAGATGTTATTCTGGCGCAGCGTGTTCAGCATACAGACATTTGCTGTGCAAACCACTCCGTTTCCTTCATGCTGCGGACCATTCTGCCGCAGAGCTTCCGGCCGCGCCCCTCTGACGTATACAATAGACCTTTATCTTCCCACGCCTTTCAGGAAACCACCTTTCGCATTTTCCTCGGTATCGTCCGACTCGTCGTAGGCGTCATAGGGAGCTGAAGGGTCATGCACCCGTTTCTTAAACGGCGAGCAGAGCTTGTCCTTATGGGCAAAGGCAAACTCGAAATTGTCCGTCCATCCCGTGTGACCGGTGATAAACATGGGCTGCAGGCCCATCTTTTTCAGCTTCGCTTCAAGGACAGCGAGCGACTTTACGGCGAGCTTGTTGTCCTCCGCAAGTGTGGAAATGAAGCTGTATCCGCCGTCCGCGCCGAACCACAGCGTGTCGCCGGTAAAGAGATACTTATCGTCAATGAGATATACCATGTGCCCCCAGGTGTGACCGGGCACGAGGAAACATTGAATTTCAATCTCGCCGATGCGCAGGGTTTCGCCGTCCTTAAGCAGCTGTTTGCGGTTATTGATCGTCACCTGCGGCAGCTTGTAAAGGTGATAGATCACCTTGCGGCGCACCTCTCCCGTCAGATAGCGGTTCTCAATCTCCCCTATGTACAGCTTTGCATTTTTGAAAAGTCCGAGGCCGTCCGCTTCGACCGCTCCGACGTGGTCGGTGTCCTGATGGGTAATGAGTATATGCCTAACGGACTTCGGATCGATGCCGAGCCAGCTCATTTTCTCTGCGAGGCGGTCGTAATTGTAACCCGCGTCGATCATAATCGTCGTGTCGCCCTTGCGATAAAAGAAAATGTTCGCCACCCATTCGCGCACGCAGGCAACATTTTCGTCGATCCAGCCGGTGTTCAGCGGCTTGAAGATCTCCTTGCCGCGGTACATACGGCTCATTTCCTTTCTTTGAAATTCGGTTGCTTTATTTGACATATCATTGCCTCCTATTTCCCCTTTCGGCAGTTAAACCACGCAATACTTTTCAGGTTTCCTACATATGCTTCATCATATGCATCGTTCAGCCGAGCTTTCAGGCTTGAAACCGTCTCATATGGCGGCGTAAAAAAACCGGCTTTTTCGTAAATGCGCCTGACAAACCAATCGGTTCGCTTATGCTCTCCCCGGGCATAGAAGCAGCCGCAGAATATTCCGCCGGGCTTCAGCACACGCAGAATCTCTCGATAAGCGGACTCCTTGTCGGGAAAGGCGTGAAAACCGTTCAGTGAAAGAACGACGTCGAAGGTGCCGTCCTCATAAGGAAGAGCACCTACATCGCCCTGTTGAAATGTTATATTGTTCAGATTCAGGCGGCGTGCTTTCTCCTGAGCCTGTCCCATCATATCAGGCGAGTAATCAAGGCAAGTGATGTCCGCCTCGGGCATGGTCTTATAAACCGGCATGGTAAGAATACCGGTTCCGACAGGGACCTCAAGCAGTTTACCGGAGAAATCTTCAGGAATGCCCGACAGTGCCTTTTCGAGATAAGCGTCACATTCCGCCTTGTTCATATCCCACACCAGGCGGCATACAGCTTTGCCGCTCAAAGTGGAGCATGTAATCATGCCGTCATAAAAACTATTGCCGCCCGTCATTCGGTATGTGAAGTGATAAAATAATGGTAGACACGAAAGTGCCTACCATTATTTTTATGCTAATATAGACATGGAGGTGGAAAT
>CAKUDE010000006.1 GCA_934645175.1 uncultured Oscillospiraceae bacterium
AAAACCACCAGTCCTGTTCAGAACAGAACTGGTGGCTTAAGAAATTTTGTGTCTACTAACTATTGACTACTTCAGCCAAAAGGCACCGGCCGTTTTTATATGCAAAATGCCCCGACCGCAAAGATACGGTCAGGGCATACTCAATAAAGCTATCTCAAAGAATCCTCGACAGTCCGTTCAGCGTAGGACTGATCGATCATATTGTGTGCGTACTCGTTGGCATAGTCAAAAATCAGATTTTCAAGATCCACATCCGCCTTAAACACCTTGCCCATCAGATCCGTAACCTTGGAGATAATGTCCTCTCCCTCCTCCGACGATCCGCTCTCCGACGTGCTTTGCGTCGGCTGCGGGTCATGAATCAGGTAGGGAGCGACAAGCGCATTCACCTTGCGGAAGCAAAACGAAAATCCAAGGAAAAGTACCAGCGCCAAAACGCCGACCTTTACCCATACTAGCCACCAATGTCGATGCATAATACCGGACACCTCCGTTCCGTTTTCTCTATCAGACGCGCAAAATCGCCATTTGTTCCGCTATTTTTCGCGATCCTGCACAATCAGGCGCTTCATTGCCTCCACACCGACGCGAACGGCGGCTGAGGTATCCTCGCTCATAGCCTGGTCCAGGCCTACTTTTTCACGCTCCTGATTCCATACGACATGGAAGCACGAACCGCAGCGCACACCGAGTGCGTTGGCAACAACAAACAGCGCAGCGGATTCCATCTCCGAGGCTTTGACACCAAGTCGCTTCCATGCCTCCCATTTTTGCAGAAGCTCATACGACACGGGCATTCTCTCCGGGCTGTGCTGCCCATAGAATGCGTCCTTGCACTGGACAACACCGGTATGCACGCGCTTCCCCATCGCCTGGGCGGCGCTGCGAAGCGCCAGTGCAATGTCGAAATCGGCAACAGCGGGGTATTCAATGGGCGCATATTCCAGCGAAGTATGCTCAAAGCGCACGGCGCCGGTCGCAACTACGATATCGCCGGATTGAACCTCCAGATCGATTCCGCCGCAGGTGCCTACACGGATAAAGGTATCCGCTCCGATGTTGTGCAGCTCCTCCATGGCAATGGAGGCTGACGGCCCGCCGATTCCGGTGGAGCAAACGCTGACCTTTTCGCCGAGAAGCGTGCCGGTATAGATATTATACTCCCGGTTCTGCCCGATATGTACGGGAGAATCAAAAAGCGCTGCAATGGCCTCACAGCGTCCGGGATCGCCAGGCAGCAGACAGTAGCGGCCGACATCTCCCGGAACACAGCGGATATGATATTGTCTTTCTAATTGATGCATGGGCCGAGCCCTCCTTCGGTTTCGTATTATAACGTTAGAACAGGCAAAAAGCAAGCTTTTTCGCAATATATTTACATCTCCGGCGAAATCGGGCGCTTTTACACTGATTCCGCCGCAAACGGTAGACCTTTCAGCACAACTTCGCGGATAAAGCGGAAGGTCTCCGCCTCCCCGCTGTCGCGCAGCATGGTCAGAAGGCAAGTCAGCTCGCGCTTTGTCTGCGCATGGATGAGCGAGTCGCCTTTTGATTCACTGGATTTGAGAAAATAGTTCAGCGGATCGGCATCCGTATAGCTTGCGCCGTTGTACGTCTTGCAGGCGGCGATTCGATCCATAACCATCTCCACCAGATAGCGCCGCGGCATCGGCACGGGAGCGTTGCAGCGCATTTGCAAATTCAGGTCCGTCCAGTATTCAAAGTGATGCTTGTTTCTGCCCTTGTGGTGCATCCATGCGGTCGAATAACCAACCACCTCGCGTTCACGGGAGTTTGGGCTTCGCGTTCCCTGGTAGTAAAGCACACCGGTACGGAATTCCGCCCAGGAGTATTTCGACAGATCGTGTGTCAGTCCCTGACGAATCAGGCCGACCTTAAAGCAGCCACTGCGCACACGCCAGCGGTGCTTCGTGATCGTGCAAAAGTGCTTCCATGCGTTTCTGAGGTACATTCTATCCCCTTCTATCTTTATTCCGACAGCGCCTGCTCCAGCTTTTGCAGCGCTTTTTTCTCGATACGGCTGACATAGCTGCGGCTGATGCCGCACTGCTCCGCAATTTGCCGCTGCGTCAGAGGCTTTCTGTTTCCGATGCCGTAACGCAGGGTGATAATGTTTCTCTCACGCGGCGTCAGGCATTCGTCAATCTTCCGATAGAGCTTTCGGTATATCTCTTGGTCGGACATACGTTCAAACAGATCCTCATCGGAGCAAAGAACGTCCATCAACGACAGCGCGTTGCCATCCTTTCCGGTTTCGATCATCTCGGACAGTGAAACATCCGATGCGCTTTTCCGGTTGGAACGGAAAAACATCAGGATTTCATTTTCCACACACCTGGCCGCATAGGTTGCGAGCCGTGCGCCCTTACCGGCGTCAAAGGTTGAAATGCCTTTGATTAATCCGATGGTTCCGATGGAGATCAAATCCTCCTGGTCTGCCGTCTGCGTATAGTACTTTTTCATAATGTGCGCCACAAGGCGCAAATTACGCTCGACCAGTATATTTCGAGCCTGTAAATCGCCCTGTGCGGCCAGCTCAAGATAGTGCTTTTCCTCTTTTGCGCTCAGCGGCTTTGGAAAAGAGCCGCCGCCGTTTGCCAGCTTCAGCGAATACAGAATACTGCCAAGCATGAGCCAAACCGCTGCGCCAAGCATAAGACCACCCCCGCAGAAGTTTATTCGCGGGCGGCAAGTCCTGATTCGGATTTTTTTGCTTAAAAGTCCCGGTTCTGAAGCCGCATGGCAAGCTCCGTCAGAAACTCGGCGTTTTGGAACGGTGCAAGCGCCTTAATAGCGCGTTTTGTTTCCGTACGGATGCGTTCGCGGCAGGCCTCTACGCCGTAAAGGCGGACAAAGGTATTCTTATTTCCGTCCATTCCGGTGGCCTTTCCGAGCTTACCGACGTCTCCGACTACGTCAAGCACGTCGTCCTCGATCTGGAATGCCAGTCCCATCGCGGCAGCGTACTGCGCGGCGGCGGTTTTTTCACGCGCCTCGCCGCCGGCGGCAATCACGCCGAGAACACAGGCGGCTTCAAAGAGCGCACCCGTCTTGCGCGACTGAATATCAAGCACCTCCTGCTCCGTACAAAGCCGCGATTCCGCATCGATGTCGAGAACCTGCCCGCCGACCATGCCCAGCTCGCCCGCACAACGCGACAGCACCGCCAGCGCCGAGGCAACACGCTCCGCCGGAAGCTCCGCCTTTGTCAGTTCGCCGAACGCGGCTGCCTGAAGCGCGTCTCCTGCAAGCACTGCCTTCGCTTCGCCGAAAACGCGATGATTCGTCGGTTTTCCCCGGCGCAGGTCGTCGTTGTCCATGCAGGGCAGGTCGTCATGAATGAGGCTGTAGGTGTGAATCATTTCAACAGCCGCCGCAAAGTGTAGCGCATCTTCGGCTTTGCCGCCGCACAGCTCGCAGAAAGCCTGTGTCAAAACGGGGCGTAAGCGCTTGCCGCCAGCCAACAGACTGTAACGCATCGCTTCAAAAAGCTCGTGCTGCGGCTCCTCATGCCGGAAGCAGGAAGAAAGATAGAGCTCAATCCGCTCGGCATAGGCACGGTAAATATCACTGAACATCGTTTTCCTCCGTAAACTCGCTTTCCTGCGGCGTACCGTCGGCGCCCTTTGAAAGGCGAACGACCTTCATTTCTGCCTCGTCAAGCAGCTTGCTGCACGAAGCAATCAGCGTCGTTCCCTCCCCAAATAGCTTCAACGCTTCTTCCAGCGGCACCTCGCCGCGTTCCATGCGCCGTACGATTTCATCGAGCCGCGCGAGCGATTGCTCAAAGGTGATGGAATCCTGTTTCATCCGAAACCTCCTGTATCTGCGCCGCGGCGGAGCCATCGGCAAAGTGAATAGTCAACCGGTCGCCCGGCAAGAGCCGGCGGATGCTCGTCACGGGTCTGTCCTGTGCATCCTGCGCAAAGCTGTAGCCGCGCGAGAGAACCTTCAGCGGACTCATGGCGTCAAGCTTGGCTGTCAGTCCCGTAAACCGCTGACGTTGCAGCCGAACGCAGCGGTCGGCTGCCGCGCTCAGGTGCTCCTGCATACGATCAAGCTGCTGTCGGCGGTCGTTTATGTAGTTAACGGGGCTTTTCATGCACGGTCTGTCGCGCAGCTTTTCCAGCATCAGCCTGTCCTGCTTCAGAATGCGTGACACCAGCGTGCAAAGCCGTCTGTTCGTCTGGGCAAGCGCTGCTCGCAGCTCCGCCTGATCCGGCACGGCCAGCTCGGCGGCGTTCGACGGCGTCGCCGCGCGAAGGTCCGCTACAAAATCGGAAATGGAAAAGTCCGGCTCATGGCCGACGGCGGAGATCACGGGAATCTGTGAATCGGCGATGGCGCGCGCAACGCGCTCATCGTTAAAGGCCCAAAGGTCCTCCATCGAACCGCCGCCGCGACCGGTAATAATCAGATCCGCAACACGGTAACGGTTGGCGTAACGGATCGCTCCGGCAATTTCGGCAGGCGCTTCCGTACCCTGCACGCGCACGCCAAGCAGCTTTACTTCACAAAGCGGGTAACGTTTTCGCAAAATGCGCAGCATATCACGCAATGCGGCGCCCGCAGGGGACGTAACAAGCGCGATGGTATGCGGAAAATGCGGCAGCGGACGCTTACGGCTCAGGTCGAACAGTCCTTCGCGCTCCAGCGCAATTTTGAGCTGCTCAAAGGCAACGTGGAGGTCTCCTACACCGTCCGGAGTCAGCTCCGTACAATAGAGCTGATAAACGCCGTCGCGCGGAAACACGCTCACACGTCCTCCGGCGATCACCTTCATCCCGTTTTCCGGACGGAAACGCAGGCGAAAAGCATTTCCTTTGAACATTACGCACCGCAGCGAGCCGCCGGCATCCTTGATTGAAAAATAGTGATGTCCCGAGGGATAGAGCTTATAATTGCTGACCTCACCGCGCACAAGGACGTTTCCGAGAAACTCATCCTCTTCAAAGCGCAGTCTCAGGTATTCATTGAGCTGGCTGACTTCAAGAATCTGCATAATGCGCCCTCCATGCCAAAATCGCCGTACCAAGTGCATTATCTGTGGAAAAACGCGGCTCGCAAAACACCGCCGGAAGTGCACAGACACACTCACGCAACAGCGAATTGGAGGATACGCCGCCCGCAAATACGACCTCACAGCCGGGATATTCCGCAAGCGCCTGTTTTGTGGCCGTGACGATCGCACCGATCACGCAGCGAAGCGCGTACCCTGCAACCTCCGCCGGTTTGTCCTGTGGGTACGCGCGGACTTTATTTTCGACTCCCGAAAGAGAAAAGGACATATCCTGTACTTTTACGCGAAAAGAATCCTTCTTTTCCGCGCTTCGGCTGAGCGCATCCAGTGCCTTCCCCGAGGGAAACGGAAGCCCCAGGAGTTGGCCGGTACGGTCAATGAGCTGTCCGGCAGAAATATCCGTCGTACCGCCGATGCGCTCGGCGTGCACGCTGCGTCCCTCCGGTGTGACATATAAAAGCTCAGTCGTACCGCCGGAAAGATGCCATGCCAGATGCGGCCTGTCCAGTAATTCCGGCCGGCCGGCCGACCACGCGGATGCAGCGATATGCCCCTGCTGGTGAGAAAACGGATACACGGGAACGCCAAGAATGCTGCCAAGAGTCCTTGCCTGACTCTCCCCTGCCAGGAAGCAGGGCATATACGAGCCTTCGACCGCACGTGGACGCGTACTCACGCCGATGGCGTCAATCTTAACCCGATCCAAAACGGAAAAAAGCCTGTCGGTCAGCTCCGGCAGGCGTTTCACATGGGAAAACAGTGCGTCGCTCTGACGAAGGCCCAGCGCGCCGGGCGCAACATCGAGCAGGCGCGACTCGTTATGCCCCACCGCACCGTCAAATACGGCAACGGAGGTTGTGTAATTGCTCGTATCAAACGCAAGGACAGTCATTGCGCTGCCTCCGTCAGGCTACGGGCGAAGCTGCCGAGTACGCCGTTTACGAAGGAGACAACGGAATCGTCCTCATATCTGCGTGCCAGCTCAACGCACTCGTTGATGGCGACGGCAGTCGGTACGTCCTCTACGTAAAGAATCTCATACATTGCAAGCCGCAGTGCGGCCTTCGTCAGGCGCGAAATGCGGTGAACGCCCCAGCCAATTGCGTTTTTGGCAATGGCTTCGTCGAGCATCTGCTGATGTATAAACACACCCGATACGCAGTTTTGAATATAAGCAAGCTGCTTCTTGCTGGGGCGTTCGGCATAAACCTCGTTCTCCTCTGCCAGATCGGCATAAGTCTCATTATCCAGGCGCGTGGCGATAGCCTCCTCGGGCAGCTCTCCGGTGTAGTCCAACTCATAAATCAGATGGACCGCCAGCTCTCGGGCATTCGAGCGTGTCATAGTTTTTCTCCTCTCGTATACGGAAATTCGGGGTGCTGAACCCAGCACCCCGGAATTCTCATTTCTTCGCTTTCGGCGCGGCGATGCCGCTGATGTTGACGTTGACCTGCGTCGGACGGACGCCCGTCATGGTTTCGACCTCGTTTGCAATGGCCTCCTGTACATTTTTGGCAACGGTCATCACGGATTCGCCGAGCTTGACGATCAGGTTGCAGGAAATGGCAACATCTTCGCCGTTCATTGCGACCATGATACCCTTGCGCAGGTTCTTTCCGGAGAGGATCGCGGCAAGATCCATCGCCGGCGTCATACTCAGCGCATAGACACCTTCGACCTCACGCACCGCGCAGGCGGCAACGGAGGCAACGACCTCGCTGGAAATCATGATTTTACCACCGTCAAGCGGACGGATCAGGCAATCTTTCGTTTCAGCCATCTTGGGTACCTTCCCTTCAGTGTGGAGTTGCGATTCGCTTCTCTCTACTATACCATATTTGTCGTGAAATTTCAAGTCCTATTCCACTCCGATCACGCGAATATCGCTCAGCTCAAAGTCTGTCTGCGCGATAACGATATCGGCCAAAAGCGAAACGTCGCTCTGCGTCAAGCCGCCCTTCGGAGCCGAAACCGCAAGGCTCACCCCGTCCGTGCTGATATATGCCACACAGTCGGCATATCCCTTGGCCAGAACCAGACTTTCGATCTGCGATTCTGCCAACGCATCGGCGATCAGCTGCTCAAGCTGCTTTTTCATAGAACTGACGTCGCTGCCCTCCGCATAGGAGATCGTTTCCTGGAGCGTATGAATTGCCTGCTGCCGCGTTGTCTGCCGCGACAGGCGCAGCTTGGCGAAATACTCGTTCGATTCGCTGATCGTGTCGCCGCCGGTCTGCGCCGAATCTGAGGTGTCGTTGAGCACTAATGTCGCCTCACCGAGCACCTTGTTCGCGTCCAGCGTTTTTGTCAGGTCCGGCGCGACATCCGTATAGAGCCAGTTGAGGTAGATCCCCGCACAGACGATGACCAGAACGCCTGCAATCATTGCATTGCGTTTCCATGTTTTCATTCCCGATTCCTCCATCATTTCATTTTGACCACCGTAATTTTTTCCGTACTCAGTCCGGTCAGCGCTGCAACGGCGTTGATAATCGACAGACGCACGGCGGCGCTGTCTGCGCCCTCGCAAACGATGAGCGCGCCCTGAAACCCGGGATAAAGCACGGCGGTGATTGCCGCTTCATTATATGAGCCGCTCTTGGACAAAATCACCGTTTTCTCCTCGCGGCGTGTGGTCGTTCCGTCCGTCTCGCTTTGAACATCGCTCTGGTAGAGCGTCCGCCCGCTGTTTTGCAGCGTCAGAAGCACACTCACCCGCCCTGCGCCATCCACCTGTGTCAAAAGCCGTGTCAGCCGCTGTTCCAGCGCTTCGGCATATTCCATGGCATTCACATTTTGCGCTTCGCTCTGCTGCGTCGGAGCCGTATCCTGTGTACTGTCTCCCCTCCCGCTCGGAAGAAGCAAAAGCACCACGCCGATGGCAACAATCAGCAGTACAAACTTGTACTTTTTGAGCCCGGTCGTCAGCCGCGCGACCGTTGCATTAAGATCCCTCTGTTTCATGTAGCCTCCATTTCTGCCGTGAGGGTGCGATTCCGATCGCGTCGCGCAGATAGGCGCTGAGCGCGTGAAGCTGTTCTTCGTTCAGAGCCCCCGTCACGGTCGCGGTCAAAGGCTCCGGGATATCGTCCGTACTGACCGTAACCTCCGCCGTGATCTGCGCGTCAAGCTCTGCCGCATATTCGACGATCAACTTTTCCGCCGAATGTGCCAGCTGCTCGCGCAGCGCCTTCTGGGCGCGGCGTGTGTATTCCTCCGCGTCAAAGTCCCGGACGGACCAGTATTCTTCCAACCGCTCGGTCAAACCGCTCAGATCCAGCCGAAGCAGCGGAACCGCGACCGCCAGGAGCACCAATAACCCGCCCGCCAAACGCGTAATCCGCGCCGGAAGGCCGCCGCGCACCAGCAGACCCGCGACTACGCAGATCATACACGCCGCAACGATCGCAACCAGATACCCCCGAAGCTGTTCCATCACACCACCACCTTCAAAAAGCAAATCACGCTGATAAGCGAGAGCATGGCGCATACGCCGCACATACCCAGGAGAAAGCCGAGTGCCGTAGAAAAATGCTTGATGAGCGCAACATGCGGCCTCAATCCGACCGTCCCACTGACCGCTGCGGTCAGCTTGAGGAGGAGATACTGCAACCCCACACGCAGAAAGGGCGTAATGCAAATCGAAAGCACAGCAAGCATACCAAACACGCCAACTGTAGATTTCAGCATTCCTGCCCCCGCCAGCAGCGTTTCCGACGCATCGGAAAGTATTCCTCCGACAACGGGCACCATTCCGGACAATGCCGCCTTTGCTGTCCGGACGGCCGTGGCATCCGCCGTGCCTTTGACAACGCCGGTGAGCGTCATATACGCAGTAAAAACATACAGAATGATCCGCAGGCTTTTGGAGATCAACCAACCCAGAAGCTCGCGGAGCTCGGAAAGCGTTTCGTTCTGCAGTGCCGCTTCGGCGGTTGCTACGGCAATGAAAAAATAAGTTCCCGGAATCAGCAACGTTGTAATTAAGCGCATCAGAAGCTGGGAAAACAGCATGGTTCCGCCGTAAAGCGCCGTGGAAGCGCCAACCGCCCCCTGAATGCTCGCCGTTCCCGCAAGAATCGGCATAAGGCAGCCGGTATAGTCCGTCATCTGTTCAAGCGCCTGTACGGCGATTTGCATCATACTACGGAATCCGAACAGAAAGGCGGTGCACAGCCCCAGAGCGCCCGCACAGGCAACCGCGTTGTCCGCCGTATTGTCCGAGAGCAGACGCGTCAGTGCACAGAGCATTGCTACGGCAAGCAGCACAACACATATGCGCAAACTTTCTCGCGGATCGACGCCTCCCGCAAGTGCGGTCCTCACAATCCGCTTGACCTGCGACCATAGATCAAGCTGCTGCGTCGGGGATGCTTCATCCATCAATTCCGCCGCTTCCTTCGGCAGAGATTGTGTCAGGTCGCCCGTGTCCGGCAAAACGCTCTCCTGCGCAAGCGTATGCGTGCATAGCAGTAGCAAAACAAGAATCGTTAAAAAAAGCTTCCGCATATCATCCTCCGCCCATCGTCCGGAGCAGCTCCAGCACGGCCTCCATCAGCGGCAGCGCTACACACACCGCCAACGCGCCGCCGCACAGCTCCACCGTTTTGGCGACGGCGTTTTCCCCTGCATCCGCACAGACGGTAGAGGCAAGCTGTGTCAGGATACCGATACCAATGACTTTAAGCATCGCTTCCATCAACGCCGAATCAACTCCGGCAAGTGTCTGCAGTTTGGTTAAAAAGCTCAAAAGCGGTTTCATCAAGCCCAGAAGGCAGATTCCAAGCAGCGCAATCGCACAAAGAGATAGTAAGAGTGCAAATTCTGCGCGGTGTTTTTTTACAAGCTGGATCAGGATGACACACAAAACGCCGAGCGCACAGATTTTTGTTAATTCCGCCATCAGAAATGAAACAGGTTTTTCACCAGATCAAAAAGCTGAGCGATTTTCTGCACGACGATGATGAGAACTACGACAAGCCCCGCCAGCGTTGTCATCGTCGCCTGTTCTTCGCGGCCGGAACGGACGAGCACCTGGTTCAGAATGGACACAATGATGCCGACAGCCGCGATTTTAAATATCAGATCAATCTGCATACCTACACCGAAAGGATTACAATCGCCGCGCCTGCACAGAGACTCAGCAGGATATAACTGCGTGCCAGTGGGCGTCGCTCCTGTTCGCAGCGTTCAATCGCCGCATCGATCCGCTGAAGCGCCAATGACAGAATGCGATTTGCCCCGTCGAGGTCATAACGTCCGAGACCGGTACAGACCTCCAGAAGCGCCATAACCGCCTCCTGCGGCAGCTCAAGCGCATGTGTTTCGGATACTGCTGCAGCGGCAGCCTGCTCAACATTGTTCGATTTCTCCAGCAACTTGGCAAAGGCTGAAAAAAAGGAACCAACCGGGCCGTCGATGCGCGTTCGCACGCTGCGACAAAGCATCGGGAGCGTTCGCACCGTGTAATTCATCTCGCATTTCAGAAGCTCCAGCGCCGAGCGCAGCGCTGCAAGCTGGCGTCTCTGCGCCATAAATCTCAGCGTCTGTTTGACACCGAAACCACCCGCACCGAAAAGCACGCAGACAATGCCAATCATTTTAATCATCCCTGTTCATCCTTTCCGTACACACCGTTCGATCCGGCAGGATCGTCAGGACATTCTCAAAAACGCGCTGTGCCAGCAGCATCCGATAGACCGGGCGATGCGCAAGCTCCTCGCGCGAGTCGGCATGTACCGTCGCCAGGAACCGCACGCCGCAGTAGGCTGCGCGCGACACTGCAACGACATCCGACTCCGCCGTGATTTCGTCCAGTGCAATCCATTGCGGCCGCATGGAGCGAAGCAGAAGCTCAATTCCCTGAGCCTTTCCTACACCGCTGAGGATATCGCTGCGCAGGCCAACGTCGAGCTGCGGCACGCCGTTCAGGCAGGCGGCCAGCTCCTGTCGCTCATCCACAACGCTCACTCGCCAGCCGAACCGTCCCGCCATGGTTCGGATCAGCTCGCGGAGCAGTGTCGTTTTTCCACGTCCCGGCGGTCCGAGGATCAGGGTGGATTGCGGATGCGTCCAAAGAAAACCTGCCGGGCGCTCTGCGCAGCCGGTACACTGTCTCGCAACGCGAAGATTTACGGAGGAAATTTCGCGCAGGGTTGTCAATTCGCCGCTTTGATAGACACCCGTGCCGCACAGTCCCATCCGGTGTCCGCCGGGAAGGATCACATAGCCCTGCCGCAGCATATTTTGCGCCGCATAGACCGAGTGCGCACAGGCCGACTCGACGCAGGCACGGACCATGCTGCCTGAAGCGGTCACGTCGTCCAGAACATACTCGCTGCGTGCCGTCCGGGCGATGACCGGCGCCTCACATTTCAGCCGCAGCTCCTCCAGAGGTTCCTGCGGGAGCCTGCGCACGATTCGCGCGCGAAGCTCGTCCGGTATGGGCGCGAATGCCTGTCGCAACTCGGGCGTAATTACCATGTTGATCCCTCCCAGCAGAGGGTATGTCCGACATACGAAAAAAAGAACGCAAAAAGCCGTGCACCGAACGGTGCACGGCTCAGCGTGTCGAAAATAAACCTTGTTATGTTCTGCTTTTTCGGATTACCCGGATCGCCGTTGCAATTCCGGGACTGAGCACCAGATTGATCGCCATTTCAATCACAAAGTTGATGCCCGCCAGACTGAAGAGCATATAGCTCACAACGGGCTTATCGCCTGCCCAGGTCAGGAGTGTGTCATTAAAAAACAGCACCATTGCCGCACAGAACAGCCCTGTGTTTACGATAGGCGCAATGACAGCCGCCGGAATCGTCGCAAGGGTTTGTGCGCCGAGTCTGTTTGCCTTTTTACTGCACAGACGGTAAACCAGCCCCGCGCTGAGGCCGGAGGCACAGCCCTTGACCATGCAGGTCAGAAAGCAGAGGAAGGGATTGGCCGTAAAGAGAATATTCCCGCCAAAGTCCGTTCCATTGGCACAGCCGATAAACACGATCAGGCCGAAAACACCGCCGAGGATGCCGCCGACGGCCGTACCGTAAACGGCTGCACCAATCACGATCGGAACCAGAGAAAGCGTAAATGAAACCGGTCCGATCTTAATGCTGCCGACAACAAGCTGCAACACAACGACGATTGCAGCGAGAATGGCAGTCCCTACCATTCTCTGAATTTTTGTACCTGTGGTATGATTCATAAAACCTCCTGCTGTCGCTCCGCAGAGCGGATGCAACGCAATTATTCAGAACCGCTTCGCGGATTCTGTCAGGGAATTTCGTCCTCTACGGACGGCGTAGCAGGGACAACCCCGCCCTGTTTCATCTGCGCCCATTGCTCACGGGTGATCAGAAGCTGACGCGGCTTCGCCCCCTCCAGGGGGCCGACAATACCGCGCTCCTCCATTTCATCGACAATGCGCGCAGCGCGCGCATAGCCGAGCTTTAAGCGGCGCTGCAAAAGTGAGACGGAGGCCTGACCCGTCTCCAGGATGACATCCACGGCCGCAGGAAGCAGCTCGTCGCCGCCGTCGGTATCGGCCGAGCGGCTCGTCTCTCCTCCGGTCGAGCCGCTTTTTCCGCTCTGTTCGGCACGTTTTTCGATCTGCTGCATCACGTCGCTGGAGTAGTCTGAAGCGTATTGCGACTTGATCTCCGAAATCACGTTCTGAATTTCCTCGTCACTGACAAAGCAGCCCTGTACGCGCTTCGGCTTTCCCTGTCCGAGCGGAGCAAAGAGCATATCGCCCTTCCCGAGCAGCTTTTCGGCACCCGGTGTGTCAAGAATGATGCGCGATTCCATCGCGGACGCGACCGCAAAAGCGATTCGCGAGGGAATGTTCGCCTTCATCAGACCGGTAATTACATCTGCGGACGGACGCTGCGTAGCAATCACCAAGTGGATACCCGAAGCGCGGCCCATCTGCGCAATACGGCAGATGGATTCTTCGACCTCTTTGGCCGCCACAAGCATCAAATCTGCCAGCTCGTCGATGATTACGACAATCTGCTCCATCGGCTTCTGCTCCGGGTCGGCGGCAATGGCCTTATTATAGGACTCAATATCGCGCACGCCCTCCTCGGACATGATGCGATATCGCCGCAGCATCTCGACGACCGTCCATTGAAGCGCACCGGCAGCTTTTTTCGGGTCCGTCACAACGGGCACCAGTAAATGCGGAATCCCGTTGTAAACCCCCAGTTCGACCATCTTCGGATCAACCATGATCATTCGTACTTCGGTCGGCTTCGCCTTGTAAAGAAGCGATAAGATGATCGTATTCATACATACGGACTTGCCGGAACCGGTGGTGCCGGCAATCAGCATATGCGGCAGCTTGGCAATGTCGCCGACAATACAGTTACCGCTGATGTCCTTGCCAACGGCAAAGGACAGCTTGGATTTGCTGTTTTTGAACGTGGGAGAGTCTATTACCTCGCGGGCAAAGACGGTATAAACCGACTTGTTCGGCACCTCGATGCCAACGACGGAAATCTTATCCGGAATCGCTGAAATACGCACGCCCGACGCACCGAGTGCCAGCGCGATATCATCAGCCAGATTGGTTATTTTGTTGAGCTTTACGCCGCGCTCCAGCTCCAACTCAAAACGTGTCACGGACGGACCGCGCACAACGTCGACAATGTGCGGCTCAATGCCGAAGCTCTGAAGCGTATCGGCAAGGCGTCGTGAGTTCTCCCGCATTTCAGAGGAAGCATCAATCATCCCCTGCCGTCTGAGCGTCAGCAGCGAGACCGGCGGGAACTGGTATTCCTGCGCCTGAGGTGCAGCGCCGATCTGCTCGGCGATCAACGCCGCATTTTCCGCCGCTTCGCCCTTCTTCAGCTTCTCCTGCACCGGGGACGGATTCACGGCGATCGGATCTTCATTGAATGCGTCCTGAGGCGCTGCGTCCGCCGCCGGCGCGGCTTCGGCTTCCGGAATCGGCTCAGCAGCAGACTCCGGCTGCTGATGCGCTTCGCTCAGGTCAAGCTCGTCTATCGTGACCTGACGGCCGGAAAACGGCTTCTGCTCCTCCTTCTGCTGAGCAAGCAGATACTCATCCGGTGCGGGAACACGCTTGCGCTGCGGCTTTTTCTTTTCGATCACGGGCGGATCGTCCACCGGCAAATCAAAATCCTTGATATTGGCACGACGTTTTTCAACGCGCTCTATATGCTTTGTCGCAACATGATTGACCAGACGCTCCGCCGGATCCTGCTCCGGTTCCTGGGCCGCCTTTTCAATACGGGGACGATTTTTAATGGCGGTAATCAGGCTGTTGACGGTTATCCGCAGCAGGGTCATAATCTGGAGAAGCAAAAGCAGAACAAATACGATGCCCGCACCGACCCGTGTAATGCAGTTTGTCAGTAGCAATGCAATGGTGCCGGGGAAAAGGCCGCCGCTCTGACCGAGCTTACCGCCAGCATAGAGTTCGGAATATGTATTTACATTGCAGAAAAACACCTGATACAGCCCCGAGGCGGTCAGAAGAATGGTAAACGCACAGAAAATACGCAGAGAAATCGGCTGCTTTCCGCTACGGAACAGTAAAACGGCCGTGTAGGTCAGAGCAACGGGCAACAGATAGCGCCCCACCTGGCCGATAATGCCGGTGAGGAAAGCCACACTATGCTTCAGGAGGAACGCCTCCGTATTAAACCAACAGAGCACCGCATACAGTGCCGCAAGCAGCAGGACGATACCGACCAGTTCACGGCGATTCTGATTTTCAGCCTTTTTCTTCGGCGCGGCTGCGGGCTTTTTACGTTTGTTTGCCATAGAACGCCCCTCCTCAGGAATTAATGAGTGCAAGGATCAGAATGATCGCAGCTGCATCCCAGTTGTAGTAAGCAAAAAATTGCAGCTTGCCCTTCTTCAAAAGATAGCGGAAATACTGAATGGAAAGATAGGCCAGCGCGCCGCTGACAAGCAGCGCTGCCAGCATCGGAAGCAGTACGGAGGCGGCAAAGCCTCCGCCAACCAGCCCGCGAATTAAATAATACAATGCGGCAGCAATCGAGTAACACGCGGATAGCGCATAGCTGAAACGCAGATTGCAATCCAGCGTTAAACCGCTGGCGCGGCCAAGACAAAGCGAGCTACCGACGGACGAGAGCCCCGGAAGAACGGAAACGGCGCGCGCCGCGCCAATCATCAGCGCATCCGACAGCAGCAAATCCTTTTCCGTCCGAGTTCCGTCACGGTTCCGGCAGGTCAACCAGATCAGCAGACCGTTCAGCGCAAACACAACGGCAAGAATCGGCAATCGGCGGATAGACTCCGCCGCACCGAGGAAGAGAAACGACAGCAGCATCAGCACAAAAGCGGAGATCCCCAGGCCGATGCCGCGCCGAAGCACGCGGTTGGGCCGTTCGTGCCGTCTCGGACGGCGCATCATTCGGCGCAGCTCACGCAGGCTGACGGAAAGCTCCGCACGGAACGCGGCATAGACCCCGATCGCCACGCCGAGACAAATCATGGCGCGGACAAAAAAGCCCTGTGCCGACCAGAGCGGCGAGAGGTTCAGTGCATTCTGGAGCACGACCGCATGACCGAAAAAGGACACCGGCAGCACCTCGGTAATGCCGCCAAGAACGGCATAAACAATTGCTTCCCATATTTTCACGAAGGAACCCGCTCCCCTCTGTCTGAATTCATACGTCAGACAGTATAGCACAGCTCCGACCTTTTTTCTAGGGTTTTTCTCGATTTCTCTGTTTTTGACGGGATTTTTTCGCGGCTATCATCCGATGCAGTGTGTCCAGTGCATCGCTCAAGCCGCCAAGTCGGTCGATCAGACCGCTTTCTACCGCTTCCGTGCCGTAAATGATCGTGCCGACATCCGTGGCAATCTGCCCGGTCGCCATCATATAGCCCTCAAAATCTTCGCGGGAAATACGGGAATTCGCCGTCACAAAGTTTACGATCTGCTCCTGGATCCGTTTGAAATACTGAAAGGTCGCGGGCGCACCGACGATGACGCCGCCCATACGCACAGGGTGGATCATCATACTGGCAGTCGGGACGATCATACTCTTTTTGGCGGATACCGCCAACGGAATGCCGATCGAGTGACCGCCGCCGAGCACCAGAGAAACGGTCGGCTTTTTCATTCCCGCAATCAGCTCCGCAATCGCCAGACCGGCCTCAATATCGCCGCCGACGGTGTTGAGCAGCAATAGAAGACCGTCGATCTCATCGCTCTCCTCAATGGTGGCCAGAAGCGGCAGGACATGCTCGTATTTCGTCGTTTTTACCGTCTCCGGCTGCACCTGATGCCCCTCGATCTGACCGATAATGGTCAGGGTGTAGATACTCCCCTTTTGCGAATGCGTCAGTCCCGCGCCAAGCTCATCGATGCGCTCCTGCCGGATACTTGCGTTCTGCTCGTCCATAGCCATCCTCCGAAGTTTGGTTTTGCCGAAACGGCATTACAGTTATCATTACCGGATTTGCGCTTTGTATTCGGAGCCGCAAATATAAATCAACCCCCCTGATGCGGGCGAACCCCGCATCAGGGGAGCAATGGCAAGTGCTGTTCGTTAATTCACGATGTGGATTATTTTTCCGATATAATCGTTCGGGAGTGAGACTATTTCCCGGAATAAATCTGCGCGTAAACGCTCCGCTCGCTGAACGTCAGCCGGTTCTGATAAGCCGAAACCTTGAGCAGCGCTCCGAGTACAGACCGGCTGAATGCGTCGGCCGAATCCCCGGAGCGAACCGAATCGACAAGCTTTTCCAGAAGCGTCGATACGGCGTCTGCTCTCGTCTCCAGCTCGCGCAGCGCGTTGAAGCTCTTTCGCAGGGAGAGATAAGCCGAGTCAAAGTTGTCCGGTCTGCTGCTGAAGTAAAGCCGATACATCACCGGGTTCTGCACGATCAGATCGATCAGTTCGTCCGTCGGCAGGGAGAGCTGCTCATCCGAAAGAGAGGCTTCGGACCACTCGTGCTTTTGCGCAGTCGTGATGCAAAGGTACTCATCCGGAACCTCGATCTGCGTGACGGATTCGCTCCTGCTGACCGTGCGCTCCAGCTCGACGGAGATGTCCGTGACCATCGGCGCAAGGTTTTCGCTGCGGACAGCCGCCGCCTCTTCCGATTTTTCATGCAGAACCGATGACGATTCGACAGCGGCGGCAGGCAGGAAAAGTGCCGTCGCCGCAGACAGGAGCAGCGCAAGGGATAAGAGTATTGACATAGACTTTTTCAATGCGTATTCCTCCTTGTTGATAAGATGATTTGCCGTTTACCGTTCTATTCGTTTTTTATGGCGAATTCGGATTCCCCGTTCATCCCTCCCTTTTCGCTTGCCGAACTGCATCGCCATTTCTCTTTGTTTCAAGCAAAGAACGATTTATATATATATATAAATTATAACGTATTTTTTCAAAATGTCAAGCAAAAAACCGCCGCGGAAGCGCTGCTTCTGCGGCGGTTTTCAAATTTTACTTCATCAGGTCACAAACAAGATCCGTATACGCCGTGGCGTCCTCCAGCGGGAGGTTCGCCATCAGCAGGCCCTGGCAGTACAGCAGCTCCGCGTACTTTTTTGCCTTCTCCGGGTCGGTGGTAAGCGCCTCGCTGAGTGCCTGCACCGCCGGGTGCGAGGCGTTCAGCTCCAGAATTCTTCCGCAAATCGGCGCGGAATCCGGATCCATCGCACGGTAGTACTTCTCCATCTCAAAGCTGACGCCTCCGTCTGGCACCATCGTCACCGGGTGAGAACCGAGATCGCCCGACACGCGTACATCCTTGACCTTCTCGCCAAGCGTCGATTTCAGGAAATCGATCACGGGTTTGATCGCCTCGTTCTGCTCCTTGGCGGCCTTCTTCTCCTCCTCGGTGCTCAGCTCCAGATCGTCGGTGAGAATATTACGGAGCTCGTGGCCGTCGTACACACCAAGCGTGCGCGGAATGAATTCATCCACCTGCTCTGTCAGAAGTAGGACGTCAAAGCCGCGCTCACGGACGGTGTGCGTCTGTGGCAGCTTGGAAAGCTGTGCCGCGCTGCTGCCGCTGACCACATAAATGTGCTTCTGCGACTCCGGCATGGCCTGACAGTATTCCTTCAAGGTAACGAGTTTGCCCTCCTTGTCGGAGCGAAGCTCAATCAGATCCTGCAAAAGCTCCTTGTGCATCCCATAATCGGAAACCAACCCGAATTTGAGCTGTCGGCCGAAGGCGGCATAGAACTTTTCGTATTCCTCGCGCTCTTCGCTTTGCAGACGCAGAAGCTCTGCCTTGATCTTCTTTTCCAGATTAGAGGCGATGAGCTTCAGCTCGCGCGTCTGCTGAAGCATCTCGCGGCTGATATTCAGGCTCAGATCCGGCGAATCGACGACGCCGCGTACAAAGCGGAAATGCTCCGGCAGCAGATCGCTGCAATGCTCCATGATCAGCACACCGGAGGAATAGAGCTGCAAGCCGGACTTGTACTCCTTCGTATAGAAATCATACGGTGCTTTCGACGGGATAAACAGCAGCGCCTTATAGGATACCGTTCCTTCAATGCTCAGATGAATCACACTAACCGGTTTCTCAAAGTCATAGAATTTCTCACGGTAGAAGGTCTCATATTCCTCGCGCGTAATTTCGTTCTTGCTGCGCTGCCACAACGGGATCATGGAATTGAGCGTCTGCTCCTCATGAACCGTCTCGTACTTCGGCTCCTCAGAATCCTTTGTCTCCTCGGTCGGACGCGAAACGGAAACCTCCATGCGAATCGGATAACGAATATAGTCGGAATACTTCTTCACAAGCGAACGCAGGCGATATTCCTTGAGATAGTCGGAGAACTTTTCATCCTCGGTGTCCTGCTTCAGCGTGAGTATGACATCCGTACCGACCTCCGCCTTATCGCACGGCGTAAGGGTATAGCCGTCGGCGCCGCTCGACTCCCAGCAGAAGCCTTCCTCTGCGCCAAACTTCTTTGAACGCACCGTTACACGATCTGCGACCATGAACGCAGCGTAGAAGCCGACGCCGAACTGGCCAATAATGTCGATATCCTCCTGCTTTTCCATCGCTGCTTTGAAAGCGAGAGATCCGCTATGGGCAATGGTACCAAGGTTCTCCTCCATTTCCTCACGGCTCATACCGATGCCGTTATCGGAAACGGTCAGTGTGCGTGCCGTCTCATCCGCAGACAGGCAGATGTGGAAATCACTGCGGCTCAGGCCGACGGTTTCATCGGTCAGGGATTGATAGGCCAGCTTATCGATGGCATCCGAGGCATTCGAGATCAACTCACGGAGGAAGATCTCGTGGTTTGTGTAAATGGAATGGATCATCAGATCCAAAAGACGCTTCGACTCGGCCTTAAACTGTTTTTTAGACATGTCATTGGCTTCCTTTGCAATGTTTTGGCACTCAGCATATCCGAGTGCTAAATTTATTATAACGCCGGGAAACAAAAAAGCAAGTACTTTTCACAAAAAATTCAAAAATATGTGAAAAGTCCCCCTGTCGTTTAACAGGGGGACTGAGAACGAAAAATCAGGCCTCTTCTTCAGCAGCGGGAGCCATTGCAGCGCGGACAGACAGGGAGATGCGCTTGCGGTCGTAATCGACGTCGATGATCTTTGCATCGATTTCCTGACCCTCGGAAAGCGCGTCAGACGCCTTCTCCACGCGATGATCGGCCACCTGAGAGATATGGATTAGGCCATCAACACCGGGCAGAATCTCTGCAAAAGCGCCGAAGTCGACGATCTTAACGATCTTGACCTTCACGATGTCGCCAACGGAGAACTTTGCGCAGAACTGGTTCCACGGATTCATCTCGGCAGTCTTGTAGCCCAGAGAAATCTTCTTCTTCTCCGGATCAAACTTGATAACATAGACCTCGATGGTATCGCCGACCTTGACGACCTCATCGGGCTTTCTGATACGGCCCCAGGACAGCTCGGAGATGTGCACCATGCCGTCAACGCCGCCGATATCGACGAATGCGCCATAGCTGGTCAGGGACTTGACCGTGCCGGTATATTTCTTGCCGACCTCAATCTCGTTCCACAGCTTTTCGATGGCAGCCTTGCGCTCCTCGCGGTTGACCTCACGGATGGAGCCGACAACTCTGCGACGGGCACGGTTAAACTCGGTGATGCGGAGCTTCACGGTCTGACCCTTCAGCACGGACAGATCGCCACCCTTGGCGATGCCGGTCTGAGAGGCGGGGATGAACACGCGAACGCCCTTGACGTTGGCAACGATGCCGCCCTTGTTCTCCTCGGTGATGGTGCCCTCGACAACGGTCTTGTTCTCGCAGGCGGCCTCGACCTCGTCCCAAACCTTCATGCCTTCGAGCTTCTTACGGCTGAGCTGCACGACTCCCTCGCCGTCGTTAACACGGACAACAAAGACCTCGATCTCGTCGCCGACGTGCAGAATCTCTTCGGGCTTCACATTGGGATCGGCGCTGACTTCGTCATACGGGATGTAGCCGGCATGTTTTGTGCCGAGATCGACCTGAATCTCAGACGGGCCGATCGCAATAACGGTGCCAAGAACCTTATCTCCTGTATTTAAAGTCTTGATGGACTGCTCGAGGAGCTGTTCAAAGTTTTCCTCCTGGGCAGCATCAGTTTTCGTAATTTCGCTCATAGTGTGGTTGACCTCCTTTATTATCCACGCAGGCGTCGATGCGCCTGCAGTGATGCCAATGGCAATACCGGAGGAAAAATCCTCCGGGTTGAGCTGCGCAGCGTTTTCCACACAGAAAACGCGTTTGCAATGCTCCGCGCAAATATGCGCAAGCCGAGCGGTGTTGGAGCTCTTCGGATCGCCGATAACGACCATTGCGTCGCATTTATCCGCCAGCGCTGCGGCTTCCGCCTGCCGTTCCTCCGTCGCTCTGCATATTGTATCAAAAATTTCGGCATTTGTACACTCTTTTTTTACGATTTTCTTGCAGGAATCCCATAAAAACTGCGTACTTGTCGTCTGGCAGACCATTGTAATCGGCCAATGCCGTCGTTCCGGGCATTCGGCAAGCCACGCGGAAAGCTCCGCCGGTTCCGGAAAAATCTCCGGCGCGTCACACCAGCCCGCGATGGCCAATACCTCCGGGTGTGTCGGAGTCCCGACGATCAGACATTTCCGCCCGTTTTCCTGTGCCTTCGAGACGATATGGTGAATTCGCTTGACAAAGGGGCAGGTCGCATCAACGACACGATGCCCGCTTCCCTCCAACGCTTCATAGACGGCACGGGAAACCCCATGCGAGCGGATAATCACATCAACGCCGTCAGGGACGTCGGCAAACGAGGCGGCGGGAGCCACGCCGCGTGCCGCAAGCCTGTCCACTACGGCCTGATTGTGAATGATCGGTCCGAGCGTAACGGTCGGACGTCCGGAATCGGCGGCTCGTTCGACCATATCTACGGCGCGGGAGACCCCGTAGCAAAACCCCGCGGTTTCGGCAAGACGGACGCTCATTGCTTCTGCCCCATCGCATAAATCATTTTCATCATTTGCGCCGTTTTATTATCAAGCTCCTCCTGCGTCAGCTTCCGTCCGTCCGGATTCGGAAGGATCGGCTCACCGAAGCGTATCTCAAGCGGCGCCCAAAAGCGGCGGTTGAGACTGGTATACACGGGAATGACCGGCACACCCGCACGCGAAGCGATGAGCATGGCGCCGGAATGCGGCTGCGAAACCTTCCCCCTGCGCACGCGCGTCCCCTCAGGGAAGATCATAAGCTTGTCGCCGTCGCGAAGCACGCGGAGCGCAGTCTTGATCGCGCCGATGTCATTGTGATCGCGATCTACGGGAAAAGCGCCGACAACCTGCACCAGCGAACCGATGACCGGCGTGTCGATCAGCTCCTTCTTCGCCATGGTACGCGGTACGCGGCAAAATCTCCCGGCCAGAACAATCCAGATCGGGTCGGTCAGCGCACGATGGTTTCCGCACAGAACGCAAGGTCCCACCGGGAGGTTTTCCCGGCCGGAAATGCGGACAACGGGATGTAAAAATCGCATCACAACGGTGGCAGGGATACGGACAAAGCGGTAAAAGCCCTGAGAAACGCGGATCATAGTCCAGTCCTCTCGCGAATAATCTCGACCAGACGGAAAATACTTTCCTCCTGAGTCAGGTCGGTCGTATCAAGCAGCACACTGTCCTGTGCCGGCCGCAGCGGGGCAACCTCACGTCCGGTGTCGCGCGCATCACGCTGCCGGATCTGCTGCAAAATCGTCTCATAATCGGAGGCCGCTCCCCTTTGTACAAGCTCTGCGCACCGGCGTCGGGCGCGAACCTCGGCGGAGGCCGTCAGAAAAACCTTCACGGTAGCATCGGGAAGAACGACGGTACCGATGTCGCGGCCGTCCATAATAACACTGTGCGTCTCGGCAATATCGCGCTGCATCTGCAGCAGAAAAGCGCGGACGGCCGGAATGGCGGAAACGCGCGAGGCGGCATCGGAAACCTCGGAGGCACGAATCGCTTCGCTGACATCCTCGCCGTCAAGCAGACTGTGCTGGCGGCCGTCGTCGGACCATTGCAAACGAATTCGAAGCAGCGGCAGCAGCGCCGTAACACCTGCCGCATCATCCGGCGAAATACCGCGGCGGAGCACCGCCAGACCCACGGTACGATAGATCGCACCCGTATCGGCATATACAAAGCCGAGCAGCGCCGCAGCACGGCGTGCCACGGTGCTTTTTCCCGCTCCTGCCGGGCCGTCGACTGCGACGGAAATGGTCGAACGCTCCATAATCCACTCCAAACCTAAAACTCGTATTATTATAACAATTTCCCGCCGTCCTGTCAATCAATTCTGCACATATTTACGAATTTCTGCAACATTCATACACAGTGCACGAAAAAAAGGGGCGGATGTCTGCATTATGCACGAAACAAAACATTACCCTTCTAAACAATGCATTCCCACGCAGTATCCGGTGGACCACGCGATCTGCAAATTAAAGCCGCCGGTGTAGGCGTCGCAGTCCAGAAGCTCCCCGGCAAAGAACAAGCCGCGCACAAGCTTGGATTGCATGGTCTTCGGATCGACTTCGCGCACATTCACGCCTCCGCGCGTCACAATAGCCTCCGCGATGGGGCGCTGGCCGGAGACCTCCAGAGAAAAACGTTTCGTTTGCTCCAGAAGCGCACGGCGTTGCGCCTTGGTAAGTGAGTTGGCTTTTAATCGCGTGTCAATTTCCGCGCGACGAAGGATAACCGGAATCAGCGACTGCGGGTAAAGATCCGCCACCGCATTTTCCATCGACCGGTTTGTGTATTTGTCAAAGTCGCGCAGCAGACGTGCATCAAGCGTCTGCTCATCCAGCGCCGGTTTGAGGTCAAGTATGACCCTGTAGCGCTCATCTTCTTTCATATGCGCCGACGCGGAAAGGATCGTAGGCCCGGACAGGCCAAAATGTGTGAAAAGCAGTTCTCCCTGCTCGCTGTAAGCGGTTTTTCCTCTGGAGTCAACCAGCTTAACACCGGTATTCCGCAAAGAAAGCCCCTGCATCTGCGCACAATCTTCGCCCACACATTCCAGCGGCACCAGCGAACCACGCGGCGGGACGATGCTATGTCCCACGGCCTCGGCCAGACGATAACCGTCGCCGGTTGAGCCGGTCAGCGGATAGGATGCGCCGCCCGTAGCGAGCAGCACCCGTCCGGACGAAAGCACTCCCTGCTCCGTGCGCACGCCGCAGACGGCACCGTCCTGTACAAAAAGCGTGCGAACCTGCCCCTGTCTTCGTTCGACACCGGCATGACTCAGTGCACGCTCCAGCGCCTTCACGATGTCTGCCGAGCGGTCGGACACGGGAAATACGCGGTTGCCGCGTTCGGTTTTCAGCGGGCAGCCGTGCGTCTCAAAAAAATCCATGATTCGCGCCGGAGGAAAGGCCGATACGGCGCTGTAAAGAAAGCGCCCGTTTCGTGGAACGTTTTTCAAGACCTCCTCAGGCGTGCAGTTGTTTGTCACATTGCATCTGCCTTTTCCGGTGATAAGGAGTTTTTTCCCCGGCCGCTCGTTTTTGTCCAGTAAAACGACGCGCGCTCCCCTCTGCGCCGCCGTCAGAGCGGCAAACATTCCGGCAGGGCCCGCGCCAACGACCAGAAGATCGATCCCCATATGTACCATTCTCATTCCCCTTCCAGCGCCGCAAGCTCCTGCGGCGTCAAAAAGCGCCATTTTCCGACCGCAAGCGTGCCGAGCGGCAACGACCCCTCCCGCACACGGCACAGTCGAAGAACCTCAAGTCCCGCCGCCTCGCACATCCGACGAACCTGACGGTTTCGTCCCTCATGAATGATCACGCGGAAGCGTGCCTTGCGTTCGTTCCTCCACAGAAGCTCTATGTACGGCGGCGAAATAACTCTGCCGTCCAGCTCAATCGGACGGCGCAAACGCTCCGCCGCCCCTGCCAATTCTCCTCGAACCGTAACCTCGTATTCCTTATCGATCGTATTGGCCGGGCGCATCAAATGATCGGCAAGCACACCGTCGTTCGTCAAAAGCAGCAAGCCCTCGGAATCGGCGTCCAACCGTCCCACGGGATAGACGCGCGTTCCGCAGTCTACCAGCTCCGTCACGGTTTTTCGGCCAAAGGGATCGCTGAGCGTCGTCACATAGCCACGCGGCTTATATAGCATGACGCACACACGCTCCGGCGGTGCGGGCAGCGGTCTGCCGTCGATGCAGATGCGGTCGCGCATCTCATCGGCTCGGTCGCCGAGCATACAGGCACAGCCGTTGACCGTGACGCGACCGGCAGCAATCATCGCCTCAGCCGCCCGACGTGATGCAACGCCTCGCGCGGATATGATTTTCTGTATCCGTTCCATCCAATTCCTCCCCGCCTCCCCAAACAAGCGGGAAGGTCGCAATGCAGCGTTCTCCTGCAAAGACGCCGCCGATTCCTGCGGCTTGTCCGGGCAATCCGGCAGAAAACTCCGCCTTCGGCAGGAGTACGCGCAGCCGGAGCGTTTCTTTTTCCGTCTGCGCCGCCTGTACTTCGCAGCCCGCACAGAGCGCGGCACGCCCTCCGCTGAGCAGCTCCACCGTACCGACCGGCTCGCCGCACCGCGCAAGCGTACGTGTTTCATAAAGAGCGAACCCGTAGTCATACAGGTTTTTATGGTCCCGCCAGTCGTTACCGTCGTTGAACGTTACGGCAATGAGCCGCCGTCCGACACGCTCGGCAGCACTGACCAGAATTCTGCCGGCTGCCTTCGTAAATCCGGTCTTTACTCCCATTGCACCCTCAACCGACCACAGAAGACGGTTATGATTTGTCAGCCGCCGTGTGCCGACCTGTGCGGTACGGCTCGATACGATGCGCACAAAGCTTTCGTTTTTCAGCGCATAAGCTGTCAGGCGGGCCATATCCAGTGCAGTGGAATGATTGTTTTTATCGTCCAATCCGTTCGGATTGGCAAAGCGCGTACCATTCAAAGACAGCGCCTGCGCTTTGTCGTTCATTTTCTGCACAAAGGCGTCAAGCGTCCCGCCGCAGCATAGCGCAAGCGCTACGGCGGCATCATTTCCGGAATGGAGCATCAGGCAGTACAGCAGCTCCTCGACCGTCAGACGCTCCCCCGGCTTCAGGTAAACAGACGACCCCTCTACTCCGCAAGCCTCCGGCGGAATGATATAGGGCTGCGACAAGACAGAACTTTCCAGCGCCACGACGGCAGTCATTATCTTGGTTGTACTGGCAATGAGCGAGGGGGTTTCGGCGTTGTGCGCATACAGCACAGCTCCGGTATCCGCATCAATCAGTACGGCGCATTTTGCGTCGGTCTGCGGCACGGCAAGCACAGGCATCAAGAAAAGAACGGCGGCAACGAGGGTAGCCGCCGTTCGGAAAAGCATCGATTTCATCCTTCATCACCGGGCATAGCTTGCCCGATGTGTCGGAAAACTTGCGGGTCAAAGGTCGGAAATATCTTCCTTTTTTAATGCGGTGAGTTTGTCCACCAGCTCCGGAATCAGATCGATAACACGCTCCGCAGGCGTCGCAGGGGGAACCTCGACCGGGACGACACGCACGCGCTCACCCTGCAGGATCACCATGGCAATCGGCGTAATCTTTACACCGCAGCCCGCGCCGCCGCCGAACGAGCCGCTCGTTGCAGGCGCCTTCGCGCTCAAATCCGCGCCGCCGGAGGCAACGCCGAAGCTCACCTTACATACGGGAATCATGGTAGTCGTTTCATTCAGTGTGATCGGACTGCCGACAACGGTGTTGCTGTCCACCATTTCGCGCACCTTGCTCATTGATGCGCCAAGCAGATCGGAAACATTTTGGCTCATGCTTCAGCACTCTCCTTTGATTCGTTTTCGGGCAGCTCGGTCTTTCCGAACTGCATCTTATTGATTTCGGGCAGCTCGTCAAGAGACGAAAGCCCGAAGGTTCGCAAAAAATCGGGGGTTGTACGATACAGGATCGGCCGACCCGGTACATTGAGCCGTCCGCATTCCTCAATCAGCTTTTTGTTCAGAAGTGCGCCGACGGTATAAGCACTGTCTACGCCGCGCAGCTGCTCCACATAGGCGCGCGTTGCGGGCTGATAGTAGGCAATGATCGTCAGTGTCTCAAGCTGAGAGGCCGAAAGACGCGGCGGCTTGCGCGTTTCCAGCGCTTTTGTAATATATCCGGACATTTCTCCGGAGGTGCAAAGCTGACAGCTGCTTCCCAGCCGAACAAGGCGAATGCCTCGCCTGGCAAAGGCCAGCTCGTCAGAAAGCGCCGTAACAGCGGCTTCTACCTCTGTCGGATCGCACTGTGCAGCAAACGCCAGCCGCTCAAGCTCAACAGGCTCGCCGGCGGCAAACAGGATCGCCTCGATCACGCGAATCAATTCAGTTTGTTCCATCGACGTTCTCCCCCTCCTCCGGCAATCTGGCAAAGCAAACGTTCAGCTCGCCGCCATCCTCCTCGATCGTAACCGAATGCAGACGGCATAGCTCCAGCACAGCCAAAAATGTCGCAACGATTTCGCTGCGGGTTCGGCTTCCGATGAACAGGCTACGGAACTTTTCCACGCCGCGCATCAGCAGTTTTTTCAGGAGCTGGCCGGCTTTTTTCGTTACGGAATACGGTTCAACGCCGACAATACCGGAAAAATGCGCTACCGGCGGCGGTAGGCGTCTCTCGCTGCGCTCGGCAAGCGTTGCGTAGGCACGCAAAAGATCCTCCGGTTCATGGCGATAACGGTAGGTCTTGTCCGGAGTCAGCGGCTCCGGTTGTTTTACAAAGCAGTTACAGCCGATCTCGTTTCTCGGCTCCAGGAAGGCCACGGCAATACGGATCTGCTCAAAAGCCTCCGCTCGCTGCCGCTCCTCCAGAGAGCGGATCAGAAGCTCCATCTCGCTCATAGCCTCCTCGCGCTCCGTGGCGGAGAGGAGCATTTTGGTCTTAATGAGCATCAGGTGGGAAGCCATCGCGATAAACTCGCTCGCAATCTCCATATCCAACCGCTTCCGCTCGTCCAGATAGGCCAGGTACTGCTCCAGAATGGAGGTAATACTCACATCCTGGATTTCTATTTTATTCTTGCTTAAAAGCTGGAAAATCACATCCAGCGGCCCGTCAAAATCCTCCGGCAGCGCGTCCTTGCCGCGCAGAATGCCGGAAAGATGGTATCTCGGTTCTTCCATGCACGCCCCTCTTAGCTTTCTCGGGAGTATTATACCATTGTTTCCCTCGCCGTGCAACAAAAAAATGCAGAAAGGGAACCGTGCGGTCCCCTTTTGCTTTATTCTCCGCAGGCGTGCAGAATCTGCGTCAGAAGCAGCTCGCGTCCCGTCCCTTTTTCAGCGGAAAACGGGATCAGCGGCAATTCGTCGGGCAAACGTAACGCTTCCCGAATGCGCCCAAGATTCGGCTCGACTTCGCTTTTTTTGAGCTTGTCAAGCTTATTGGCGACAACGACAAAGGGCTTCTGCGTTCCGAAGAACAGCTCCGCCATAACGCAGTCGAGCTTTGTCGGCTCGTGGCGGGCATCAACAATCATCACACCGAGCGCCAGCGCCTCCGGCCGGGCAAAATACTGCTCCATGAGCTTTCCCCAACGATCCTTTTCGCTCTGGCTGACCTTTGCATAGCCGTAACCGGGAAGATCGACAAAGTATGCACGCTCATCAACACGGAAAAAATTGATATGCACGGTCTTACCGGGCATCTGCCCGACGCGGGCAAAATTCTTCCGCCGCAGGATGCAATTCAGCACGGAGGACTTTCCGACATTTGACTTACCGGCAAAGGCAATCTGCGGTACGCCGTCCGACGGAAGATCTGCCGGTTTGGCCGCAGAACGGACAAATTCCACATTTTGAAGGTTCATTGGCGCATCTCCGGCTTCTTTCCGATTGTATCCGGTAAAATGGGCAAGGTCTCCTTCTTCAAGCGGCCGTCCGACTTGCGCACGGGAATCTCCAGCGCAGCCTCGAGCACCTGATCGGCGTGCTCGACAACGGTAAAGTTCAGCGCCCTCCGCACCGTCTGATCAATCTCGGCAAGGTCTTTTTCATTTTCTTTGGGAATAATCACATGGTGCACGCCGTAGCGCAGCGCCGCCATCGTCTTCTCGCGCAATCCGCCGATGGGCAGCACGCGCCCGCGAATGGATATCTCGCCGGTCATGGCAATGTCACGCCGCACGGGAATATCCGTCAACGCGGAAACCATCGCCGTACAAACGGTGATACCGGCGGAAGGCCCGTCCTTCGGCACGGCTCCCTCAGGAAAGTGAACATGGATATCCTTTGTCTTATAGAAGTCCGGGGCAATGCCGAGTGCATCGGCGCGGCTTCGGATATAGCTCAGCGCCGCCTGTACGGACTCCTTCATAACATCTCCGAGGTTGCCGGTCAGGCTCAGCTTGCCGCTGCCCTCCATCACGTTACACTCGACCTGAAGTGTTTCCCCGCCGACCGCTGTCCATGCAAGCCCCGTCACAAGGCCGACGGTGTCCCCTGTCGGCAGCTTGTCCGGCAGGTACTTCTTCGGCCCCAGAAGCTCCGGCAGATTCTTCGCCGTCACGCTGACGCGCTTCAGCTCCTCGTCCGCGATAAGCATGGCATCGGCCTTACGGCACAGGGACGTGATTTCACGTTCCAGATTGCGCACACCGGACTCGCGGGTATAGCAGTAAATCATTTCTCGCAGGGCGTCATCCGTCACACGAAGCTGCGTACGCTTTAAGCCGTGACGTTTAAGCTGCTTCGGCAAAAGATGCTGCTTTGCGATCATGAGCTTTTCTTCATCGGTATAGGAGCCGAGCTCAATCACTTCCATGCGGTCGAGAAGCGGTCTGGGAATGGTATCCGTCGTGTTGGCAGTGGTAATGAACATACACTCGCTCAGATCAAAGGGGATCTCAAGGTAGTGGTCGCGGAAACTGCCATTCTGCTCGGAATCGAGCACCTCAAGCAACGCCGCCGACGGATCGCCGCGGTAATCGCTGCCCAGCTTGTCCACTTCGTCAAGCAGGAGCAGCGGATTTTTTGTGCCAGCGCGGCTGATTGCCTCGAGAATACGGCCGGGCATCGCGCCGACATAGGTCTTGCGATGGCCACGAATCTCGGATTCATCGTGGATACCGCCGAGGGAAATACGTGCAAGCCTGCGCCCCAGCGCGTGTGCGACGCTGGAAGCAATGGACGTCTTGCCAACGCCCGGAGGACCGACAAGGCAAATAATCTGCCCCGGAAGCTCAGGCGCAAGCTGCTTGACGGCCAAAATCTCCAAAATGCGCTTTTTGACCTTTTCCAGGCCGAAATGATCGTTGTCCAGAATCTTCTGTGCGGCAGCTACGTCCACCCGCTCCTTGCTCCGCTTATTCCACGGCAGTGCAAAGACCACGTCAAGATAGCCGCGAATGACCGCTGCCTCCGCAGAGCCGAAGGGCTGCTTGCTCAGTCTGGCGATCTCCTTCTCCAGCTTATCGTGCGCTTCCTGCGGAAGCTCCAGCTTTTTCAGGCTGCGGCGGTACTGCTCCAGCTCCGCATCCTCATCGCCCTCGCCGAGCTCGTCGCGGATCACTCGCATCTGCTCACGCAGGAAATACTCGCGCTGTCCCTTTTCGATGCTCTTGTGCGTCTTTTCCTGAAGCTCATTTTCAATACGCAGAACCTCAAGCTCGCGCGAAAGCAGATCGTTGAGCATGGTAAGGCGCTGCGAGGGGGTAAATCGGAGCAGAATGCTCATTTTTTCCGGGTAATCCAGCGTGGAATGGGAGGCTGCAAGATCGGCGATAAGTCCCGGATCGTCGCAGGAAAACATCTTCAGAAGCACATCCTGCAGCGGTCGCTGGGTCAGATCGATGAACTCGTCAAACAAATGCATTGTCTGACGGCACAGCGCTTTGACACGAACCTCTGAAGCGTGCTCCGGATAATTCGGAACGGGAGCCGCAACTGCCGTCATGTAAGGGCTTAACTGCCCCTCTTTCCCGACCGAAGCGCGGTATTCTCCCGTAACCAGGACACGGATGACATCGCCCGGCAGCTTAAGCACCTGCTGGATGGTTGCAACGGTACCCACGGAATACAAATCCTTGAAGCCCGGCTGATCGGTCGATACGTCGAGCTGCGTCAGCAGAAAAATTCGCTGATCGGCAGCCATAGCCGCCTCCACGGCGCGGATCGACTGCTCACGTCCGACATCAAAATGCACGGAGATCTTCGGAAAACCGACCAGGCCGCGAAGCGGCAGAACAGGCAGCAATTCAAATTCCTTTTGTTCGTTCACTTTGTCTCCTTTCCGCAGCAAAAGCAGCTGCAAAGAGATAGATAAGGGAAAAAGGGGGGTGAATTACGCCCCCCTCTCAAAAACTTATACGGCCTTCGCCTGCCTGCGTCCGGCAGCGCCGTAGGTTAACTCAGGCTGCGCGCGTTCCTCAACGCACCGACGCGTAATACGCACCGCAGTGATCGTAGGATCGGAGGGGATCTCATACATGACGTCCGTCATGATGCTCTCCAACACGGAGCGCAGGCCGCGCGCCCCGATCCGGCGATCGATCGCCCGCTGAGCGATTGCCTCAAGCGCATCCGGATCAAACGTCAGTGCAACGCCGTCCATTTCCAGAAGCCTGGTATACTGGCGGCACAACGCGTTCTTCGGCTCGGTCAGAATACGGACAAGATCCTCCTTGCGCAGGCTCTCCAGGCTTGTAACGACCGGCAGACGGCCGACCAGCTCCGGAATAATACCGAACTTCAAAAGATCATGCGGCTGAACCTGTGCAAACAATGCGCCGACATCCTTTTCCTTGCTGCTCTTCAGCTCGGAGCCGAAGCCCAATGCGGAACGGTCAACACGCTTTTCGATGATCTTATCCAAGCCGTCAAACGCACCGCCGCAGATAAACAAAATTTTGCTCGTATCGATCTGGATAAACTCCTGCTGCGGGTGCTTTCTGCCGCCCGTGGGCGGAACATTGGCGACCGTCCCTTCAACGATTTTGAGCAGCGCCTGCTGCACGCCCTCGCCGGAAACATCACGCGTGATGGAGGTATTCTCGCTCTTGCGGGCGATTTTATCCATCTCATCGATATAGATGATGCCGCGCTCCGCCAGCTCCACATCATAATCCGCTGCCTGAAGCAAACGCAGGAGAATGTTCTCCACATCCTCACCGACATAGCCCGCTTCGGTCAGAGTGGTTGCATCCGCAATTGCAAAGGGAACGTCGAGAATCTTTGCAAGCGTCTGAGCGAAGAGGGTCTTACCGCAGCCGGTTGGACCGATGAGCAGAATATTGCTCTTCTGCAGCTCCACGTCGGACTCTTCAGCACGAAAAATACGTTTATAGTGGTTGTAAACGGCAACGGACAGTGCGATCTTCGCCTGATCCTGCCCGATAATGTAGCCGTCCATATAGGTTTTGATTTCCTTCGGCGTCGGCAGATGCTCCGGCGCCTGCAATGAATGCCCGCCGTCCGATTCATAAAGATCGTCGTGCAGAAGATGACTGCACAGATCGACGCATTCATTGCAAATATAGCCGTTCACACCGGACAGGATACGGGCAACCTGCGCCTGTGTCTTGCCGCAGAAGGAACAACGGATGACTTTATCCGCCAAATGGTTCACCCCCTGTGGGTAATCGCTTATCTATGGGTCATAACGGCATCGATCAGGCCATATTCCAGAGCCTGCGCCGCCGTCATGAAATTGTCGCGCTCGCAGTCGGCTGTGATCTGCTCGACGGACTTGCCGGTGTTTCCCGCAAGAATCTCGTTCAGACGACGTTTGACCTGTTCAACACGGCGCAGATGGATGGCCATATCCGTAACCTGACCCTGTGTGCCGGCAGAGGGCTGATGGATCATGATCTCGGAATTGGGCAAAGCGTACCGCTTTCCCTTTGTGCCGGACGAGAGCAAAAATGCTCCCATCGAGGCGGCCATACCGATGCAGATGGTCGAAACGTCGCATTTCACATACTGCATGGTGTCGTAAATCGCCATGCCGGAGGTGATGGAACCGCCGGGGCTGTTAATGTAAAACTGGATGTCCTTCTCCGGATCCTGCGCCTCCAGATAGAGCATCTGGGCGACGACAAGACTCGCAGTGACGTCGTTGACTTCCTCCGACAGGAAAATGATACGATCATTGAGCAGGCGCGAGAAAATATCATACGATCTTTCACCGCGGCTGGTCTGCTCTACAACATAAGGCACTAAACTCATGGCACTGCTCCTTTCCGAAACATTCTAACCATGGAAATGGGAATTTATTCCTGCGTTTCCTCTTTGGCCTTCGGCTCAACGGCGACGGCGCTGTCGGCAATGAGCTTTGCGGCCTTACGAACCTGAAGGTCGCCCTTCATGCTGTCGAGGGCAACAAGCTCCTTGACCTTTTCGATCTCCATCTTATACGACTCGGCGACCTGCTTGTATTCTTCCTCGCACTCCTCGTCGGTAACTTCGATCTTCTCGGCATCGACAACGGCATCAAGCATAACGTTGGTGCGGACGGCCTTGAGCGCACCGGGACGCAGGCTGTTCTTAATGACATTCATGTCGCCGCCCATCATCTGGGCATACGCCTCCAGCGACGCACCCTGCGCACGCAGCTCATAGTCCATGCGCTCCATCTGACGATCAAGCTCCTCCTCGACCATGCTGTCGGGGATTTCGGCAGTCATATTTTCTGCGGCCTTTTCAATCGCGGCATTTTCAAACGCACGATCAATACCGGTCTGCTTCTGCTCCAGGACGCGCTTTTCAATATCGGCACGCAGCTCGTCGAGCGTATCGAATTCGGAGACGTCCTTGGCAAAATCGTCGTTCATTTCGGGCACGACGGTCTGCTTCACTTCATGCAGCTTGACCTTGAACACGACGGGCTTGCCCGCCAGCTCCTTGGCGTGGTAGTTCTCCGGGAAAGTGACGTTGACGTCCTTTTCCTCGCCGGCGGTCATATCGACGACCTGCTCCTCAAAGCCGGGGATAAACGAGCCGGAGCCGAGACGGAGCTCATGGCCTTCAGCCTTGCCGCCCTCAAAGGGCACGCCGTCCTTGAAGCCTTCAAAGTCGATCACTGCGGTATCGCCGAGCTTGGCGGGACGATCAACCGTGGTGATACGGGCAACATTCTGCGCCATGCGGTCGAGCTCATCGTCAACTTCCTTAGTTGTAACGGAAGCGGCAACCTTCTCAACCTCAAGGCCCTTGTACTGACCCAGAGTAACAACGGGGTACAGATCCGTCGTGATCTCCAAAGTCACGGAATCGTCTTCGCCGATTTCCATCTTCGTAACGGCGGGACGGCCGACGGGCTTAATATCCTGCGTCAGAACGCAGTTCTTGTAAATCTCCGGGAACAGCTCCTCAATGGCGTCTTCAAAGAACACGTGCTTGCCGTAAGCCGCTTCGATCACCATACGCGGGGCCTTTCCCTTACGGAAGCCGGGGATCATGATGTCCTTGCGGTACTTCAGATACGCTTTGTTGAGCGCAGGCTCCAGCTCTGCCTTCGAGACCTCAACGCTGACTTTCGCCTGGGACGCTTCCTTTTCGATCGATTTCACATTCATGGTGGTTTCCTCCTATGTCTCTGCGCCCTCGGCGCACAGTTTTTCTTGAGCCGAGTTATTCTATCAAATATTCTTCGGAAATACAAGCATGATTTTATGAATTTTCGTACAAATTGTAACCTCCGACCGGTTTTTCTGCATCAAAACGCAGCACAGGAGATCATTTTATCGCATACAGAACGGTAGGCCGGAAACGGACAAAACAAATCCGGCAATTGACAACGAGCGCAAAAATGAGTAGAATGATGGCGTTTGAACACTAGTTCAAGGAGGATTTCCCATGCTGAATCCGCTATGCCCCGTTTGCGGCCTGCCGCTGGACGAGCACTGGCGCTGTGCCGCCGGTCACAGCTTTGATGTCGCGAGGCAGGGTTATGTCAACCTTCTGACCGTCGACAAAAAGCACTCCCTGCACCCCGGCGATACGGCGGAAATGGTCGCCGCGCGGAGGCGCTTTCTGGATCTGGGATTGTATCGTCCCATTTCCGATGCACTTCGCGCCTGCCTTGCCGACTATGCGCCGAATGCCCGGACACTGCTTGACGCAGGATGCGGCGAGGGATATTACCTTTCAAGACTGACCGAAATCGGCGAGCGTTGGGGGATCGATATCTCCAAGGATGCGACCCGATATGCGGCGGCGCGGGACAAAGGCTCCCGCTATCTGACGGCCAGCGCGGCACATCTTCCCTTCTCCGACGCTTCCTTTGATGCTTTGATCTGTCTGTTTGCACTGACTGCCGAAGAGGAGTTCGCGCGCGTGCTGAAGCCCGGCGGGGTCTTTATTCAGGCAATCACGGGGCAGTCGCATCTGCGTGCCCTGCGCCGTGTGATCTATCCGGAGCTGCGGGAAAGGGAAAAGGACACACCGCCGGAGCTGCCGCATTTTGTACGGCTGGATACGCGATGCGTCGCATTTGATTTTTCGCTGCACGGCACACAGGCAATTACGGACCTGCTGACAATGACGCCGCATGTCTGGCGAATTTCCAAAGCCGGTGCGGAGGCCGCGCGGGCGCTGAACGCGCTGGACGATCACGTCGAAGTCCTGCTGCACGTTTTCCGAGCAATATAGGCACACCGTCCCGCACGGATTTCCGTGCGGGACGGTGTGTTTTTATCGGTCGGTCAAAAAGACGGCATAGCCGTTCGGCTCCAGCGTAACGCTGCCGCCGTATGCGCTCACGCCCACGCCGAAATTCGGCATGGCGGACAGAGAAAGCGTCCACGGAGCGCCGCTTCGGTTGACATAAATCTCCGCCTGCTGGCTTTCGCAGACACGGCGCAGATACAGCCGCCCTTTGGCAGGCGCCACTGCGGAAATATCTCCCAAGCGAAGTGCGGGCGAGGTGTTCTTAAGCCGGGCAAGCGCACGGTAATACGCAGTCAATGTGGTGTCCTCCGCCCCCCAAGGGAAGCAGCGGCGGCAGAATGGATCGTCATAGCCCTCCATTCCCGCCTCATCGCCGTAATAGATACAGGGGCTTCCGGGTAACACAAACTGCAAAAACACCGCCATGCGGAGCTTCAGCACAGCCTGCTCGCGCTGTCTTCGCGTCAGGCGGCGTGCGGACAGCGACTCCTTGCTTCCTCCCGAAGGGTCGCCGAGCTGCGTCAGGATGCGCGGCGTGTCGTGCGTTCCGAGCAGATTCATCACGCAACGCAATACCTGCGGCGGATAATTCTCCGCAATACGCAGTACACGTTCGCAAAAATCCGATGCATCCTCCTGCCCGCCGGCAAAACGCAAGACGGCCTCGCGCCAGGGATAATTCATCGTTGAATCCAACTCGCCGTCAACAAAATAGCGGCGGCTGACGCCGTAGGTACGCTTATTGGAAGCATCCTCCCAAACCTCGCCGATTAAAAATGCCTCCGGTTTTAACTCACGCAGACGACGCTTAAGGCGAAGTACGAATGCATCCGGCACCTCGTCAACAACATCCAGTCGGAAACCGTCCGCACCGAGGCGCAGCCAGTGCGCCACGACAGAATCTTCACCGTCAATGATATAGTCCAAATATCCGGGCGTCAACTCCTCCACATTCGGAAGGGTGGGCATATTCCACCAGCACTCATAATCGTCCGGGTAATGGCGGAAGCGATACCAATCGCGGTAAGGTGAAGCCGGATCAGAAAGCGCGCCGTGGCCGAAAACGTGCTTCGCGTCAAAATAGACGCTGTTGCTTCCCGTGTGGGAAAACACGCCGTCGAGAATGACACGCATCCCCCGCTCGTGCGCCGCGCGGCACAAGGCGGAAAAGTCCGCCTCCGTCCCGAGCATCGGGTCGATGCGCTTATAATCCGCCGTGTCGTACCGGTGGTTGGAATATGCCATGAAAATCGGGTTGAGATACAGGATCTTTACACCCAGCTCCTGCAAATACGGCAGCTTCTCACGGATGCCGTTCAGGTTGCCGCCAAAAAAATCGCTGCACCAGTTACCCTCTGCATCGGCCGTAAAATCCGGCTCCTCACCCCACCGGGAATGCAGACGGAAGGGTGTAAGCTTGTTCGTCAGATCACACTCACCGGCCCTTGCAAAACGGTCCGGAAAAATCTGATACATCACCGCGCCCGCCGCAAATTCCGGCGTGGTAAAATCCGCCGGGACCGCACTCACCTGCCAGCGTTCTCCCGCCTCCATGTTCGTGTCGCGTCCCTGCCGGAACAGACGGAACGAGCCGTCCGGTTTGTCGATTCGGAACCAGTAATAGTACAGCGCCGGTGTTTGCAGCGTCAGGAAGCCGCGCCAAACGGCGTAGCCGTCGGCATCGCGTTCATGAGAAAAAGCGAATTCCCCGCAGGGTGACTGCTCACAATCCTCCAGCATCAGGCGGACTCCCGTCGCGCCGCAGCTCAGCGGCACACGGATGTGCATTTCACAGCTCTGTCCCGGCTGCAGGGTGCCGAATGGCGACTTATAGGCCGTATCGAGGCTATCAAACAGAATTCTCATTTGCTCAGATACCAGATCTTTTCCGCGTATTCCTCGACGGCGCGGTCCGCCGAGAAAATTCCGGCTTTCGCGATATTGATGAGCGACATTTTTCCGAAGATCTCCGGTTTTTCATAGGTCTCGGACACGACACGCTGAACGCGCGCATAATCCGCAAAGTCCGCTACGGTCATATAAGCGTCGGCGACACCGAAGCGATTGGTCAGGAGTGAATCAACAATGTCGTCATACCGCTGGCCAAGCACACCGGAGGTAAGCATTTTGAGCACCTCTTCCAGCTCCGGCGTAAGGAATTTCTGCGGATCATAGCCCTGCTTCCAAAGCGTCTCAACTTCTCCCGCCTTCAGGCCGAACAGGAAGATGTTCTCGTCGCCGACCTGCTCATGAATTTCAACATTCGCGCCGTCGAGCGTACCAACGGTCACGGCGCCGTTGATCATCAGCTTCATATTGCCTGTACCGGAGGCTTCCTTGCCGGCTACGGAAATCTGCTCGGAGATGTCCGCCGCAGGGATGATGATCTCTGCAAGCGAGACTTTATAGTCCTCGATAAACACCACCTTGAGCTTGTCGCGCACCTGCGGGTCGGAATTGACCAGCTTCGATACCGCCACGATCAGGCTGATGGTCTGCTTGGCTCGGATATAGCCCGCGGAAGCCTTTGCCGCAAAAATGAAAGTACGCGGTACAAAGGGCGCGGTAGGATTGGCCTTGATTTGGTTGTAAAGATACAGAACATGGAGGATATTCAGGAGCTGGCGCTTGTACTCATGCAGGCGCTTGATCTGAATGTCGAAAATCGAGTCCGGATCTACACGCACGCCGTTGCGGTCGGCGATGAGGGCGGCCAGACGCTGCTTGTTGCTGCGCTTGATGCACTGAAGCCGCTCACGCACCTCGTTGTCGTCCTGATATTTCAGCAGTCCTTCGAGAGCGCGCGCATCACGCAGGAAGTCCGAACCGATCAGCTCACCGAGATACTCCGTCAGAAGCGGGTTTGACTGACACAGCCAACGACGGTAGGCAATGCCGTTTGTCACGTTCAGGAAGCGGTCAGGCCGGAGCGCGCAGTAGTCGCGGAAAATGCCGTCGCGCAAGATCTGTGTGTGCAGCTTTGATACGCCGTTGACCTTGTGGCACGCCGCAAGGCAGAGATTTGCCATGCGCACCTCGTTGTCGGCGATCACCGCCATATAGTTGATCTTGCCCCAGTCATTCGGGTAAGCGCGACACAGCGACTCGATCAACCGACGGTTGATCTCGCAGCAGACGGAATAAACGCGCGGCAAAAGCTCACGGAACAGATCGACGTTCCAACGTTCCAGCGCCTCAGACATGACGGTATGGTTCGTATAGGACAGCGTGCGGCAGGTGATGTCCCATGCCTCGTCCCAGCCGTAATCGTGCTCATCGATCAGAAGCCGCATCAGCTCCGGTACGCAAAGCGCCGGATGCGTATCGTTGATGTGGATCGCGACCTTTTCCGGCAGGTTATCGAAGGTATGGTAACGCTTGAAGTGTTTTTTCAGAATCGCCTGAAGCGATGCCGAAACAAGCAGATACTGCTGACGCAGGCGCAGGCGCTTGCCTTGAATATGGTCATCCGCCGGGTAGAGCACCTTGGAGATCGTCTCTGCCATGGCATTCTGCTCCAGCGCGCGCACATAGTCGCCGCGGGAGAAGGCAGCCATATCAAAGCTCTGGGGAAGCTTGGCACTCCACAGCACCAAACGATTGGCAGCCCCGGTATCATAACCGGAGATAAACATATCGTGCGGCACAGCCGTGACCGCCTGATACCCCACCTGCGCAACGCGGAAACGTCCGTTATCCATCCATTCGCGCAGCTCGCCGCCAAATCGAACCTCCACGGCATCGTCTTCGCGCGTGCGCAGCCAAACATCTCCCATTTCCAGCCAGTTGTCGGGGAACTCCATCTGCCAGCCGTCGACGATCTTCTGACGGAAGATACCGAACTCGTAGCGGATGGAGCAGCCGGTCACGCTGTAACCCAGGCCGGTTGCAGCGTCCATATAGCACGAGGCCAGACGGCCGAGGCCGCCATTTCCGAGGCCGGCATCCGGCTCCATCTCATAGAGCTTTTCGATGTCGATACCGAGCTTTGCCAGTCCTTCGCGGCATTCCTGTTCCAGACCGAGATTAAAGAGGTTGTTATGCAGGCTGGTTCCGACGAGGAACTCCATCGACATATAGTAAACCTCTTTTTTCTCCTCCTGCGCATTTTTCTGTAAAAAAGCGCTGTTTTTCTCCGTCAGAAGCTCACGCAGAACGCCGCACAGCGCGCGGTAGATCTGTCGCTCGGTCGCTTCTTCAAGCGTGCAGCCAAAGCTGCGATATAGGGAATCTGCCAGCGCATCCATGATACCCTTTTGCGCCGGTTTCATTTCTTTTTTCTTCATGGGAACTCCTCTCAAGAATCAACACTGTAAAAGCTGCCCGTACAGCCGCATATATTCCGCCGCAGGCTTATGCCAGCTTACGTCAAGCAGCATATCATGGCCGATCAATCGCCGCCACGCCGCGCGGTCGCCGTAATACAAACCCGTAGCGCGGTCAATGGCGCCCAGAAAATCATCGGCATTGTAGCTCTGGAAGGTAAAACCGGAGCCCCTCCCCGTCGTGGGATCATAAGGCTCTACGGTATCCTTCAGGCCTCCCGTCGCCGAGACGACGGGAATTGTACCGTAGTGCATGGCAATCAGTTGTGAAAGCCCGCAGGGCTCCGAACGCGAGGGCATCAGATAGATGTCCGCCCCCGCATAAACCCGTGAGGCAAGCTGCGCGTCGAAGCGCAGACACACCGCAACCTTTCCGGGATGCTGCGCAGCCAACGCGCCAAGTGCATATTCATACTGTCGCTCGCCGGTGCCGACAATTACAAGCTGTATATCACGCTCCGCCAGCCGGTTGGCATTGTAGCACAGAAGATCGATGCCCTTGTGCCCGGCCAGGCGCGAGACCATCGCCAGAATCGGCGCATCCGTATCCTGCCATAAACCAAGCTCTTCACGCAGCGCGGTCTTATTTTCGGCTTTTCCGTGCGGATTCTCCGCGCTGTAGTTGCACACAAGCGCAGGGTCTGTCGCAGGATTGAACACATTGGTGTCGATACCGTTGGTGATGCCGCACAGCCAGGTATCGCGAAGGACGTACTCCAATCTGTGCGCAAAATAAGGATAACGAAGCTCCTCCGCGTAGCTGCGCGAAACGGTCGTCACAACATCGGCCAAAGCGATGGCGGACTTCATGAGGTTTACGGCGCCGTCAAAACTCATCGTCTGCCGGAAGCGTTCCGGCAATCCGAGCGTATGGTCAAAGAACGCGGCATCCGCCCAGCCCTGATACTCTATGTTGTGGATGGTAAACACGGTCTTTGTCTGCGGAGACCAGTCGGCATAAAATGCGCGGTAGTCGGCAACGGCAGCCGCCGCCTGCCAATCGTGACAGTGCAGAATATCCGGCTTGAAATCAAGGAAATACATGGCCGCCAGCGCCGCCTTACAGTAATAGGCAAAGCGTTCGCCGTCATCAAACTCCCCGTAGACCGCACCGCGGGCGCCGAAGTAATAGTCGTTGTCGATAAAGTAGAGCTCCACGCCGTCCGTGCAAACCTTCCGGCGGAAAATGCCGACATAGCTCTCACGCCACGCAAGGCGGATGTGGAACGAACCGAGAAACTCCGTTTCGACGCGCGGATCGGTCTTGATGCGTTTATAATACGGCAAAAATAGGCATACGCGATTCCCCTGCTGCCGGGCCAGCTCCGCCGGCAACGCCTGAATCACATCGCCGAGGCCGCCGGTTTTGACATAGGGCGCAGCCTCGGAAGCAAGCATGGCAATGTTCATACCGTCTCGCCTCGCTTCAGAATCAGCGGGTGCTCCATTGTGCCGCAAAGTCGCGCGCCGGGACGAACCACAACATCCTTGTCCAGAATCACGCACTCCAGCTCGGCATTTTTTCCGATACGCGTGCCCTGCATAATGACGCTGTTTTTCACCCTTGCGCCCTCGTGAAGCTGCACGCCGCGGAACAGAACGGAATGCTCCGCGATCCCTTCAAGCATACAGCCGTCGGCGACGATGCAGTCGTCGATGCTGGAATTCTCGCCGTAGTAGGTCGGCACCTCGTCGCGAACCTTGGTATAGATGGTCAGGCCGGTGCCAAACAGTCCGCGACGCACCTCCGGGTCGATCAGTGCAAGGCTGTTGTGATAGAATTCGCGCGTGCTCTCGTTAAACAGCGCCACGCCGCCAAAACGGTAGGCATTAACCTTCATGCCCTTTTCGGCAAAGCCGTGCATAACAAGATCCCGCTCAAAGTGATAGCGGTTATGCGCGACGGCCTCGACCGTCTCGCGCATCAGCCGTTCGCGGCTGATAACAAAAATACCCATCGACGCCAGATATTCCGGCCCTGCGCAGTAATCGACGGCAATATCGGTCACAATGCCCGACTCGTCCGCACGCAGCGCCATATCCAGCTGCTTGACGCCGTTACAGATGCCCTCTTTGACCGCGACGGTCACATCCGCTCCGGATTCCACATGACTCTTCAGCACCTCGCGGAAATCGATGGCGCACAGAACCCCGCTGTCCGCCAGAACAACATAGTCCTCGTCCGTCAGTGCAAGGAAGCTGATGGCGGAGTTGATTGCCTCCAGCTTACCGCGGTAGCTTCCGTTATGCCCCATTGCAAAGGGCGTAAGATATTCCATTCCGGTATCGCCGATGTCGAGGTCCCACTCCGAGCCGGAGCCTATGTGGTTCATCAGCGACTGGTAATTATACTTTGTAATGATGCCGATGTGACGGATACCGGAATTCGACATATTCGACAGCGAAAAGTCGATCTGGCGATAGCGGCCACCGTAAGGCAGCGAAGCCATCGTGCGCTTATTGGTCAGCTCGCCGAGGGAGCTGTCGTAGATATTGGCAAAAATAATGCCCATCGTTTTCATGGCAGTCACCCTCCTCATTCAAATGACTTCGCCCGGTTTTACCGCGCGGTTTTCCTCGATGATTTTTCCTTTGCCAACCACGCTGATCTGCTTTGTTTCACCCTCGGCAAAGCAGCCGCCGATTACGGCTCCGCGTCGGATCCGGCAATCCTCACCGATGATGGCATGGCGGATAATTGCGCCTGCCTCGATCACAACGTTCGGCATGATGACGCTGTCTTCCACCAACGCACCCTCGTAGACGGTGCAACCGGTAGAAATCACACTGTGGCGCACCGCGCCGTAGATCTCACAGCCCTCGGCGATCAGGCAGTTCACATTTTCCGAGCAGGCGGCAATGAAGCTGGACGGCATGGCATAGTTTCTCGCGTAAATACGTTTCCCCATATCGTCGTAGAGGTTAAAGGCGGGTTCCTTGCCGAGAAGATCCATATTGGCCTCCCAGAGTGAACCGATCGTGCCAACATCCTTCCAGTAGCCCTCAAATGCATAAGCAAAAAGGCGATGGCCGGCCTTCAAAATGGCAGGAATGACGTTCTTGCCGAAGTCATTGTCCGAATTTGGGTCCTCCTCGTCCATCAGAAGGAACTGCTTAAGCACATTCCACTTGAAGATGTAGATGCCCATGGATGCATTCGTGCTCTTGGGCTTTTTCGGCTTTTCCTCAAACTCATAAATGGCGCCGTCCGGGTTGGTATTCATAATGCCGAAGCGGCTGGCCTCCTCGATCGGTACCGTGCGCACGGCGATGGTACAGTCTGCATCATGGCTGACATGGTAACGCAGCATCTCGGCATAATCCATTTTGTAGATATGGTCGCCGGAAAGGATCAGCACATTGTCCGGGTCATAGCGCTCAATAAAGGGAATGTTCTGATAGATGGCGTTTGCCGTACCCTTATACCACTCCGATTTTTTGCTGCGGGCATACGGCGGCAGAACCTGCGCACCGCCGTGGCTCCGGTTCAGTCGCCACGGCTGGCCGTTGCCGATATACTCGTTCAGCTCCAACGGTTGGTATTGCGTCAGGATACCGACGGTATCGATACCGGAATTGACGCAGTTTGACAGCGGAAAGTCGATGATGCGGTATTTCCCGCCGAAGGGAACGGCGGGCTTTGCGGTGTTTTCGGTCAGAACCATCAGGCGGCTGCCCTGGCCGCCTGCCAGAAGCATGGCAACGCAGTGCTTTTTCGGAAAGTTCATCGTTTTTCCTCCTTATCCCGTGTGTTGATAACGCGCTTATAGAAAACGGCAGACAACGGCGGCAGCGTAAAGCTTCCGGTATACGGCAGCCCGTGCATCGGCTCGTGCGTAGCGCGAATCTCCGAAAGCGGCGTGCCTTTTCCGCCGTATTTCTCTTCATCACTGTTGAGCACTGCCTTGTAAACGCCGGGCTTCGGCAGCCCCAGACAGTAGTTTTCCCGTTCGACCGGGCAGAAATTGCAAACAAGGATCAATTCTCTGCCTCGGCGATCCATCCGGCGGAATGCAACAACGCTATTATCGCGGTCATCCGCGCTGATCCAGGAAAACCCGTTCCAATCCGTATCGTCGTTCCACAAGCTGCTGTTGGCGAGGTAAAAATGATTCAGATCGCGTACATAGTCCTTCATCTGGCGGTGACGGTCAAAGTCAAGCAGCATCCAGTCAAGCTGACTGTCAAAGCGCCACTCGGCAAACTGCGCAAACTCGTTGCCCATAAAGCTGAGCTTTTTTCCCGGATGACCGATCATAAAGCCGTAGAAGGTGCGAAGATTGGCAAACTTATCGTCATACTCCCCCGGCATCTTATTGATCAGAGAGCCTTTTCCGTGTACGACCTCGTCATGGGACAGCGGAAGGATAAAGTTTTCGGAATATGCATACGTCATGGTGAATGTCAGGTTATTGTGACTTCCCTTGCGGAACAGCGGGTCAAGCGACATGTAATGGAGCATATCATTCATCCAGCCCATGTTCCACTTGTACAGGAAGCCAAGACCGCCGTCATAATCCGGTTTTGTGACCATCGGGAAGGCAGTGGACTCCTCCGCTGCCGTAATGGCGCAGCGACGCGCGGAAAAGAGCGCGCGATTTAGCTTGCGCAAAAATGCAATGGCCTCCAGATTTTCCACTCCGCCATAGCGGTTGGGGCGGTATTCCGTCCGACCATAGTTCAAATAAAGCATGGAAGCGACGGCATCAACACGGATTCCGTCGATGTGATATTGCTCCAGCCAATAGACCGCGTTGGAAATCAGAAAACACTGAACCTCCGGCTTTCCAAGGTCAAAAATACGCGTCGTCCAGTCTGGATGCTCGTTCATCATCGGATCGGAAAGCTCATAGCAGCAGCTTCCGTCAAACTCGTATAATCCGTACTCATCCTTCGGAAAATGTGCCGGAACCCAATCAAGAATTACACCGATCCCGGCCTTATGGCACTCATTGACGAAGTGCATCAGCCCCCTCGGATCGCCGTAGCGTGCCGTCGGCGCATAGTAGCCGGTCACCTGATAGCCCCACGACGGGTCGTAAGGGTACTCCGCCAACGGCATCAGCTCCACATGCGTATAGCCCATATCCGACAGATACGGCAACAACTCCCCGGCCAGCTCCTCATAGCTGTAGCAGCTTCCGTCCGGTTTCCGCCTCCACGAACCAAAATGAAGCTCGTAAATATTCATCGGCGCGTCAAGCGCCTTCCTTTTGGCCATGCGGCGGCGATATTCGGAATCCTTCCATGAGAATCCGGAAAGGTCGCAGACTCGGCTGGAGCTGTCCGGTTGGCGACAGCTTTGGAATGCATAGGGATCTGCCTTGTAAACGGTCGTTCCGTCGCAGCGACGAACAAAAAACTTGTAGGCGTCTCCGGGCTTAGCGTAGGCAGAGAACGCCTCCCATACACCGTACTCCAGATACTCCATCGGAAGATCTTCCGTATTCCAGAAGTTCCAGTCGCCCGTTACGCTGACCGCCTGAGCGCGAGGCGCCCATACGCGGAAAACAAAACCCTCGGTTCCGTCGCGCGTCGCGCGGTGGCAGCCTAAAAAGGCATAGCTTCGAATCTCGTCACCGCTCGCAAAGCGGCGGAGCGAATTGTGTAAATTGATATCCATCGGTGCGGCAGCCTCCTTTGCATCGAGACATCCTTGTTTCAACAGGAATATTATACTACAATGCACAAAAAAATCAACTGTTTTCGAGGCTTCTTGGGCAAAAGATGCATTTTTTAGAAAGACGGAGTGATTGCGCGATTACGTTTTACGTCTTTTGTTATAATCAGCGAAGACGCCGGAAAACAATCCTACTAACATTGTAGAATAAAATGTAATATTTACAAAAACACCTCCCGATGCGGTATTGTTTTACCGCATTGGGAGGCGCCTTTGCAAGGAAATGAGCCTGAACAAAAATGACAGCGTACAGATTAAAAACAACAGTCGGTCGGAACGGGCGCAAGCGGAACTGCAGGAACCGTGCAGCCGCTTCGCCTTGTCCGATGGGAGCGGAGGAAGTCGACCCCGGAGAGAGCTCCCTGCTCTCTCCGGGCGATTCCTCCCTTTTTCGATTCTCCCGAGAAACCCTGCTCAAGCATACCAAATCTTCTCAGCGTTGTCCATGTCGTTTTGTGTAATTTTTGTAATCTTACAATTTATATCTGACGGTACGCGTTTATGCGTTTGCTCAACCGGCGTTCTCACGAGAAAATTAGTTCTTGTATCTTCCCTGCTTTTGGTGTAGACTATAAAGAAGAAGGATTCAATACGGAGGAGAATGATCTTGAAAAAACGGCTTCGTTTTTACATCCCGCTGCTTTGCGCTCTGCTGCTCTGCGCCTGCACGCCCACTGCCACAAAGCCTTTGACGACAGATTTTCCGGATGAAGAGGCACAGATTGTGCGTCTTGCCGCAGTGGGAGATATTTATCTGACAGACGATATGCTCCCCGCTTTCCGTCTGTCTGACGGCGGCTATGATTTTACATCTCTCTTTTCCGGGACGGTCAATATTTTTGCCGCGGCGGATCTGGTATTCGGAAACTTTGAGGGCACATTTTCCGGTACGCCGTACGGCGAACAAAGCGGAAGCTGTCCGGACGCAATGGCTGCAGCGCTGCACGCCGCGGGCTTTACCGTCCTTCAGACAGCCAATTCCTATTCAATTCAAAGCGGTATGTCCGGGCTTGAGCGTACATTAAGCACATTGCGGGAATCCGGGTTGAAAACCGTCGGTACCTACGCGTCCGAGGCGGAACAGCGTGACCAGCGTGCCGTTCTGCTGGAGAAAAACGGTATTCGCATTGCGTTTATCGCCTTGACAAAGGGAATGAACGGAATGTCTCTTCCTGCAGGAGAAGAATACCGCGTAGATCGTCTTTATACGGATTACGATTCCAGCTACAGCAAGATTGACTACAATCAGCTTGACCGAACGCTCTCCGCAGCCAAGGCACTGCGGCCGGATTTCATTATCGCCGGCCTGCATTGGGGCAGCGAGAACAACGACACCATCCGCAGCTCCCAGGAAAAAATCGCAGATTATCTGGTTCAAAACGGCGTCGATGTTATCCTTGGTTCCCATTCGCATCGCTTTTCCAAGGTCGAGCAGCGCAGCGTGACCGTAAACGGGACTCAGAAAAAGGCGGTCATTGCCTACAGTCTCGGCGATTTTACGGCAGTCCGGGAAAACGGTGTGAATCTCTCTGCGATCTTACAAATTGAACTGCGAAAAAGCCGCGAGACAGGCGTTACGGTAGTCGGTGACGTAAGCTACACGGCTACGGCAGCCGTGGATCGTGGCGAAGGCGTTCTACCCAGATACCAGATTCTGGACGCCGATGCCGCCGTTGCGCTTTACGAGGGTAACTACTACGATCATGTTACCAAAGAGGTGTACGACGCTATTGTCAAGCGGCGCCAGACGCTGACAGACTGCTTTGACCGGCACGAGTCGTAGCCGCTCGTCGGCCCGGAAATAAAAAAGGACTTCCTTTCGGAAGTCCTTTTCCAAATCAGCAGAAGAATCAGCCGTTCTCGCGCATCTTGGCGAAGCACTCGCTGCAATACACCGGGCGATCGGTCTTGGGCTCAAACGGAACACGAGCCTCGCCGCCGCAGTTAGCGCAGACAGCAGTGAAGAACTCTCTGGGGCTGTGGGCAGCGTTCTTGCGAGCGTCACGGCAAGCCTTGCAACGCTGCGGCTCATTCTGGAAGCCTCTCTCCGCATAGAATTCCTGCTCACCGGCGGTGAACACGAACTCATTGCCGCACTCTTTGCAAACTAACGTCTTGTCTTGGAACATTTTGGTTTACCTCTCTTGATTAGATGATTGCCCTGACGCGTGCCCTCAAAGTTCATTGCTGGTCTTAACACAGGGTTAATAATGCTGTCGGAAACTGTTCGGATTCCCGACGTTACTTTTTATTATACCATAATTTCAGACGCTTGTCAATAGATTGACCAACTTTATTTCTATATAAAAAGTCTTTTTGTTATAATCCAATAATTGTTTCCGTACCCCGGAATTGCATAACCGGACGATCGTCCGGGATGATTTACAGCGAATTAGCTTCATAAATGGTAGGAATCAACACCCCCGGCTTCCTTCTCACGGAAGCCGGGGGTGTCGTAGCACATTCGATAGCGCAACGCTCTCAAAACAGCGTGATCTGATTTGTTTCCGGAAGATCGCCGAACGCTCCGGCCTGACGTAAGCTCTCGATGTGCGTCTTGGACACCTTGCGGCACGAGGCCGCAAATTCTTCCACAGACAGGAAATGCTTTCCCTCTCGCCCCGCACAAATGTCCCAGGCGGCCGTTTCGCCCAGCCCGGAGACCGCAGAAAACGGCGGAAGGAGCTTGCCGTCTTTGATTACAAACTTTGTCGCGTGCGACTCGTACAGATCCATCGGTGCGAATTCAAAGCCGCGCAGATAGAACTCATAACAGACCTCGAGCGTTTTCAAAAGCTCCTCATCCTTTGCCGTGCTCTTCGGATTGGCGGAAATCTCGTCCATGTGCTTTTTAACTGTCTCGATGCCATGTGTCATCATAACAGCATCAAAGCCATCCTTCTGACTACGGCGGTAAAAATACGCCGAGTAAAACGCCAGCGGATAATGCACTTTGAACCATGCAATACGGAAAGCCATCATAACGTAAGCTACGGCGTGCGCCTTCGGGAAAAGATATTTGATCTTTTTACACGACGTAATGTACCATTCCGGTACGCCGGCATCGATCATCTCCTGTTCGGCGCCGTCCGGCAAACCTCTGCCCTTTCGCACCGCTTCCATGATCTTGAACGCACGTTTCTCCGGCAGGCCGCAGGAAATCAGGTAGAGCATAATATCATCACGACAGCCGACGGTCTGCAAAACGGTCGCCGTACCGCTCAGGATCAGATCCCGCGCATTTCCCGTCCACACATCCGTGCCGTGAGAAAAACCGGAAAGACGCACAAGGGTGTTGAAATCCTTCGGCTGCGTGTCCTCAAGCATCTGCCGCGTAAAGCGCGTGTTGAACTCGGGAATACCGACCGCACCGGTCGGGCCGAGGACGGGATCATTTTCATAGCCGAGGCGTTTACTCAGGGAGAAAATGGACATGGTGTCGGCGTCATCCAGAGGAATGGTCTTCGCATCTACTCCCGTCATATCCTCCAGCATACGGATCATCGTGGGATCGTCGTGACCAAGCATATCGAGCTTCAGGAGGTTTTCCTCCATAGAGTGATATTCAAAATGTGTGGTGATAATATCGGCGTCCGGAGCGTCCGCAGGGTGCTGAACAGGACAGAAATCCCAGATTTCGTTTTCCTGCGGGATAACGACAAGGCCGCCGGGATGCTGCCCGGTTGTACGGCGGACATCAACACAGCCCGCTGCAAGACGGTTTTCTTCCGCGCGTCCGACAACCAGATTCCGCTCGGAGAGATATTTTTTTACATAACCGTAAGCAGTCTTTTCCGCCACGGTCCCGATGGTGCCGGCACGGAACACATGACTCGCTCCGAACATTTCGATACAGTACTGGTGCGCCTGCGCCTGATATTCGCCTGAGAAGTTCAGGTCGATATCCGGTACCTTATCTCCGCCGAAGCCGAGGAATGTCTCAAACGGGATATGAAAACCGTCCTTGTCCAGCTTTTCGCCGCATTGCGGGCAAATCGCATCCGGAAGATCCGCGCCGCAGTCAAATTCCGGCGGTACGTCGAAGGAACAGTATTTGCACTTCGGACAGCGATAATGCGCCGGAAGCGAATTCACCTCCGTAATACCGGACATATACGCAACGAGCGACGATCCGACGGACCCACGCGAACCGACAAGATATCCATGCTCCAGCGAATTCTGCACCAGCTTCTGCGCGGACATATAAATTACGTCATAGTGGCAGGAGATGATGTCGTGCAGCTCAGTCTCAACCCGTTTTACAACCAGCTCCGGCGGTTGATCGCCGTAGAGGCGGTGCATTTTCCCATAAACAAGCGACTTCAGATCTTCCACGGAGTTTTCGATCTTCGGCGCAAACAGATTATGCGGCACGGGCCGGACGGTATCGCAGAGATCCGCGATATGATTCGGATTGGTAATGACGACCTCATGCGCCTTTTCTGCGCCAAGGTAGGAGAATTCCTCCAGCATTTCGTCCGTTGTACGGAAATAAAGCGGGTTTTCGCGGTCGCAATCCGCAAAGCCCTTGGAGGCCAGTAGGATACGACGGTATATTTCCTCCTCCGGATTCAGGAAATGAACGTCCCCCGTCGCGCAGACAGGCTTGCCAAGCTGCTCCCCAAGGCGGACAATGGTACGGTTGAAATTGCGCAGCTCCTCGTCCGAGGCGACCTTTCCTTCTGCGACCAAAAAGCGATTGTTACTGATCGGCTGAATTTCCAGAAAATCGTAAAACGAAGCAATCCGAAGCAATTCATCCTCCGGCTCCTGTCCCAGAACGGCCTGAAACAGCTCACCAGCCTCGCAGGCAGACCCGATCACCAGTCCCTCCCGCAGCTTTTCCAACTCAAAACGCGGGATACATGGCGCCTTACGGTAGAAATATTTGAGGTTTGCATCTGAAATGAGATGGTACAGATTTCTCAACCCAAGCTGATTTTTGGCAAACAGCAGAATGTGGCGCGGATGAACCTTCCGCCCCGCAAGCCTGATCTCGCCGCCGCCTGCAAGCATCTGTTCATTCACGCCTGCCAGATCGGCGACGCCCCGCCGTGCAAGCCGCTCTGCCAGCCGCGCGTAGATCATGCCGCAGGTTTTTGCATCGTCCGAGGCGCGGTGATGATTGAATTCCGGAAGCTTCAACCCTTCGGCAACAATGTCAAGCTTATGCTTTTTTAACTCCGGCATCAGAACACGTGCCAGCACGAGCGTGTCAACATAAGTCGGTCGGAAGTCGATACCGAGTCTGCGCGCAGCCGTTTCGACAAAGCCGATATCAAAGTCGGCGTTGTGGGCAACAAGCGGTCTGTCGCCGCAAAAACGGAGGAATGCGGGCAGCACCTCTGAAATATCGGGCGCACCGATAAGCATTTCGTCCGTAATACCCGTTAGCGCGGTATTTTCGGGATCCAGCCGTCGCTTCGGATCGGCAAAGGACTGGAACACATCGACCGGCTCACCGTTTCGGAAAAGGACAGCGCCAAACTCGGTGATCGCATCCTTTGTGCGTGAAAGCCCCGTCGTCTCCAGGTCAAAGGCAACATACTCCCCTTCCAACGCCCTGCTTAAATCGCCGTGCGCCGCAATACGCTCATCCTTCAGATCAAGCAGATAGCCCTCACAGCCGTAAAGGATCTTGATGTTTTGATCCGTACCGGCGACCTTGGCCTTGCCGGAGGCCTTAAGTGCATCCGGGAAGGAGGAAACGACACCGTGATCGGTAATGGCGATGGCCTTATGCCCCCAGCGGGCAGCCGTTGCGACCGCTTCCCCGGTTTTCGTCAGCGCATCCATCATGGACATTGTCGTATGCAGATGCAGTTCCACACGCTTCTGCGCCGCCGTATCCTGACGGACAGGCGCCGAGGCCTTCATTATACCCAGAGGCTTGAGCACAAGCTCCTGACTGTAGTCGTCAAAATCAACCCGTGCCTGCACGCGCAGCCACATACCGGGGGCGCTCACGCCCTCGACAATCGGCTTACCCGTGTCGCCCTTCATAAACGAATGAACACGCACGGAGTTGGTGTAATCGGTCATGTCGAAAGAAATCACATTCGCCGCACCGTTTTTGACTTCACGGTGATCGACAAAAAACACCTTGCCCTCAACAATGACACGTTCACCGACGGTAGCCATACTGATCGTATTCATTTTTACCGTCTCGCCGGAGAAAGGCTTGCCGTAAATCGTCTCCGACTCGGCAGGCTTCACTTTTCCGGCAGCGACATTCTGCGCCGCTGCGGGCGGCGGCGCAAGCGGAAGGTCCCGCATTGCCGCACGCCGAAGCTCCTCCGTACGCGCAAAAAGCGCCTCGCCGTCAAACTCTCCTTCCGACGAGACAGTAATCTTCGTCTCCACGCCGAAGCGTTCCGATATGTAGCGCTCCGCAAGCGGGAGGTAGGGCGCAAGTGCCTCCGTGCCGTTTGCCAGAATGGTCAGGCGGCTTTCGCCGGGTGAAAGCTCCCATTTGCAGCCCGCGAGCAATGCCATTGCAGGCGAGTAAGCCGCGGAAATCACGCGTCCCAGCTCGGACGGCAGAAGCTTCGGAAGCTCGGAGGCGGGAAATTTCGGAAGAATCCGCAGATGCCGCACGCCATAGCGCGCCCGGAGCTCGTCGGCCAGCTCGCTGATACGCTTGTCCGGAAAATACTTGTCGCTCTCGACGCGAAGCGTCACGCTGCTTGTGTCTCGACTGATCTCACCGTGGCAGATCTCGGTCTTTTCCAACCATGCACGCAGAGAGTCCTCCGGGTGATATTCAAAAAACAGATTCAAAAAGGGAATTCTCGACATTGTTTCTCCCATGGTCTTTACATTCGTTCGATATAGTGTAAAAGTGCGGGCAGCAGTTCATCATAGGGCAGCTTCTCCTTCAGCTCCCCCTTCACGAACAGTACGCCGCAACCGTCGCCGCCGGCAATGCCGATGTCGGCCTCACGCGCCTCGCCGGGGCCGTTGACCACACAGCCCATGACCGCAACGGTCAAATCTTTTTCGCAGTCTGCAAGCGCCTGCTCCACCTGCCCGGCAAGGCCGATCAGGTCGATCTTCGTCCTTCCGCAGGTCGGGCAGGAAATCAGATCCACCCCACCCTTTCGCAGTCCTGCGGCACGCAGAATCGCCTTGGCGGCTGCTACCTCCCGAACAGGGTCGGCAGTGAGGGATACACGGATGGTATCGCCGATACCGAGACACAGGAGGCCGCCAATGCCCATAGCGGATTTTACCGTACCCATGTATTCCGTGCCCGTCTCCGTCACGCCGAGGTGCAGCGGGTAGTCCGACCGTTCATGCATCAGGCGATACGCCCGCATCATCAGCGGTACGGAGCTGGACTTCATGCTGACGCATATGTCGTAGAAGCCGCAGCGCTCCAAAAGCGCAATATGGGAAAATGCGCTTTCCACCAGCGCTTCTGCCGTCGGATGACCGTATTTACGCAGAAGCTCCGGCTCCAGGCTTCCGCCGTTCACGCCGATCCGGATGGGAATACGGTGCGCCTTGCAGCAATCCGCCACCGCGCGGACGCGTTCCTGTCCGCCGATATTCCCCGGATTGATACGAATCTTGGCAGCTCCGCCCTCGGCGGCGGCAATGGCCATACGGTAGTCAAAATGGATGTCCGCAACAAGCGGCGCCGACGTTTGCGGAACAATCCGCGCAAAGCTTTCCGCCGCAGCCGGATCCGGCACGGTCAGTCGGATGATCTCACAGCCCGCTGACTGAAGCGCCCGGATCTGCGCGAGGCAGCGCGCTTCATCCGTCGTCGGGCAGTTGAGCATAGACTGAATACTGACCGGCGCACCGCCGCCGACGGCAATGTTGCCGACATGAATCTGTCGTGTCATACTCAGCCTCCGAACAGGCTGAAGATGTCCTTGAAGGTCACAACAGCCATAACAAGCAAAAGCAGAACGAGGAAACCGGCATGCAGATAGCCCTCATATTTCGGGTTCAGCTTTCTGCCGATGATTTTTTCAATCACCGTCGTCAGGAGCAGACACACGATACGTCCGCCGTCCAGCGCGGGGATCGGCAGCATATTCATCACCGCAAGGTTCACGGCAATAAATGCGAACAGATACAGCACGTTGAGAACACCGGCGCCGACGGATTGGGCTTCCTTACCGGCATCCGTCACGACCTTTACGATTCCGACCGGGCCGGACATATCGCTCAGGCCGGCGCGTCCCGTAATCAGGTCCTGAAGTCCGAGGCGGACGAGTCGCGCAAAATTAACGCAGGAGTTCCAGCTGTACGCCAGAACGCCGCCGACGGTCTTCTCCGTTGCGGCAATATTGAAACCGTAACGAAGCTGTCCGTCGTATTCCTGCGCCTTCAGCGCATAATTGCTCAGCTCGACGGTTTTTCCGTCGCGCTCAACTACAATATCGTATACGCCCGTGGTGCTGCGCGAAAGCAGCATGGCAATGTCGCTGTTGACATAGACGCGCTCACCGTCGATGGAGACGAAGCGGTCGCCGGCCTGAAGATCGTTTTCGGTATGATAAGCGTAGTCCGGGTGGAAACCGGAGAGCGTTGTGCCCGGAATGGCGGAATAGGTGAAGGAAACAAGCAGCAGGACAATGAGCAGACCGGTCAGAGCATTCATGAACGAACCGGCAGCCAGAATGATGATCCGCTTCCACACCTTCGCATTGCGGAAGGAGCGGGGGTTTTCGCTGTCGTCGTCTTCTCCTTCCATCGCGCAGTAGCCGCCGACGGGAATGCAGCGCAGTGCGTAGAGCGTCTCCCCCTTCTGCTTTTTCCAAATGGCGGGGCCCATGAAAAGAGAAAACTCGTTGACCTGCACGCCGGAGAGCTTTGCCGTTACAAAATGGCCGCCCTCATGCAGAAAAATCAGAAGTCCAAACAGGAAAACGGAAAGAATAATGTAAAAAGCAGTCATGCAAGCACCTCACAGGGATTGATATACCGCGCGGCGCGCCGCAGCGTCCGCAAGGAGGATTTGGTCCAGATCGGGGCGATCGGTCTGCGCAACGGTATCGAGTGCACCTCGAACGAGACGTTCAATGTCGTAAAAGCCGATCTCGTCGCGCAAAAACGCACCGACGGCAGCCTCATTCGCGCCGTTGAGCACGGCGCAGGCCGTACCGCCGCGCTGCGCCGCCTCACGCGCCAACGCAAGGCAGGGAAAGGCTTCATAGTCCGGCGCAGCAAAGGTCAGTGCGCCGCAGGTTGTAAGATCCAGCGGCGCGGCAGGATTCTCCGCGCGCTCCGGGTAAGTCATTGCCAACCGGATCGGTACACGCATATCCGGCACACCAAGCTGCGCAAGCACCGCACCGTCGCGGAATTCTACCAGCGAATGCACGATACTCTGCCGGTGAATGAGTACATCGACCTGCGAAAGCGGCAGAGAATACAGCCGCATCGCTTCGATAACCTCCAGTCCCTTGTTCATCAGCGTTGCGCAATCAACGGTGATCTTCTGCCCCATTTTCCAATTCGGATGGCACAGCGCATCGGCTTTGGTCACGGCTCCCAGCTCCTCACGCGATCTGCCGTAAAACGGCCCGCCCGAGCATGTCAGAAGTAATCTGCGGATCTCGCGCCGATCCGTACATCCCATCAGGCACTGGAAAATCGCCGAATGCTCGGAATCGACGGGAAGAATTTCTGTGCCGTATTCCCGCGCGGCAGCCATGACAAGCTCGCCGGCGCAGACAAGCGTCTCCTTATTTGCCAGTGCAATTCGCTTTTTTTGACGGATTGCAGCCAGCGTCGGCTGTAAGCCGAGCATTCCGACCACGGCCGTCACAACGGTATCCGCCTGTTCATGGACAGCGGCGGCAAGCAACCCCTCCGGGCCGGAGAGAATGCGGATCTTCTGTGTGCCAAGCGCGTCGCGCAGAGCATTCGCCGCCTGCGGCGTGGCCATCACGGCCAGCTCCGGCTTGTATTCGCGGCACTGCCGCGCCATACGCTCCACGTTCGCTCCGGCCGCCAGCGCCGCCACACGGATTCCAAGCTGACCGACAACCTCAAGCGTCTGCCGGCCGATGGAGCCGGTCGAACCCAAAACGGAAACACAGTTCGTCATATCACTTCACCGCAAACGGGATGGCCAGCAGCAGCAGCTCTGCCAGTGGCGCAACGATCATCGTGCTGTCAAAACGATCCAGAATGCCGCCGTGACCCGGAAACAGATTTCCATAGTCTTTGATCCCCACCTGCCGTTTTACGACGGAGAGAGTCAGGTCGCCGACGATGGAGCCAAGTGCTCCGAGCACACCATAGATTGCCGCATAGAGGTAGTTGACCTGCGTAAAGCCGAAGAATCGGTGAAGCAGAAAGGTATAAAGGCACATCGCGAGGATATTCGTTACAATGCCGCCAATCGCACCCTCCACCGTCTTTTTGGGACTGATGACAGGCGCAAGCTTGTGTTTTCCGCAGGCCCGGCCGACAAAATACGCACCGGAATCCGCAACCATAGAAAGCAAAAAAGCAACAAGGATAAAAAAGTTTCCGCCGTTCATCGCACGCAGGCGCACCAGTGCGCCGATCAGGAACGGATAAACCAATCCCGCAAACAGAGCGACGCAGAGATCCGTAAACTTCAGCTTCGCATGCGCAGCCAGGAGCTCACAGAACAGAAGCGAAAAATACACAAACAGCCCCGCCAGCGTAAGAAGCCACAGCATCTGCTCCGACACAACGGCGCAGGCGCGAAGCCAAGACCACATGACCGTGGCCATCGCGCTGACAACGGTATACACCAAAACCCGTTTGTGCTTTAATATTCCCGTCCGCCAAAGCATTTCATACGCCCCGATGCCGCAAGCCAAAGCAAAAAGAATCGCCGTGGCCACGGGCGGGAGCAGCAGGACGATAACAAGCAGCAGCGGAAGTCCGATGCAGGCAGTCAAAATACGGGTAAGCACGGTCAAACACCTCCAAAGCGGCGATTTCTGGCGGAATAAGCCGCAATCGCCCGTTCAAGATCCTCCGGCCCAAAATCCGGCCAAAGCGTCTGCGTAAAATAGTATTCGGCATAGGCCGACTGCCATAACAGAAAATTTGAGGTCCGCAGCTCGCCGCCCGGGCGGATTATCAGCTCCGGATCCGGGATCCCAGCCGAATACATCAGACCGGAAAAGGCCTCTTCGGTCAGTTCGTCCGGGCTGCATTCCCCTGCCGCGCAGCGGCGGGCAAATTCCTGCGCCGCACGCACGATCTCGGCTCGTCCGCCATAATTCAGGCAAAAATTCACCTGCACACCGTCATATTGCCCGGAACGTTCCGAGGCAATACGCGCCTCCTCCTGAAGCTCCGGAGAAAGTCGGCTCAGATCTCCGAAAAAGCGGAAACGGGCACGGTTCTTATCCATGTCGCGAATGATCTCGCCGAGATAGCGCTCCAAAAGCTCCATAATTCCGTCAACCTCCTCCGCAGAACGTCTCCAGTTCTCCGTAGAAAAGGCATAGACTGTCAAATACCGCAGGCCGATTTCCTTTGCATAATTCGCGATGGTTCGAAAAGCCTCAGCCCCTGCGCGGTGACCAAAAATACGCGGCAGCCCGCGCTGCTGCGCCCAACGGCCGTTGCCGTCCATTACAATGGCAATATGCGTTGGAAGAACACGCTCCTGTGCGGGCGAAGGCGTTTGTTTTTTTGAAAACAGCATGGTATTACTCCAAAACATGGGGGATGACGCAATCAGCCGCCATATGGCGGCTGATTCCGGAAGCATCAGATCTCCATAAGCTCCTTTTCCTTGGCGGCGCAGGCTTCATCGACCTTTTTGATATATTTGTCGGTCAAATCCTGAAGATCCTTCTCGGCCTTCTTCTGGTCGTCCTCGGTAATCTCGCTCTTTTTCTTCAGATTTTTGATGTAATCCATCGCATCGCGGCGGACATTGCGCATCGCGACCTTGGCCTCTTCGCCGTACTTTTTGACCTGCTTGACCAGCTCGCGGCGGCGCTCCTCGGTAAGCTGCGGAAATACCAGACGGATCACACGGCCGTCGTTCTGCGGGTTAATACCGAGATCGGACGACTGGATCGCCTTCTCGATTTTTTTCAGCAGCGAGCCGTCCCACGGTTGGATGACCAGCGTGCGGGCATCCGGCGAAGAAATAGTACCGACCTGACCGACGGGAGTATCGACACCATAGTATTCGACCTCAATGCGGTCAAGCACGCGGGCATTGGCGCGGCCGGCGCGAATGGCGCCGAAGTCCTCCGCCAAAACATCAAGCGTGCGATCCATCTTGCGGGAAAAATCCTTAAAGTCAACTGCCATGTTATTTATCCTCCTTAACAACTGTTCCGATCTTTTCACCCATCACCACGCGCAGGATATTCTGCGGATCCTTCAGTGCAAAGAGGATGATGGGAATATGGTTGTCCATTGCCAGCGTCATCGCGGTCGTGTCCGTAGCCTGAAGATTCTCGGCCAACACTCTGTGATAACTCAGCTCGTCATATTTCACGGCGGAGGCGTCCTTTGCGGGATCGGCGGTATAAACGCCATCCACATTTTTCGCCAGCAGCACCGCGTCGGCGTTGATCTCCGCCGCGCGAAGCACCGCACCGGTATCCGTAGAGAAGAAGGGGTTGCCGGTCCCGCAGGCAAAGATCACAACTCTCCCCTTTTCCATGTGACGGATCGCACGTCCGCGAATGTAAGGCTCTGCAATGGCACGCATTTCCAGCGCTGTCTGCACGCGTGCGGCAACGCCGCGCTGTTCCAGAACGTCGGCAATGGCCAACGCATTCATGGTCGTCGCCAGCATTCCCATATGGTCGGCGCGAGTGCGCTCCATTCGGTCGCTGCCGTCCTTCACACCCCGCCAGAAATTTCCTCCGCCGACAACGATGCCGACCTGCACGCCGAGCGCAACACACTGCTTCACAACGTCGCAAACACTGCCGATTACGTCAAAATCCAGCCCGCGATGCGCGTCGCCCGCAAGCGCCTCGCCACTGAGCTTGAGCAGCACGCGGCGATATTTAGGCTCATTCAAGAGAATCACTCCTTTGTCTCCTTCATTCTCCGTCTATTGTATAATAAATCACGGGAATTGACAACCGAAAATTTTGGTTTTTCCAAATTGTTTTCAATTATCAATCTCCTTCCACCCAAATTCGGCAGATTTCATGAATTCCGGCTTGCAAATTTGGCAAAAGTGTTATATACTATGTGCGAAAAATGCATGAGAGGGTGAAGCGAATGGAAGACCGTCGTGTTTTTCCGGAACCTAAAAACTTTATAGAATCCTTCATCGTTGAGGATCTGTCCGAGGGCGGACAATATGAGGGAATGCAGGTACACACCCGCTTTCCGCCGGAGCCAAACGGATATCTTCACATCGGCCACTGCAAGGCGCTGTGCATCGATTTTGGCACCGCCGAGCGCTTCGGCGGCATCTGCAATCTGCGTATGGATGACACAAATCCGACCAAGGAGGATGTGGAGTACGTCGAAGCGATTAAGCAGGACATTCACTGGCTCGGTTTTGACTGGGACGACCGTTTCTACTACGCCTCACAGTACTTCGACAAAATGTATGAATGTGCCGAAGGGCTGATTAAAAAAGGACTCGCCTACGTCTGCGAATTGACACCGGAGCAAATGAAGGAAATGCGCGGCGACCTCAACACGCCCGCCGTCAGCCCTTACCGTGATCGGCCGATGGAGGAATCGCTCGATCTGTTCCGCCGGATGCGCGCAGGCGAATTCCCGAACGGCGCCATGACGCTCCGCGCAAAAATTGATCTTGCCTCCGGTAACTTCAATATGCGCGATCCTGCTATTTACCGCATCAATCATATGCCCCATCACGCCACCGGGGACAAGTGGTGCATCTATCCAATGTACGATTTTGCGCATCCCATCGAAGATGCGATGGAGCATATTACGCACTCGCTGTGCTCGCTGGAATTTGAGGCGCACCGCCCTCTGTATAACTGGGTTGTTGAACACTGTGATCTGCCCGCAAAGCCGCGGCAGATAGAGTTTGCGCGTCTGGGGATTGATCACACCGTCATGAGCAAGCGTAAGCTTCGCCGTCTCGTAGAAGAAAACCGTGTCATCGGTTGGGACGATCCGAGAATGCCGACACTCTGCGGACTGCGCCGCAGAGGCTATACGCCGGCCTCCATCCGTAATTTCTGTGAGCGCATCGGCGTCGCCAAGGTCGCCTCGACGGTAGAGTATGCTTTTCTGGAACACTGTCTGCGTGAGGATCTGAATGAAACCGCCGCGCGCGTTATGGCCGTCCTGCACCCTATTCGGCTGACAGTGACAAATTACCCGGAAGGCAAGACAGAGGTCTTTTCCGTGGAGAATCATCCGAACCATCCGGAGATGGGTTCGCGCGAGGTTCCTTTCTCGCGCAGCCTCTGGATTGAGGCCGAAGATTTTCAACCGGAAAAGGTCGGCAAGTTCTTCCGGCTTTTCCCGGGAAATGAAGTTCGTCTCAAGGGCGCCTATGTGGTCAAGTGTACCGGCTTCCGCACGGATGAGACCGGAGCCGTAACCGAGGTCCTGTGCGAATACGACCCGGATTCACGCGGCGGAGACCCGGCCGACGGACGCAAGATCAAGTCAACGATCCATTGGGTCGATGCGTCCACCTGCGCAGACGCCGAAGTACGTCTGTACTCTAACCTGTTTACCGACGCAGACCCTGATGCAGCGGATAAGGATTTCATCGAATGTCTGAATCCCGACTCGTTGGAGGTCCTGACCGGCTGTAAGGTTGAGGCTGCTCTGGTCTGCGCTGCGGCGGCGCCCGCCGCCTTCCAGTTCATGCGTCTCGGCTATTTCTGCCCGGACAGCAAGGATTCCTCCCCGGAACACCCCGTATTTAACCGCTCGGTCAGCCTGAAAGACAGCTACAAGCCCGAAAAATAAAAAGAAACCACCGGTTTCTGCCGGTGGTTTTCCTTTGCGGCGGTGGTCATGCCGTGTATTTTCTTGCAGACTGCTGTCTAATCGCAAAAGCCCGTGGCTTGCGCCACGGGCTTTCGCTTGCAGGGGATTACACATAAGGATGGAAAGGAAAGATTATTCGTTCGGATTGATGAGATTCCAGAAGCGCTGGAACAGGACGGCGCCCTCACAGCGAATCAGTTTCTCATTGGGCGCGAGCGTCGTTTCCGTGCGCCCGATCATCAGGCCAATGGCGTTGGCCCAGCGCATGGCTTCCAGTGCATACGGCTGGATGCTTCCCGCATCGGTATAACCGCTCAGGTCGGCACGTTCGCTGACATCCATACCCTTATACTGTGCATAACGGTAGAGCATGGTGACAGCCTGCTGGCGGCTTACGTTAGAATACGGCTCGAAGGTCGATTCCGTCATGCCGAGAACGATCCCGTTCTCCGAGGCCCACGAGACAGCCTCCGCAAACCAAGCATCGGCCTTGACATCCTTAAACTTCTCGGAAACGGCGACTTCCGGTTCACCGTCGAGACGATAAAGCATCTGGACGAACATAGCGCGAGACATTGTCATATACGGGGCAAACGTTCCGTCGCCCATACCGTTGACAAGGCCCTTCTCGTAAACAAACATGATGGAATCCTGCGCCCACTGACCGCGAATATCGGTAAAGGGCAGCGCATCATCCGAAACGATGGTCAGGATGTACTTCTGCTCCGCGCCGCTTTCGCTGACGGAGGTCACAAGGAAACGGTTCGGTTCCGTAACGCCGCTGCCGAAGTAGAGGCGATAGGCATAAGCGTTGCTCTGCTCCACGATGGAGCACTTGTCCTCACCGGAAATCTGCTCAACGGAGAGAATCTTGCCCTCTGAGGGAGCAGCCAGCCACACTCTGGGCTTATCAACGCCCTTCGTGCTGATCTCATAGTTGATATACTCAACAGGCTTCAGCCCGGAGGTGTTCGGTGCGGCATTGGACTTATTGATGACATACTGCGGCCGGTTGTCACGGTTAAACACCTTAATCGTCACCGTCGCAGTGTTACTGACGGAGGTAACAACGTTGTCGCCGTCCGTGTTGGCTGCAACACAGCGGAAATAGGTCGTACCCAGTGCCTCGGTGGAAACGGGCAGACGGTTTTCGGTTGCACCCTCCACATCCTGCCAGGTCTCACCGTCCGCAGAAGACTGCCACTGGAGGCTCAGTGTGCCTTTCTTAAGAGGCTTGAGAGAAATTTCCAGGTCATCCGCCTTGGTATTCGGCTCATACTTAATCAGGTCTTCGCTCAGATTCTTGTCGAACAGCGGGTACTCCGTCTCGGATACGCCGATACAGATCACGTTCGCACTGTCATTCTTATAGTAGAGATTGCCGTTCTTGTCGCAGATCATGCTGCTGATGCAATACTGCTCATAGCCCTTTGCGTCGTAAAGCTCAATGACCTCAACGTCGGTCACGTCCTTCGCATCTACACGCACAAGCGTCACGCCGCCGGGGATAGAGTTGTATGTGCTGTAGAAGCACAGAACACCTTCGGACTGCTCATACGCAGTGGAAAGCAGCATGGAGCACTGCGGATAACCCTTCAGGTCTACCGCTTTGACGATGTTCAGCGTCTTTCGATCGGCAATCACAAAGCTGCCGCTCGAACCGGTCTCGGAAATACCACTGCCGGTGCCGAAATACACATAATCACCGTAGACAACGGGCGTGGACGTGCTCTGCGCATGAATATTGGAAAGCTTCAGGCCGTTGATCATGCCCGTCTTTTCGTCGATCTCTGCGCGGCAGAGATAGCCGCCCTTGGTGGTGAAGTAGAGACTGCCGTCAACATAAGTCAGAGCGCTTCTCTGGTCGCCGCAGCCGGTCAGCTCCACGGAGCAAACGGGTCGGATCTCATCATTCTCAGCGTAGGACTTCTTGAACACCAGCAGACGGGAATTTCCCGTAAAGCCGCTGTCGCCGTCATCGGTACCGACGCAGATGTAGTCACCAACCGCAACGGAACCGGCCCAGTAGAAGCCGCCGGTTACGGTATAGGACCATTCCAGTTCGCCGGTCGCGGCATTCAGGCAAACAAAATTCGCGTCGCGGGTTTCGCCGTACCAGAAGCCGGTGTAGACGTGTCCGTCGGAAACGGTAATGGGCGAAAGCGCCTGACCCTTCAGTTCGTCGGAGTAGACCCAGACGGACTCAAGATCCGTAGCGGTAAAAGCCTGTACGGTACCGTTGCCGAGCGGAGCATAGATCAGTCCATCCGCATAGGCGGGCGGCGTATAGCCGTAGCTCGGAGCCTGCGCCATCTCGCCGGTCGCAAGAGTCTCTCCGGTTGCGAGGTCGAGCTTGTAGATGGTCTTGCTGCTCATAACAATGAGCGCATCGTCCACAATAATTTGTACGCTGGGAGCCGCAGACCAACCGCTGCCGAGCTTTCTTGCCCAGCGGAATTGTGCATACTCGGGCCCGAAAGGCGTAGCCACATCCGTGATACCGTTGTTCGTATCGCTGTTGCGGAAGTTCTTCCAGTCGGCGCTGACACTCTTCGCATAGACGGTTACTTCGCAATACGGGGAGATGAAATACTGTTCCTCGTCCGGATCGCCGACAGCGGCGAGACGGACGGTACCGGCATCCTTGAAGGTGTAGGTCAGCTTGCCGTCCTTGTCGGTCTTGACGATGTTATTATTGTCGTCATAAAGGAAATCGACAAAAGCCCCCTTCTCGTCGAGCTTACCAACGGCAACGTCGGCCATCGGCTTAAGGCTCGTCAGTGGCTGTGTGGGATTGCCGGGCGCGGAGAACATACTTTCGTAAGCCGTAAAGCCCGTCAGCGTGAGCGTCAGGGTATCACCCGCAGCGACAAAGGTAGACTTGGTATCGAAGTACAGGTAGGTGTTGAGCATACCGTACATCTCATCGTCGGTCAGGAGGAAGAACTCCACCTCGTCACCGTCGGAAAGGACACACTCGTTGGCGGCGTAGCCGTCGGTCATCTCACCCACCGGCACACGGTCATTGACCGTAAACATGATGCCCGTGGCAGCGCTGAGGCCAAAGATTTTCGTCATATAGCTCTCGGTGCCGCCGATGTAATTCTTCATGGTTTCTGCGGTGAAATTCTCACCGTAGAGCACCTCATGCGCGGTCAGGATCGCGTCGGCAACGGTGATCTCACCGTCCTTCACGCCGTGGTCGACACCGCCGACCATTGTCCCCTCGGGGGCATTCTTCCAACCGTACTTCTTGACGGTATCCTGCTTGACCGTGATTTTCTGCCGCAGCATCGGGAAGCTGTAGCTTTCACCGCTGTAGCAGCTGAACCATACGCTGACGGTCTTCTCGGCCGCCGCGCTGAACGACGGAACGAGAGAAAGCACCAGCGCCAGCACAAGCAGCAGACTGCAAATGCGTTTTCTCATGGTTGCACCTCTGAAAAAATGTGATTTATGTCGTACGCCGCAATGGCGCATCAACCAAATAAAAAGCACCGTGTCTACAACAAAGACACGGTGCAAACGAATTAATGCACACGAAAAGCCACGCCGGGAACGCCGGACACGGCGGAGACTCTGGAGTATCCTGACTCGCATTTTGCGGAAGAATCCGCACGCCCTGCTCCTGCCTTCCCCGCAAATGCGAGTGGTAAACGAATTTCACACGGTATCCCGTGCTTCGGAGCGGTCTGACGCTTACAGTACCGTTTCTGTGCGGGGCTTTTCACCCCATTCCTCGCCGGACAAGCGGCCGAGTCCCCTATTCACTTCGGTCACATTATAATCCCCGCGCATAAAAATGTCAAGTATTATTTTGGAGTATTTCTCCAAAACCGTCTTTTCCGAAAAAAGTACCGACAGTTGAAACAATTCCCTGTTGCATTCGTCTGAAATGTGTTATAATGGAAAAGAAGTTGGTTCAAAGGAGCTTTTTATGAAACAGAAAGAGATCCGTTTTGCTGCAGCTGTCCCGGTCTTTCATGCCGATCCGGAGGAAGGACTGTCAGCCGAGCAGCTCCGCGAACGGCAGAAAAACGGACTGACAAACGCAACACCTGCGTCAAATACCCGTTCCGAAGCGCAGATCATCAAAGAAAACAGCTTAACTTTTTTTAATCTGATATTTATCGTGCTCGGACTGGCGCTGGCATTGGTAGGCTCGTTTAAGAACATGCTGTTCCTTGTCGTCGCCATTGCAAACACAGTTCTGAGCATTTACCAGGAGCTTCGCGCAAAGCGTGCCGTCGATCAGCTTACGCTTGTGGCCGTCGGAACGCTTCCGGCGGTACGTTCCGGCGAAATGATGCCCATCCGTACCGACCGGCTTGTACGCGACGACATCGTTGAATTTGCCGCAGGCGACCAAATCTGCGCAGACGCCGTGGTACGCAACGGCCAACTTCAGGTCAATGAATCGCTTTTGACCGGCGAGGCCGACGCCATCGTCAAAAATCCGGGCGACGAGCTTAGATCCGGTTCCTTTGTCGTTTCCGGCCGCGCTCGCGCCGAGCTGACGCAGGTCGGCGCAAGCAGCTACGCCGCACGCCTTGCCGCCGAGGCAAAAAATAACCTGCGCACCGCGAAGTCCGAAATGATGAAGTCGCTGACACGGCTTATCACCGTCGTCGGTATTGCACTGATTCCGCTCGGTATTCTCCTGTTTTTGAATCATTACCTTCCGGCGTTTCAGAATCTGGGCCTCAAGGCTTCGGTTGAATCGACCGTCGCCGCGCTTGTCGGCATGATCCCCGAAGGACTGTATCTGCTGACCAGCGTCGCCATTGCCGTCAGCTCGATGAAGCTCGCGCGTTCGCGTGTACTCGTACAGGATATGAATTGCATTGAGACGCTGGCGCACGTCGATGTGCTCTGTGTCGATAAGACAGGCACCATCACACAGCCGGAGATGGAGGTCAGCGACGTGCAGCCGCTGGATGCCGAGCGCTTCCCCTATGAAAGCATCGAAACGATCCTCGCCGCTTTTTACTACGGCGAAACGCCGGACAACGAAACGGCACGCGCAATGGCCGAGCAGTTTGCCGAAAAGACGGACTGGAAGGCCGTCAGGCGTATCCCCTTCTCGTCCTCGACAAAGTGGTCCGCGGCGGACTTCGGCAAAGACGGTGCCTATCTGATCGGCGCGCCGGAATTCATTCTGGCCGAGCGTTACGAAAGTGTCCGTTCATCCGCGGAGGCGTGGGCGTCACGCGGCTGCCGTACACTGCTGCTGGCAAGGTATGACGGCGACCTGACCAAGCCGCCGGTTAGCGAAAATGTCATACCGGTCGCGCTTGTCTTTCTGACGAATCGACTGCGTCCGGACGCAAAAGAAACCTTTCGATATTTTGCCGAGCAGGGCGTGTCCATCCGTGTAATCTCCGGCGATAATCCGCTGACCGTTTCCGAGGTTGCAGCCGCCGCCGGGATCGAATTTGCCGAGCGCTATGTCGATGCCGCCACGCTGCAAACCGAGCAGGATTACGACGAGGCCGTCCGTGAATATACCGTATTCGGTCGCGTGACCCCCGACCAGAAGCGCAGGCTTGTCCGTGCCTTCCAGCGTCAGGGCCATACCGTCGCCATGACCGGCGACGGCGTAAATGACGTGCTGGCGCTGAAGGATGCTGACTGCGGCATTGCGATGGCCTCCGGCGCACAGGCCGCTTCTCAGGTCGCACAAATCGTGCTGCTGGACTCGCAGTTCTCCGCCATGCCCGGCATCGTCGCAGAAGGCCGGCGCGTAATCAATAATATCCAGCGTGCCGCTGCGCTGTTCCTCGTGAAAAACATTTTCTCATTCGTATTTACGGTGGTTCTGTTCTTCCTGGATGTCGCCTATCCTCTGCAGGCCATTCAGCTCTCGCTGATCAGCACACTGACGATCGGTATCCCCTCTTTCTTCCTTGCGCTGGAGCCGAACTATGCGCGTGTGGAGGGGCGTTTTATGCGCAACGTCATCCGCAGGGCGATGCCCGGCGGACTGACCAACGTCGTTCTGGTACTGCTGGCTTCGCTTCTGACCATGTGCTTCCGTCTGCCGCAGGCGCAGCTCAACTCGCTGGCAGTGTGCATTCTGGCTGCCGTGGGTCTTGTGACGCTTTATCGCGTCAGTCTCCCCTTCACTCGTCTGCGCCTGGCGGTGCTTGTGACGGTTTCCGCCGCGATGCTGTTCTGTCTACTGGTCATTCCAGGCTTTTTTAACCTGTCGTATCTCACGCTTCCGACGGCGCTGCTGCTGACGCTTCTGTTGCTTGCCTGCCCGACCGTGATGCGTATTTTCCTGTCAATCTTTGATAAGCGCACCGCAAAGCTCGACCAAAACCCGCGCCGCAAGCTGCGCAAACCCCACGCGAAAAAAAGGAGGTCTATCCATGAACAAAAAGGTTGATTACACCTGGAAGGATCGCAAGCGCTTCCTTGGAATGCCGCTTTCCTTCACACGTTATGCGCTGAGCGACGATCGGCTGTTCCTCTCCACCGGCTGTCTGAGCGTTCGTGATGAGGAAATCCTGCTCTATCGCATTCGCGACATCAGCCTGCGCCGCACACTCGGGCAGCGGCTCTGCGGCGTCGGCACGATCACCGTCCACTCCTCAGACAAATCTACCCCCGTCCTGCAAATCAAAAATGTCAAGCATCCGTATGACGTCAAGGAACTGCTGCATCAGAGCGTGGAAAGCTGCAAGCAGAAGCGTCGCCTGCGGCTTAATGAAATGATGACCGACGTGCATGACCATTGCAACCACTGCGATGGCGGAGCGGATTCCGACGATTTTGACGAAGAGGACTGAAACGTCTTCGCGTACATAAAAACCTCCGTCCGGGTTTTCATCCCCGGACGGAGGTTTTTTAATTTAATCGGGTTTACAGGCCGTCGTCCTCGTCAAACTCGAATTCCAGCGGTTCGCCGCACTTCGGGCAGTTGATGGACTCATTGAGGAGCGTATCCTCGTCGACCTCGATGACCTCGCCGCACTTCGGGCAGGTCACTTCATACATGGCGTCCTCGTCATAGGCAAAGTCTTCGCCGTCGTCATCCTCGAAGCCTTCGTCGTCCTCGTCTTCGTACTCATCCTCGTCCTCGTCGTCGAGCAGATAGTCCTCAATGTTATCGAGACTGTCTTCAATCTCGTCAAGCTCATCGGAAACGGCGATGGCGTTCTCTTCCAGATCGGAAATCGAAGTCGTCATCTCCTGCAGAAGCTCCACGATGCCGGAGATCATCCGGCCCTCGGCCTTTTCGGTGTCGAGCTTCAGCCCGTCCATCAGGCCCTTGAGATAAGCGGATCTTTCAGAGAGAGTCATGCGTTTACTCCTTTCGTGGGCAGCTTAGCCCTTTGCACGGCCGAGATACTCGCCGGTGCGCGTGTCGATGGAAATACGGTCGCCTTCGTTGATAAACAGGGGCACCTTGACCTCCGCGCCGGTCTCAACAGTCGCAGGCTTAAGCGTATTGGTCGCGGTGTTGCCTGCCAGGCCCGGCTCGGTTTTGGTAACCTCAAGGTCTACAAAGTTGGGAGCTTCGACGCTGAACACGCTGCCCTTGTAGGACAGAACCGTGCACTGGTCATTTTCCTTGACGAAGCGGAAGCTGGCGTCGAGGATGTGGGAGTCAACCGGAGTCATTTCAAAGGTCTCCGGATCCATGAAATAATACAGCTCGCCGTCCTGATAGGAATAGTCCATCTTACGGCGCTCGATGTAAGCGGTCGGATACTTGTCGTTGGGGTTGAAGGTCGTCTCGGTCACGCCGCCGGTGATGACGTTACGCATCTTGACGCGAACGAAGGCCGCGCCCTTACCGGGCTTGACGTGCTGGAACTCGACGATCTGCATGACCTTGCCGTCCATGTCGAATGTAACGCCGTTTCTAAAATCGCTGACAGAAATCATATTTGTTTGTCCTCCTGTAAATCCCTCTCAAGGGCAAAATCTTACAAATGTACCGTGTACCGATCTATTTTACCGCATCAGAGGCGAAATATCAAGTACTTTCGCAAATTTCCTTACAGAATAATAAGCTCTTTTTTCGGACTGTGCGTAATAACGCGGCAACCATCCTCATCAAAGATAGCGACATCCTCAATGCGAACGCCGAACTTCCCAGGGATATAGATGCCCGGCTCCGCCGAACAGACGGCGTGCAGCGGCATCGGCTCGGTATTGCGGATGTTGCAGTTGGGAGCCTCATGGATTTCCAGGCCGAGGCTGTGACCGTAGCTGTGCGTAAAGTAGGAACCATAGCCCGCATCCGCAATCACCTTGCGTGCCGCGGCATCCACCGCCTGACCGCTGACGCCCGCCTTACTCACGGCGATACCGGCAAGCTGCGCCTCCAAGACAGTGTAATAGACCTTCTTCATCTCGTCGGTCGCATAGCCCAACGCGACGGTACGGGTCATATCGGAGCAGTAGCCCTGATACAGAACGCCAAAGTCCATCGTAATAAAGTCGCCCTTTTGCAGCTTGCGCTCGCCGGGCACGCCGTGGGGCATACTGGTATTCGGACCGGAGACGACGATCGGATCGAACGAAAGCCCCTCGGCGCCGTTTTTGTAGAGGCAATAGATCAGCTCGGCGCACAGCTCCTTCTCGCTCATCCCCTCGTGGATACGGGTGCAAACCTCGGTGAAGGCTTTATCCGTGATCTCCTGCGCCTTGATCATACGATCAAGCTCCCACGGCTCCTTGCTTGCGCGGAAGGCATTGATCTGCGCGGTCATGGGAACAAAGTCCGCATGGAGGCGTTCACGGTAGGAGTTAAACTCGCCGACGGTCAGATAGGCGTCTTCAAAGCCGAAGGTCTTAATGCCAAAGTCTTCAACGGCCTGGTTGAGAAGCGTAAACAGCGGATGCTCGGCATTGAACTCAATGACCTCGAAGTCCTTGATATTGTTCTGCGCAGACTCGATATAGCGGCCGTCGGTATAGTAGCGCGCACCCTTGGCGCTGACAATGGCAAAGCCCTCGGCGATGTCAAACTCGGCGGCATACATCCGGCTGTAGCGAGAGGTCAGGAACAGACCCTGCACCTCGGAATTCAGCAAGCTGCGGTACTTTTCAAGATTCTTCATAATGTTTCATTCTCCTTTTCTTTGCCAGCGCCAGAAACGGCAGCTCAAAGACGTGCCGAAGCCGGAGCGGGACAGTGTGATTATGGATGGATCTAACATGAATTGCGGTGAGCTTCGCGCAATTGGCCCCGAGAATATCGGTAAAAATCTGGTCGCCGACTAACGCCGTCTGCTGCGGCGTTGCGTCGAAACGCCGCAGCGCCTCGCGGATCCCGCGGCCGCCGGGTTTTCCGGCGTGGGTCACACAGGCAAGACCGTAGCGCCTGCAGAAGTCCGGCACGCGGCTCTTTTTGCTGTTTGAAACGATGCACATTCGGATGCCGCCCCGACGCATCTCCGCAAGCCATTGGAGCAGCGCCTCGTCAGGCTCGTCTTTCGTATACGGAAGGAGGGTATTATCGAAATCAAGAAGCAACAGATCGATACCACGCTCCCGCAGAAATCCCGGTCTTAAATCGGTGATGGACGGAAACAGGTAGGTCGGCAAAAAAGACAGCATACTCGGCTCGACTTTCCCATAAAATCTGATTCAGGAACATTATAGCACCGGAAAGGTGGTTTGTCTATTGCCTGTCCCTGTATTTTTTGCGGTGAAACGTAAAGAAAGTATAAATTTTCCAAACGCACGCTTCATTCAGCCCGGTTTCGGATTTACACCGCAGGGAGCGGTCCGTCTGCCGCCGAACCTCCTGCCTGATGTGCCGATCCTGCTGGACGATGCATTTCTGCCCCCTGCGCCTCCCGCCAAGGAGCTGCTGGTGCAGCTTGCACACCATGGCGAAAAAGGCATCGTTCTGGATTTTGAACGTCCGCCCTGTCCTATGCATACCGTCTTGGCAAACGAACTGCGCGCGCTGCTACCCGCCGGCGTTCCGATCTGGGCTCCGGAGCCGTATCTGCGCGGAACGAAGGGGATCCGCGCCAAACGCATCTGCCAAAGCCCCTGTAATGACTGGCATAGCTTCTGCCGTGCCGGAGCTCACTATGAAGGATGGCTTCTCGAGCTGACGCCGTGGAGTCTGTCAAGGACGGACAACGGCAGCGACTTTCCCGCCCGCTTCCTGCCGAACCCGCTGTGCTTCGCGGAACGAAGCGGCGGCATACTGCGTTATTATGACACGAGAAAAACGCTTCTGCAAAAACTGGAAGCGGCAAAAGAACACGGCTGTGCCGGCGCCGTAGGTATTTTTGAAGAGTTGCCGAAGGACTGAAAAAGGAACCGCTCAATGCGGTTCCTTTTTCATACTCAAGCACGGGGATGGTATTTGTTATAAACGGTCTTCAGCTTCTGTTTCACGACCTGCGCATAGATCTGCGTGGAGGAAATATCGCTATGGCCGAGCATTTCCTGAATAGATCGAAGATCCGCTCCGTTCTCCAGCAGATGTGCCGCGAAGCTGTGCCGCAGCGTATGCGGCGTAATATCCTTGTCAATCTGCGCAAGCTGCTGATAATGCTTCACGATCTTCCAGAATCCCTGCCGGGTCATACGTTCGCCGTTGAGATTCAGAAACAGAGACTGCTCCTGCGGTGAATTGAGCATCTTGGGACGAGCCTCGGTGACATACGCGGCAATCGCTTTGACCGCAGCGGGATACAATGGAATGATCCGCGCCTTGCCGTGGCTTTCGCAGCGGACAAACGCGCCGACCAGATTCAAATCTCCGATATCAAGCGCAATCATCTCGCTCACCCGCATTCCCGAAGCATACAAAAGCTCCAGCATCGCCTTATCGCGATAGCCCTTAAGGTCCGTGCATTTGGGCTGAGAAAGTAGGAGCTCCACCTCCGCACCGGACAGAATCTGCGGCAGAGACTTCTCGCTTTTCATCTTTGAAATATCATGGACGGGGTTTTCGTCACATAGCCCCTCAGAAATGCAATACTGATAGAAGTTTTTTAAAGACGCAATCAGTCTGGAGACGGATGCTGCCGATTTTCCGGCTTCATAGCAACTACTAACATAACGCGCAACACGGCCCTGATCCGCCTGTTCAAGAGACATATGCTCAACGCCGGAAAGGTAGTCCGAAAACTGGGAAACATCGCGAAGATATGACACTGCCGTATTCTGCGAGGAATGACGAATATTCAAAAGGTAATTCTTATATGCAGCAAGCAGATCGGCCATTCGTTTCACATCTCCCTCTCCGGAAAGGTTGATCCTGTGGTATGAAATAACTGTGAACAGGTTATGCACACAGTTATTTCAACCACATTGTCTCTCTCTCAGACCCCCATACTATAGCGCAAGCGAACGGCAATTTCAATCCTTTTCTTTCGTTTTTCGAATTTTTGTTAATTATGCACAGATTTTATGTAAACTATATTATGTCAACCAGTGAACCGATCTTTTTCTCGGTCATTGGCACTTTTTTGAAAAGCGCAATATCTTGTGTCCGCATATGAATGTAAAAACAAAATGTGCCATATTCATTTTTTATGCATTCTATTCATAGTATTCATTCTCATTCATATCCTCTTGTATAGTGTATTCATCCTATGCATATTTTCGGCGCTTCCGCGAACCGAGCAGTCCTCCGAGCAGTCCGGCGATTAAAACGCTTGCCAATACCGGCAGGATCGACCCGAAGCCGACACCGAAAAACAGCAGATTTCCCAGCAGCAATAGGCACGCGTAGGCGACCGCCGTCGTCACAGCCCACAAAAACTTTTTCTGCGGCGAACGAAGCGCTGCATACAGTGCAAGCAAAAATGCGCTTAGAGCCGCAATTGCCGGGGCAAGAACGTTCAGCTTTTCTTCTCCCAACACTTCGCTGTCGATCAGCTTTGCGCCGGCACCCGCCAGCAGCAATGTCAATACGGGCATAAGCAGCAGAATCTGCAAATACAGTTTCCCGCCCCTCTTCCCTGTTCGTTTCATATGGCATCCCTCCCGTTTCTTCTTCAATCTATGCGCCAACGCCCGTCGGTATGTCTCTCCCATTTTCGGTATGTCCTCAACTTTTTTGTTGCGTTTACTTGATTTTTGGCCGCTTGCATGGTATGATCGATTTATTGACACAGGGAGGCAATCTCATGCAAAGCTATTCCGATACGCCGCAGGTGCTGCGTGACTTTCTTTCGTATCACGAAACCATCAAGGGGCAATCCAAGCTCACCGTTTCGGAATACTATCTTGACCTCCGGCTTTTTCTCCGCTTTCTCAAGCTCATGCGTTGCCAGCTTCCATACAACACCGATCCGGAAACTATTGATATTCGGGATATTGATCTGGAATTTCTTCGTTCCGTTACGATCAGCGAGATCTTTGATTTCTTGAGCTATCTCTCCAACGACCGTGAAACGGATGAGGGGCACGGACTCGGCGCTGCTGCGCGCGCGCGAAAGCTCTCGGCAATCAAATCCTTTTATAAGTATCTGACGGTACGAACAAAACAGCTTGATGAAAATCCGGTCAAGGATATCGAGTTCCCAAAAATTCGAAAATCCCTGCCGAGATACCTCACGCTGGAGGAATCCAGACGGCTTCTTTCGGCCGTCGAGGGGCGGAACGCCAAGCGCGACTACGCCATTTTGCTGTTGTTTCTAAATTGCGGTATCCGCCGTTCGGAGCTGATCGGTCTGAACCTTGGCGATGTTTTTGACGATCGCATCCGCGTCACCGGCAAGGGCAACAAAGAACGAACCGTCTATTTCGGGAGCGCCTGCAAGCAGGCGCTTGACGACTACCTTATTGTGCGCAGTAAAATCGTACTGAAAGATAATCGCGCGCTCTTCGGCTCGCGCGATGGCAACCGGCTCTCCCCTACCGCCGTCCACCGTCTGGTAAAAAAGCATCTGCTCGCGGCGGGCCTGGACCCCGAGCAATACTCGGCGCATAAGCTGCGCCACACCGCAGCAACTCTGATGGTCGCCAACGGCGTAGATATCCGTACCGTACAGGAGGTGCTCGGCCATGAGCACCTGAACACAACGGAAATCTATACACACATCGAAAACACCGAGCTGAAAATTGCTGCCGAAGCGAATCCGCTGTCGAAGCCCATTTCATCCGAGAAAGATTAAAACAGATAACAGGAGGCTGTGAAATGAAAAAAATACTGCAAGGCGGCACAATCATCCGTGCCGACGGGCGTGAATGTGCCGATCTGCTGATCGACGGCGAAAAGATCGCCGCAATCGGCAAGGATCTGAATTGTGCAGATGCGGAGATAATCGACGTCCGCGGGAAGCTTCTCTTCCCCGGCTTCATCGATGCGCATACGCATTTTGATCTGGATGTATGCAACACAACAACCGCAGACGACTTCTACACCGGCGGCCGTTCCGCACTTCGAGGCGGAACAACGATGGTCATTGATTTCGCCTGCCCGAACAAAGGTGAAAGTCTGCAATACGGGCTTGATCTATGGCATAAGAAGGCCGACGGAAAAACCGCCTGTGATTACAGCTTTCACATGACGATCGACGACTGGAACGCTCAGATTCTATCGGAGCTTCCGAATATGTTCAGGCAGGGAATTACTTCCTTCAAGATGTATATGACCTATCCTGCAATGATGGTCGGCGACGAGGCAATGTTCCGCGCACTGCAGGAGCTTCGTAAGCTCGGTGGTATCTGCGGCGTTCACTGTGAAAATGCCGGATTGATCGACGCGCTGATTGCGGAGAAAAAAGAAGCCGGTGAACTCTCACCGGCTGCACATCCGCAGTGCCGCCCCGCCGAGGCCGAGGCCGAAGCGGTCAATCGCCTGCTCAAGCTGGCAAAGGTCGCGGACATTCCCGTCGTTATTGTCCATTTGTCCACCGCAGCAGGCCTACGTGAGGTAGAAAATGCACGCGCATTCGGGCAGAAGTGTTTCGTGGAAACCTGTCCGCATTATCTCTTGCTTGACGACTCCTATTATTCCCTGCCCGATCACTGTGGAGAAAAGTACGTCTGTGCACCCCCGCTTCGCAAACGGCTGGATAATGAACGCCTGTGGAAAGCGCTTGCCGACGGCGAAATCCAGACGGTCAGCACGGATCATTGCAGCTTCACTCTGAAGCAAAAGGAAGCCGGCCGTGAGGACTTCACAAAGATCCCGGGAGGAATGCCCGGCGTGGAGACACGCGGCGTGCTGCTGTATACTTACGGCGTCACAACCGGACGTATTTCCGCCGAAAAAATGGCAGATGTTCTCTCCGAAACGCCTGCGAAGCTCTATGGCGCCTCCCCGCGCAAGGGACGCCTCGAGGTCGGCGCGGACGCGGACATCGTGGTCTACGACCCACAGGGAGAAAGTGTTATTACAGCGGCAGATCAGATGTGCACCGCGGACTATGCGCCCTACGAGGGTTGGCGTGTCGCCGGGCGGATCGCACAGGTCTGGCTTCGCGGTGACTTGGCGGTGCAGAACGGAACAATCCTGCATGAGCCCCGCGGCCTGTTTATTCCGCGCGGAAAATCTCAGCTCTGATACAGTGGAGCGGCACAGCCGTTTTTCGTCAAAATCTCTCAGTTTTTTCAGGTGATTCCCAAAAATACTTGCATTTTTTGTCAAACAGAGGTATAATGCCCACATCTGAACCAATGAGGTGTTCGTTATGAGCCGCATCGACAAGGAAACCTACTATCTGGATATTGCAGAAACCGTTTCGGAACGGTCAACCTGTATTCACGCACAGACAGGCGCGCTGATCGTCCGTAACGACGAAATTGTCTCAACCGGCTACAACGGCGCGCCGCGCGGCCGCTCGAACTGTATTGAACTGGGCTACTGTGTACGCGACCGCCTCAACATCCCCAAGGGCGAACGCTACGAGCTTTGCCGCGGCGTCCATGCGGAAATGAACGCCATTGTCTCTGCAGCGCGAAGCGAGTGCATCGGCGGCACGCTTTACCTTGTCGGTCACGAGGGAGCCGAGGGTGGATTACTTGCCGGACTGCAGCCCTGCCCCATGTGCCGGAAACTGATTATCAATGCCGGTCTGACCAAGGTCGTTATCCGGCGCAGCAAAACGAGCTACGATATTATTAACGTAGCGGAATGGGTCTTCAATGATGACTCCATGCTTGACCCGAATGAACAGTGATAAAAACCGGAAGGCTTTGAACCGCACCCCATTTGTTAGACAATGTGGTATAATGTCTAACGAATGGGGTGATTTTTATGGCAAAGGGA
>CAKUDE010000007.1 GCA_934645175.1 uncultured Oscillospiraceae bacterium
TCCGTCGTAGGAGGAACCGTCGGCGGCGCAGTCAGCCTCGTCGGTTCCGTCTGTCCCTCCGACGGCGCACAGGCACAAACAAAAACAGAAAGCAAAAGCAGTAGGCACGTTAGTTTTATGCGCTTATCCATTGCCAGACATACCTCCTAACGTTAACCATGCTTAAAACGTTTTCAGGTCATTTCTATTTATGTAGTAATTGCAAACCTTGTATGCCGTTGTGCCACGGACATAAACCGTCACTAACCACCAATCATAGCTGTATGTCGATACATATTTGACAAGTGATCCTTTGGGTAATTCTCCCATAGAAGTCGCAACATTAGGGTTTCCTTCTTTATTTGAGTCAATTATTACGTCTTTGTAATACTTTGCTGATTGTACATCAACCACCCGGATTTTCGTTGCAGGGACAAGATTCGTTCCTTTGATATAGCCCGTGTCGCCCGGAGCATTATACTCCATGCTGATACAGGTATACCCCGTTTTTTCTACCGCCGTAGAACCGTCAAAGGTGTAGACACAGCTAAACAGCGGTGCGCCGGCAATTGAGTCTGCCGTGTCGCTTCCGCTAACGCGGACGGGAAGCTCTGGTGTAGAAATAAGGTGACCATTTTGAGGAACAACGACATAGGTTTGGTTACGCGGGGGCATAAGGACGACCGCAAAGGCCACGGACGAAAGGACGGTCGCAAAAATGCAGACCAGAACGATTGCGCGAGTGAGCTTTTTCATGTTGGCTCCTCCCGAAAGTATGTATTTCAGAACATTTCTGCTCTGATATACCGAGTATATCAGAAGTCTTTCACATTGTCAATCCTTGGCAGAAATATTTTCTGCAAATAAGTATTCATTTTTGTGCAAAAATATTCATTGTATGCAAAAATCCGGCAGGCTGCGTGCCTGCCGGATCTGTTTTTAATCATTCGTATAGTTGTCAAAATAGCCCTGAACGAGTACAACCGGCGTGCCCTTATCGCCGGAGCCGCTGGTCAGGTCGCACAGCGAACCGATCAGATCGGTCAGGCGGCGAGGCGTCGTCCCCTCGGAGACCATATTGCCCACAAGATTGTCGTCCTTTTCCCGGATCTTTGCCGCAATGGCCTCACGCAGCGCCTCACCCGTGAGGCTACGGAATTCGTCATCGGCCAGGTATTTGAGCTTCAGCTCGTTCGGCGTGCCGATCAGGCCGTCCGTGTAGGCCGGGGAGACAACCGGGTCGGCCAGCTCCCAGATCTTGCCCTTGGGATCCTTGAAGGCACCGTCGCCGTAGACCATGACCTCAACGTGCTTGCCGGTGGCGTCCAGAATGCGCTTCTGGATGCCAAGCACCAGTTCGCGGCAGTCGCGCGGGAAGAGCTTGATACGATCCTCGGCGGCTTTGTTGGAGCCGAGCAGGCCGAAGCGCTCATTGTAACCGCTGCCGTTGACGGGCGCGGTAAGAATATCGTCCAGGCCGCAGACCGTTTTCGCACCCGCCGCCCGCAGAATACGCTTTGTGCGGTTGCGGCTGTGAATATCACAGGTCAGAACGGAATCGACATAGGGCAGGATTGCCGTGGGGCGGTTGGCAAAGAAGATCTCCGCCTCCGCGCCGGAGTCGCGGATGAGCTGCTCATAGTAAGCAACGTAATCCACACCGGTAAACTCGTGGCGGTTCACGCCGAACAGCTCACGGTAACGCTCCAGCGTAAGAATATCGCGGTAGGGATCGATCCCCTTTTCGTCCAGCTTGTCCGGGTCGATGAGCTGATTGCCGACCTCGTCGGTGGGGTAGCTGAGCATCAGCACGACCTTTTTTGCGCCTGCGGCGATACCGCGCAGGCAAATGGCAAAGCGGTTGCGCGAAAGGATGGGGAAGATCACGCCGACGGTGCCGCCGCCGAGCTTTTCCCGCACATCGGCGGCAATATCCGAAACGCTCGCATAGTTACCCTGTGCGCGCGCCACGACCGACTCCGTAACGGAAATTACGTCGCGGTCATGCAGCGAAAAGCCTTCAAACTTCGCCGCCTCCAGTACGCTCTCGGACACCATCGCCGCAAGATCATCGCCCTCGCGGAAAATCGGGCAGCGGATGCCGCGCGATACCGTACCGACCCGTCGTTCGCTCTGTTTCATGGTAGATCCCTTCCTATATTAGATTTTCAGGATAGTCGCCGTCCCCCTGAATATGGGAAGCAACAACTCGGAAATGCTACCACAGTTCCTTGAAAATTGCAAGTAAAACATACTTTTGTTAGGCGACAGGTTTTTATGCGAAACGACGAAGAACGCGGCCGCTGCGCAGCGCGGTTCGTTCGCCGCGCAGGATCGCAGGCTGGCCGTTGACGAATACGCTGTCCATTCCCTCGGAGAATTGCCTTGGCTCCGCGAAGCTTGCGCGCTCATGCAGCGCCTCCGGACGGAAAACGCAAAGGTCCGCATCCATACCCTCACGCAGCACGCCCTTTGTCGAAAGCCGCATGGCGGCGGCGGGCAGACTTGTCAGCTTGCGCACGGCCTGCGGGAGCGTCAGCAGCCGCTCGCGCATGACATACCGTTCCAGTAGTCGTGTTGCGTTTCCGTAAACGCGCGGGTGCGGCAGACCCCGCGTGGGATAGGTCGCGTCGGAAATCACGGAGGAATAGTCCTCCTGCAAAATCATCCGGATATCGTCCTCACAGTTGATACGGTCGATCATCGTCACGGCGCAATCCTCGTCGGCAAGAATCCTGCACAGGCAGGCGACCGGCTCCATATTCAGCGCGTCGGCCGTCTCGGCCAACGTTTTTCCGGTGAAGTCCGCATATTCCGGCTGGCGCAGCGTGGAAAGGACGATGTTATCCCAGCCGACCATCTGCGCGATATTGTCGAAATCCCGCCCGTTTGCAATACGTTCACCGAGCAGCGTCACCTGTGACGGCTCGCGCAGCCGGCGGACAATGGCAGCCGTGCCGCCCTCCAGAAATTCCGGCGGCAGGAGGTGCAGAAGCTGCGTCGAGCCCGCCTCGTAAAGGTACAGGTCGCAGTCCGCCTCCGTCCCCTCCGCGCGGGCGCGGCGCAGAAGCTCCAGCGCTTCCGGGATCCGCTTGCGCCAGTTGCGCGGACCCATCGCCTTAAGATGACTGATGTGCAGCGGCGCGTCCACCGCCCGCGCAACGGTCAGCATCTCACGGATCGCGTCGCAGAGCCTGTCGCCCTCCTCGCGCATATGCACGGTAACGGGAATGTTGCGTCCGCGCAGGACGCCCAGTACGCGGATCAGTCCTTCGGTGGAATAAAAGCACTCCGGCGCATAGCCCAGACCGAGTGAAACCGCCAGCGCACCCTCGTCCAGCGCGCGCAGCAGTCTGCGGGAGATCTCGTCGGGGTCATCCGGGTCGCCTGCGGCGTAGCCGCACACGTCCGTGCGCACCGTCCCGCCGCCCGCCATCATGGAAACGTTCAGCGCGGGCGACGCGGCCTGCGCCGCGTCGAGATAGGCCGCCATGGACTGCGTCGGAAAGTCCACAGTGGCAGCGCCCGTAATGGGCAGCAGGTAGCGCAGCAGCTCCTCGCGGTGCGCCGCACCGAAGGGCGCCAGCGACAGGCCGCAAGCGCCGTTGACCACCGTGGTGAGTCCCTGACGCAGCTCGGCCTCGCCGAAGTCCGCGCGGAACACCGCCGCGTCGCCATGACGGTGAATATCAAGGAAGCCCGGCGTGACGCACAGCCCGCGGGCATCCAGCGTATGCGCCGCCTGCCCGTCAACGTGCCCGACGGCAGCGATTTTCCCGTCCTTCCATGCGACGTCGGCGCAAAACGGCGCTGCGCCCGTACCGTCGATCACCGTCCCGCCGCAGAGTATCCAATCCAGCATTTGTATTCCCTCCTTTGACTCCATCATACAACATTTTCCGTCAAAAGCAAGTCCGAAAAAGCGCGAAAGAAGGTTGATTTTTACGGGCGGACGGGCTATAATAGGGGTATCGAACACAAGGAGGCTATCAAAAATGGCTGTTAAAATTGAAAAGTCCACCATTATCGGCGATGTGCTCGACATCGCGCCGCAGACCGCTCCCCTCTTTATGGCGATCGGAATGCACTGTCTCGGCTGCCCCGCGTCCCGCGGCGAAACGGTCGAGGAGGCCTGCATGGTCCACGGCGTCGATCCCGACGCTTTCCTGGCGCAGGTCAACCGCTTCATCGAAGCCGCCGAGGAAGCCAAGAAGTAAACCGACCGGGCGGGCAGACCTTCTGCCCGCCCTTTTTGTTCCGAGTCTCCGCACAACGTGCATATTCCCAAAATCCATCCGGAAGGAGTACACACCTTATGAAAAAATGGCAAATTGTCCTGATTGTTGTTTTTTCTGCCGTCGCTTTGTACTGGGGCGGTTGGGTGCTTCTGTTCTCAACTCTTGATAGAAAAGCGGACGAATCCTCACAGTCGGCAGCCGCACGAAACGGCTGGACAGAGTTTCTGATTTCTCCGGAAGTCAAAGACATCGATTTGTCAAGGGTCTGCGGATATATCACGGTCAAAGGCGCATGGTTTTCCATCCACCAGGGGAGTTTTATAAGTGACGTTCTGGAGGGACCTCCAAGCACTAAGGGTTTTAATGTTTTTCCCACCGATTCCGGCTGCACAATTTATCTGATTCCACACAGCGAAGGCTGTGTAATCGACAGAAGTAAATAGCTACTTAGGCTCAGAGCGGTTTGTGGATACACAAAGGAGGCCATATGACCCATTTCCCTCCCCTCTCTGCGCGGCTGCAGTGCTGCGCGGAATTTGTGCGCCCCGGCGCGCGCGTCGCCGACATCGGCTGTGACCACGGCTATCTCGGCATCCGGCTGCTGCAAAGCGGGCGCGCAGCAAGCGTCCACGCCTGCGACCTGCGGGAAAAGCCCTTGGAAAAGGCGCGGGAAAACGCCGCCCGCTGCGGCATGACGGAGAAGCTGCGCTTTTCTCTGGCCGACGGGCTTGCCGCCGTGGCGCCCGGCGAGGTCGATACCGTGATCGTTGCCGGCATGGGCGGCGACGTGATCGCCCGCATCCTCGGCGATTGCCCGTGGGCGCGCGACCCCGCCGTCGACTTTATCCTGCAGCCGCAGTCCTCCGGCAACGACCTGCGGCGCAAGCTGCCGCCGCTTGGCTTCCGCATCGAAGCGGAGCGCCTTGTGCGCGACGGCGGATTTCTCTATCAGGCAATGCTCGCGCGCTTCGGCGATGCCGTACCGCTCACACCGGGGCAGCACTACGTCTCCCCCGCGCTGCTCGGCAGCGGCGATCCGCTGCTTCCGGATTACTTCGCGCGGCTGATCCCCTCTCTGGAGCAGACCGTCGCGGGACTGCGGCGCGGAAACGAGCCGCTGCGGCTGAAATACTACGAAACGGCTCTGTGTGAGCTGCATGAAATGAGGAAACGATATGACGACCGTCGGTGAAATTCTGCACTTTGTTGAGCGGCTTGCGCCGCGCGAAATGAAAACGGACTGGGACAACGTGGGGCTGCTGTGCGGCAGCCGCGGGCGTGAGGTAACAAAGGTACTCGTCGCACTGGATCCCTTTGAAGGCGTCTGCCGCGAGGCCGCCGACTGGGGCGCAGAGCTGCTGGTAACGCACCACCCGCTGATCTTCCGTCCGGCATCCAGCATTACGGACGAGACGAGCGTCGGCCGCGCCGTTATGCTTCTCTGCGCAAACGGCATCAGCGCCGTCAATGCGCATACGAATCTCGACTGCGCCCCCGGCGGCGTCAACGATGTTCTGGCGCGAACGCTCGGACTGAAAAACATCCGTGTTGCCGCGCCGAGCGGCACGGACGCACAGGGCAGACCGTGGGGGCTTCTGCGCTGCGGCGAGATCGGGCAGCAGCCTCTCGACGCTTTTCTTGCCCATATAAAGCAGGCGCTGGGCTGTCCCGGACTGCGCTATGTCTCCGGCGGCAAGCCGGTCCGTTTCGTCGCCGTCGGCGGCGGAAGCTGCGCCGACGGAATGCTCGACGCGCTCGACGCGGGCTGCGACACCTTTGTCACGGCGGATGTGCGCTATAATCAGTTTTGGGACGCGCATGACCTCGGTCTGAATCTGATTGACGCCGGACATTTTTACACCGAAAACCCCGTCACGGTGTATCTGGCCGCAGAAATTACGGCACAATTCCCGCAGCTCACCGTCAAAATCTCCGAAACGCACGCCGACTGCATGAAATTCTATTGATTTTTGTCCTCATCGGTGCTAGAATAGGGTGAATATTTTTCAGACTCTTTACGAAGGGAAGATATACCATGTCCGGACATTCCAAATGGCATAACATTCAAAAAACCAAGGGTGCGCAGGATGCCAAGCGCGCGGCAACCTTCACCAAGATCGCAAAGGAAATGTACGTCGCGGTCAAAGAAGGCGGCGGCTCGGCCGACCCGAACTATAACTCCCGTCTGGCTACCGTCATCACCAAGGCGAAGGCTGCGAATATGCCCAACGACAACATCAAGCGCGTGCTGGAGAAAGCCGCAAGCGCCGGCTCCGGCGACGCTTACGAATCCATCACCTACGAGGGCTACGGCCCCGGCGGCGTCGCGGTCATCGTAGAGACCATGACCGACAGCCGCAACCGCACCGCAGGCAACGTGCGCCACCATTTCGACAAATACGGCGGAAAAATGGGCGCCTCCGGCTGCGTTTCATGGAACTTCGGCAAGAAGGGCGTCCTTGTGATTGACAACGAGGACGGCGATTATGAAGAAGACGCCGTGATGATGGACGCAATGGACTGCGGCGCAGACGATTTTGAAGCCGAGGAGGATTGCTTCACCGTCTACACCACGCCGGACGACTTCAACGCCGTGGCCGACGCGCTGGGTAAGAAGGGCTACTCCTTCGTCTCCGCGCAGATCGAAATGGTTCCGAACGAGTATAAAAAGCTCGACAGCGACGACGACATCACCAACATGGAAAAGATGCTCGACATCTTTGACGACGACGACGATGTGCAAAACGTCTGGCATAACTGGGATCGCGACTGAGGATTTAAGCCGCTCCTCCGATGCGCCTGCATCGGAGGAGCGGCTTTTTGTTCCGGGCTCCGGACAATAAAAACGAGGTACCCAAAGCGGGATACCTCGTTAAATTACCGACAAACTCCGCCGCGGCCGTTTATTTCGCAACCGTCTGTCTTGCGTGATAGGTCAGGCCCTTCGGGTAGAAGAAGCGCACCGCCTGCGGCACGACCTCGAAAACCGCCTGCTTCGCCATGAGCAGCTCACCGTCAAGATTGATTTCACTCGGTCTGTCGCAGAGAACCTCGATGCGGCGGCAGCGGAAGTGCTTCACCAGGTCGGGAATGTCCTCATAGCGCCCGGCCTTATATTTTCCGATTACATTCGCCACGGTCAGGCGCGAAACGGCCTTGACCAACAGTACGTCAAGCAGACCGTCGTCCGGCTCTGCGACGGGTACGGGATTGAAGCTGCCGCCGTACCAGCGGCCGTTCGCGATGCAGATCAGCGATTGCCGCGCATCAAAGCGCTGCCCGTCGAGATCAACCACAAAGTGCTGATGCACGCCCTTGATCAGGTTGATGCCGGTCGAGAGGATATAGGCGCCGTTACCCGTAACAAGCGGCAGGCGCTTGTATTTTCCGATAGCGGTGCCGATCCGCGCGTCAAATCCCATCGAACAGACGTTAAGCGAATACATCCCGCCGCAGCGGATCAGATCAAAGCGCGCCTGCTCCGCATTGAGCAGACGGTCCAGATCGCGGAATGCGGTCGGCTCGGAAAAAATCTTGACAAAATCGTTGCCCGAACCGCCGGGGAAATGTGTCGCGGCGGCGTTCTCAAAGCCCGCAATGCCGTTGACAACCTCGTTGAGCGTACCGTCGCCGCCGCAGGCATAGACACGCAGCTCCCCGCCCTTCGCAGCCGCGTCACGCGCGATGGCGGTGCAGTCGCCGCGCGCACGGGACACAAAGATCTCATAGTCCAGTCCTTTCGCGCCGCAAACGGAATGGATTTTCTCGCTGAATTCACCGGTCTGGTCGTATTTCCCCGCAGCCGGGTTGATAATAAATACATGCTTCATTTGCTTCGCCCCTCAAAATACATATAAACATTGCACTGCAGCCTGCCATTATACATCTTGCGTTTCCGATTGGCGGGCTTGCCGAAAAAGTGTTCAAATTCAGGATCGGAGGAGATAATATACTTGCTCCAGCGGTCGGCAAAGCGCAGATGTCGGCCGAAATCACGCATGAGCCGCTGCGCGTCGCGCACCTCGCCCATCCGCTCGCCGTAGGGCGGATTGCAAACGATCACGCCGCTCTCCGCGGGCAGGCTGCGCTTTGTTGCGTCGGCCTCGTAGAAATCGATATACTGCGCCACACCGGCTTTTTTCGCATTGGCAATGGCGATGCCGAGACTGGCCGGGTCAATGTCCGTGCCGAGGATGCGATAGTCGCCGCGATATTCCAGATCGCGGGCCTCATCGCGCGCCTGCTGCCAGACCGTCTGCGGCAGGAAATCCCAGCGCTGCGCGGCGAAGGGGCGGTTCAGGCCGGGTGCGCGGTTGAGCGCGGTCAGCGCCGCTTCAATGGCGATTGTTCCGGAGCCACAGAAGGGATCCCAGAAGAAGTCGCGGCCGCGATAGCGCGACAGATTGACCATCGCGGCGGCCATCGTTTCGTGCAGAGGCGCCTCATTGCCTACGGCGCGGTAGCCGCGCTTGTGCAGACTGACGCCGGAGGTATCGAGAAACACCTCACAGTGATCCTTCAAAATAGAAAACCGCAACGGATAAACCTCACCGTTTTCCGGGAGCCAGCTCACGCCGTAGTGCGCGCCGAGGCGATCAACCGCCGCCTTTTTGGCAATGGACTGACAATCCGGTACGGAATGAAGCTGGGAATCCAGGCTGTAGCCCTTGACGGGAAACACGCCGTTGAGAGGAATGAAGCGCTCCAGCGCAATGGCCTTCACCCCCTGATACAGCTCCTCGAAGCTGCGCGCGGGAAATGCGGCCAGACGGATCATGACGCGTTCGGCCATACGCAAACGCAGATTGGTTCGCGCAAGATCCATCGCATCACCGGTAAAATAGACGCGGCGGTCCTCCACACGCACATCCTGCATATTCATGCGGCGCAGCTCGTCGCCGACCAGACCCTCCAACCCGAACAGGCAGGGCGCCATCATTGTAAAGCGTTCCATAGACTCTCCTTTGATCACTGCAAAGCTAACGATTATTATACCGCGCCGCAGCGCTGTTTGCAATGACGAATTTGTAAACCCGGAAGAAAGTTTCGATTTCCACAGATTCCTATTGACTTTTGCGTCATTTCATGTCAAACTGGTATCAGGCAGGAAAGGAGGAAGAAAACGATGAATTCGGAATGGGTCTGGCTTGGGCTGACGGTGCTTTTCGCCGTGGCCGAAGCCGCAACGGCAGCGCTCGTGTCGCTGTGGTTTATCGGCGGCAGCCTTGCCGCACTTATCGCAGCGCTGTGCGGCGCGCCGCTCTGGCTGCAAATTGTACTGTTTTTCGCGGTGTCCGGACTGCTGCTGCTCCTGCTGCGGCCGCTGGTGCGCCGCACGGTCGATACGCGCAAGACCGTAATGAACGCCGAAAGCAACGTCGGCAAGGTCGTTCTGGTCACGGAGCGGATCGACAATCTGCACGAAACGGGCGCGGTAAAGATCAGCGGCGTGGAATGGAGCGCCCGAAGCGCCGACGGCTCGGTGATCGAGGTCGGCACGGCCGTCCGGGTCGCAAAGCTTGAAAGCGCAAAGGTACTTGTAGAACGCGCCGAGGTGCAGACCGCCTCCCGCGAGGATTGACGAATCACAAAGGCGCATCGAACGTTTTACTCGAAGCTTATTCACTTTTTTCACCATACAACAAGGAGGATCATCTATGGAGCCCTATCAGTGGATCATTATCGGAGCGGCGGTGCTGCTGGTGTTTATCATCATCATCAAAAACATCTGCATCGTCCAGCAGTCCCGCGCATGGGTCGTGGAACGTCTCGGCGCGTTTTCCGCCGTCTGGGGCGTCGGCCTGCACTTTAAGGTGCCCTTCATTGAGCGCATCGCGCGGCGCATCAGCCTCAAGGAGCAGGTGCTCGACTACCCGCCCCAGCCGGTTATCACGAAGGATAACGTCACCATGCAGATCGACACCGTGGTCTATTTCCAGATCACTGACCCCAAGCTCTACACCTACGGCGTAGAAAACCCCATGATGGCGATGGAAACGCTCACCGCCACCACCCTGCGTAACATCATCGGCGATCTTGAGCTGGACCAGACGCTTACCTCCCGCGACCTCATCAACACCAATATGCGCGCCATTTTGGACGAAGCCACCGATCCCTGGGGCATCAAGGTTACGCGCGTCGAGCTGAAAAATATTCTGCCGCCGCAGGATATTCAGAACTCCATGGAAAAGCAGATGAAGGCCGAGCGCGACCGCCGTCAGGCTATCCTGCAGGCCGAGGGCACGAAGCACTCGCAGATTCTTGTCGCCGAGGGCGAGAAGGAATCCGCCATTCTGCGCGCCGATGCAGAGAAGCAGTCTGCCATCCTGCGCGCACAGGGCCAGGCCGAGGCCATTCTTGCCGTGCAGAGGGCGACCGCCGAAGCCATGCGTCTGCTGAACGATGCCTGCCCGAACGATCAGGTAATCAAGCTCAAGGCTCTTGAGGCCATGCAGAAAATCGCCGACGGCAAGGCTACGAAAATCATCATTCCCTCCGAGCTGCAAAGCCTGGCCGGCCTGGCGACCGGCCTGGTCGAGACGGTCAAGGAAGTCAAAGAATAACCCCCCCGCATAAAAGCCGCCCTGCCGGTAAAACCCGGCAGGGCGGCTCCGTTTTTTATCCTGCAAGCGCTTCGTTGCAGGAATCGCAGTCCGGCGTCTTGCCGCCGGGTGCCCGTGTGTTATTTTGTGATTCGGTATCCCATGGAAAGGATCATCTTCAGGGTCTCCGCCGCCGTGCGGCGGTCATATTCCTTTTCCTCCTCGCTCAGCACCGCGTATGGGACAAGGCTGGGCGTCTGCCGGAGGGTATCGTCTCGCCTCGGGCCATAGCTCCATCCCTCGTCGAGCCGTCCTCGCGCCCAGACCTCATGGACATTTTCCGCTATCCGCTCCATCAGCTCCGACAGCTCCTCCGGTAAGACAATGTTGCTTGTATCGATCGGTTTCGGCTGATACATGGCCATGCCCTCCCTTCCCGCCCGCAGGCGGCTCGTTTTTCTGATTCATTGTATCATGTATTCATCACCGGTGCAAGGCACGGCAAGCCCCTTCGCCGAAAATTTTTGAAAAAAGGGCTTGACATTTTCACACTAGTGATTATAATCTAGTAGTAGATATTTGAGAAAGGAGTTGCCTATGAATACGCAATACAAAAAGGGCGTGCTGGAGCTTTGCGTGCTGTCGCTGCTGCACAAACACGACCGCTACGGTTACGAGATTTCCGAATACCTCTCCCGGCACATTGATATTGCCGACGGAACGGTTTACCCTATTTTGCGGAAGCTGAAGGCGGACGGTCTCCTGACCACCTATTTACAGGAGGAAAGCGGCGGCCCGCCGCGCAAGTACTACCGGCTCACCACACTCGGACGCGAAACTTATCGCCGCGACTGCGCAGAGTATCTCAAATTTGCGCAGACGGTCAGAAATCTGTTGGAGGAAACACAAAATGACGAAGCATGAGTTTATGACGCAGCTTGCCGATGCGCTGCACAAGAAAAATGTCGCGGATGCGGCGGATATCATGGAGGAATATGAGCAGCACTTTGCCTTTAAGCTGGCTGACGGCTACTCGGAGGAAGAAATTGCCGCCGGACTGGGCAACCCCGTCACGCTGGCTGCGCAATTCGGCGAAGCCGCCGCGTCCGTGCCGAACGGCGGACACAAGCCGTTGGTCGTTGCAGGGCTGTGTATCGCCGATTTGTTTTCGGGGCTTCTTTATGTACTGCTTGCCGCATGGGAAGTCGTTTTGGCGGTAGCGTCCGTGTCGTTTGCGGTGGTTGCCGTCTGCCTTTTGGGACGGCTGGAGCTGTATGGAATCCCGACCGTTCCCTACGGCTGCGCAGCGATCCTTGCGGTTGCCTGCGCGGCGCTGGCCGTGCTCGGTATCGTCGGATGCGTCTACTACGCCGCTTTTCTGCGGCAGCTCGCCCGCGCCTATGGACGCTTCCACCGCAATGCGTTGGCCGGCGCCTCCGGCGGCGCAAGCCTTCCTCCGCTGCCGGTCGCACCGCAGTTTCTGCCGAAAACAAAGCGCAGCCTACGCGCAGCCGCACTGATCGCTCTGGCCGTATTTGCAGTCGGATTTGTTCTGGCCTTTATTGCCTGCAGTCTCTCCGCCGGAACGCTGCAATTCTGGCACGCCTGGAACTGGTTCGGCGGGCATTAACAGGAAGCGATGCAGTCCTTACGGACTGCATCGCTCTGTTTTACTTCTCCGTAGTATGTGTGGTGTCCGAGGCTGTCAGGATTCCCATGCCGCAGCGCATGAAAAACAGCAGCTCCACAAAATGCGGCGAAAGCGGGAGGAACGAACCGTCCGCAAGCATCTGCAGGACACGCTCCCGATCGGCCCAGCACGCTGCCTGAACCTCTTCGGGCTGAAGTCGCAGCTCCGACGGGTTCACATCGCATTCGATCAGATAAAAATCGTCAAATCCGCCCTCAAAATTCACCGTCAGCGCCGTTTGGAACTTCTCCGGCGGCAGCAAAAGGCCCAGCTCCTCGAAAAGCTCCCGCCGCGCTGCCTGCGCGCTCGTTTCTCCGGCGATCGCGCTCCCCCCGGCCGACACATCCCAAAGATTGGACCACCCGGCCTTAAAGGGCTGGCGCTGCTGGATCAGAAGCTCTCCTCCGGAATTGAACACACAAACGTGTACTACAAGGCGAAATGTGCCCTCCGGCTGTGCATCGCCGCGCACCATCGTCCGGTGCAGCTTCACACGGTTTTCGTCATAAAGATCCCACAGCTCCATTGCACTTCCTCCTGACTTAGAAAATAAAAAGCCCACCGTAACAGAATTACGGTGGGCTTTGGCAGCGGGTGAAGGATTCGAACCCTCACAAACGGAGTCAGAGTCCGGTGTGCTACCTTTACACAAACCCGCTATGCCGTCTGCGCCGAAACGCATATGTTATTATACGCATTTTCTTCGGAAAGTCAAGCCTCTTTTTGCATTTTCCGAAATTTTTTCACAGAATCGCCCGCAGCTCCGCAAGCGAACGGATTTCATAGTCCGGTTTCAGCTCCGGACGGCCGGGCTTTCCGGCAGGATTGAACCAGCAGGTTCGGATTCCGGCGTTTTTGCCGCCCTGAATATCGCTGCTCAGGCTGTCACCGACGATAATCGCCTGCTCCGGGTCAAAGCCGTCGATGCGAGCAAAGCAGTAGTCAAAATATGCCTTTTCCGGCTTGTGATGGCCGGTCGTCTCGGAGATGAAGATCTGCCGGAACCAGCGATACAAATCCGCGCTCTCCAGCCGCGCATACTGTGTGCGTGCTACGCCGTTCGAGGCCAGATACAGCTCATATTTCGGAAACAGGTACTCCAGCAGCTCCGGTGCGCCGTCAACAAACCAGTGGCCGACGGCCAGATGCGTTTCGTAGACCGCATTACACTGCACCGGGTCGATTGCAAGTCCGCGTTCCGCGAAAAGCGCCGCAAAACGCCCCGTCAGCACCTCGCCGCGCGTAATCTCGCCACGCTCCATTGCTTCCCAATAAGCGCGGTTGATCTCCTTATAACGCGCCAGAAGCGCGTCCGTCGGCTCCACGCCGAATGCACGAAACGCTTTTTCCAGAGCTACGCGCTCCGCCGCGCCAAAATCAAGCAGCGTGTCGTCCAGATCGAGAAATACAAATCGCATAGTCATTCACAGGTTTCCGCAACGATAAAGCGCGGACGATCCTTAATCTCCTCGTAAATATTGCCGATATAATAGCCGATGATACCGAGGCTGATCATAATCAGGCTGCCCATAAACAGCAGCAGGATGATGACGGTCGTAAAGCCGCCGAGCGCAACACCCGCGATCTTCTGCACAAGCGCAACAATGCCCATCACGATTGAGACAATCAGCGCCACAACACCGAGAACGGTCACAAGATGCAGCGGCATGGCCGTGAAGGCGGTAATGTTCGACAGCGCATAGCGGATCAGCGCCTTCGTGGACCATTTGGAATGCCCGGCGGTACGCTCACGCACCTCATAGGGTACCTCGGCAGTGGTAAATCCTACCCAAGACGACAGCGCACGGAAAAAGGCGCGCTTTTCACGCATGGTCAGAAGCACGTCCACCGCTCTGCGGTCAAGCAGCTTAAAGTCCGACGCACGGGACATATCGATCTTTGTCGCGCGGCTGATCATGGAATAGAAGGTCCGTGCCGCAAAGCGGTGCGCCGCCGACTCCTTTCCGCGGTCGGCCTTGACGCCCTCAACGACCTGCGCGCCGCCCTGCCACAGCCGATACATCTCCACAAGCTTCTCCGGCGGATGCTGCAAATCGCAGTCGATCACGGCGACGCAATCGCCCTTCGCATGGCTCAGGCCGGCAAAAATTGCCGCTTCTTTCCCGAAATTGCGCGAAAAGCGCACGCCGCGCACGCATTGGTCAGCCGTGCGGGCGGCGACGATGGCTTGCCAGGTAGCATCGCGCGAGCCGTCGTCCACAAAGACAAGCTCATATGCAATGGAAGCCCCGCGCAGCACGGACGCAATGGTCTCGGCTGCCGACGGGACGGTTTCCTGTTCATTAAATGCCGGAATGACAACGCTCAGCATGATGCTGCCTCCTCGGTGAAAAATCCTGTGGTTTATTTTATTACAATGCGGGGAAAATGTCAATCGCCCATTGCGAAAATGCGGGGTTTATGCTATGATAGGAAGACAATCGGACACAAAGGGAAGGAGCTTTTGCCTTGAAAAAAGTTCTGATGCTCGGCACCGGCGGCACCATCGCCTCCGGTCTGACCGACAGCGGCCTCGCGCCGCAGCTTACCTCGGAGCAGCTCGTGCAGAACGTGCCGGAGATCTCGCAGCTCTGCGACGTGACCTGCCGGCAGCTTTTCTCCATCGATTCCACAAATATCACTCCGCAGCACTGGCTGACCATTGCAAGGGCCATCCGCGAGAGCTTCGACGATTTTGACGGCTTTGTCATTTCGCATGGCACGGATACCATGGCCTACACGGCCGCGGCGCTGTCGTATCTCATTCAGGAGTCCGGCAAGCCCATCGTGCTGACCGGCGCCCAGAAGCCCATTTTGTTTGAAAATACCGATTCCAAGGCAAATCTCGCCGATGCTTTTCGCTGCGCCGTTTCGGATATGGCGGGCGTCGTGCTGGTCTTTAACGGCCGTGTTATCCTCGGAACCCGCGCCAGAAAGACGCACACAACCAGTCTGCAGGCCTTTGCCAGCATCAATTATCCTCCGCTCGGCGTGCTGCAAAACGGCCGTCTGCTGGAATACATCCGGCCGGAGGCATCGGAGCGCCCGGTTTTCTATGACCGGCTCGACGACAAGGTCGGCCTGTTGAAGATGATCCCCGGCACCCCTTGCGGCCTTTTGTCGTACCTACTCGACCATAACGACGCGGTGATCATCGAAAGCTACGGCGTCGGCGGTCTGCCATCGTATCAGGGAAGCGGCTTTTTTGACGTGATCCGCGGCGCCATTGAGCGGGATAAGACCGTCGTCATGACCACGCAGGTGCCCAATGAAGGCAGCAATCTTGCCGTCTATGATGTCGGCTTCCACCTCAAGCATGATCTGCGTCTGCTGGAGGCCTACGACATGACCACCGAAGCGGCCGTCGCCAAGCTGATGTGGGTGCTTGGGCAGACGAAGGAGCCCGAGCAGATTCGCCGTCTGTTCTACCGCACCGTGGCGCATGATCTGCTGTATCTCAAGGAGGGACAGTCTTGAATCGCGCACTGCTGGAGGCGCAGCTCTCCGAGCTGCCCATCGTCCAATATGAATTCTTCAAAACGGATGTGCTGGACTTTTCCGAACGCATCCGTGTCGTCTGCCGGACCGAGTGCCCGCGCTACGGCAAAAGCTGGGCCTGTCCGCCCGCCGTGGGCACGGTGGACGAGTGCCGCGCCCGCTGCATGGGCTACACCGACGCGCTGCTGATTGCCAGCCTCGCCGAAACGGACGATATTGCCGACCTATCCAAGACGCTCCCGCTGCGCTACCCGCACGAGGAGTTGACGCGCCGGGTCGCCGAGCTGCTGCGTGCGCAGGGGCTGGAGGTCATGGGGCTTTCCACGGAATCGTGCGCTATCTGCGGCGAGTGCAGCTACCCGAACGCCCCCTGCCGCCACCCGGAGCGGATGTTCCCCTGTGTGGAGAGTCACGGTATCGTCGTGACCGCTCTGGCCGAACGCTTCGGCATCGAATACCAGTACGGGAACAACATTGTGACGTGGTTCTCACTGCTTTTGTTCCGCGAAAAATAAAAAACTACTCCCGAGGCGCATTTCAGAGCGCTTCGGGAGCTTTTTTCAGCCCGCGCGTTTCGGCAGGCGGATGGTCAGGACGATCTCCTGCTCCGTCTCCTCCTGCGAAGCCACGGCGTTGATGCCCGCGCTGCGCACCAACGTCAGCGAATGGTTGACGCTGTTGAGAAACAGCCGCACATCGCGCACAATCAGCTTGCGCAGGCCGCGCTTCGGCTCCTGCGTGCGTTTCTTCTCCAGGAAAGCATCAATGAATTCCTCCGTTTTGGCTACGTTCATCTGCTCCTTGGCGATTACGCTGAGCACAAAGAGCCGGTCGTCCTCCGTCGGCAGCTTAAGCAGTGCCCGCGCGTGTCGTTCGGATAAATGATGCTCCCGCAGCTTCGCCAACACCGCCGGACTCAACCGCAGCAGACGCAGCTTATTGGCCACGGCGCTCTGGCTCTTGCCGACACGCTCGGCCGTCTGCTCCTGATTCAGCCCATACAGGCGCATGAGCCGCAGCAGACCCTCGGCCTCCTCGATGTAATCCAGGTCGCGCCGCTGAAGGTTCTCCACCAGCGCAACCATGCCGGACTGTGCATCGTCCACCGAAAGGAAAATGCACGGCACCTCCGTACAGCCGGCAAGCTTTGCGGCGCGCAGCCGCCGCTCTCCGGCGACCAGCTCGTATTCTCCGCCGCTGCGGCGAACGGTCAGCGGCTGCAAAATTCCGTAGCGTTCGATGCTCGCGGCAAGCTCACGCAACGCCTCCGGTTCAAAAATCTTGCGCGGCTGCGCCGGGTTTGGACGGATCTGCTCGATGGGCAAATACTGGATCCGTCCGTTCTCCAGCAGCCCTCTGTTTCTGCGCATGGGGCAAGCGCCTCCTTTCCATAGTGTTCTCCCCGCTCTCTATTGTAGCGCGCCGCGCTGCGAAATCGCTCGAAATCGGGCGCCATACCACAAGAAATTGCGATTTTTCCAATTTCCCGCCACAACATATTGGGAAATATACGGGAAATAGCAAAAAATCGCGAAGTGGGTCGGGAATTTTCCGCTTGTGCTTTCCCCTTGTCTGCGCTATAATAACGCCCAGAAATCACCGAAGGAGTACATCATGGATAAGCTGATCGCGCTGCTGGCCGAAGAGCTGAAGCAGCCGCAAACCTATGTTGAAAATGTCGTGACCCTGCTCGACGAGGGCAACACCATCCCCTTCATCGCACGCTACCGTAAGGAGCTGCATGGCGCAATGGACGACACCACTCTGCGCGCGCTCGCCGATCGGCTGCAATATCTGCGCAATCTGGCGCAGCGGCGCGACGAGATCCGCCGCTCGATCGACGCGCAGGAGAAGCTGACGTCGGAGCTGGATGCGGCCATCGAGGCCGCCGCAACGCTTTCGGAGCTGGAGGACCTCTACCGCCCCTATAAGCCCAAGCGCCGCACACGCGCAACCGTTGCCAAGGAAAAAGGGCTTGAGCCGTTGGCGCTGGCTTTGTTTGCCCAAAGCCGCGATCTGCCCGCCCCAGAGAGCCTTGCACGGGATTATGTGCGTCCCGACGGCGCACAGACCATCGAGGAAGCGCTGGCAGGCGCGTCCGACATCGTGGCAGAGATGATCTCGGACGATGCCGAAATCCGCAAGAGACTGCGCGAATTGATGCAGAAGCAGGCCGTTCTGCGTTCCGTCGCCGCTAAGGGCAAGCAGGAGGAGACCTCCGTTTACCAGATGTATTACGACTTCCGCCAGCCCGTCGCCAAGGTACAGGGCTATCAGGTGCTTGCCGTTAATCGCGGCGAGCGCGAGGAGTTTTTAAAGGTTACAATTGAGTTGGATCGCGACGCTGCGCTCGTTTGCGTGCGGCGTGCGGTGCTGATCCCCGGCGGCGGAGCGGCAGAATTCGTCCGCGCCGCGGCCGAAGACGCCTACGACCGTCTGATCGCGCCCAGCATGGAACGCGAGCTGCGTACGGCGTTGACCGATGCGGCCAACGAAGGCGCGATTCACAACTTTGCTCTGAATCTGCGCCCGCTGCTCATGCAGCCGCCCGTGCGCGGCCATGTGACAATGGGACTGGATCCCGGCTACAGCCACGGCTGCAAGGTTGCAGTCGTGGACGCCACCGGTAAGGTTCTCGACACCGCCGTCGTCTACCCCACCTTCTCCAAGGCCAAACGCGAGGAGGCCATTGCCACACTCAAGCGACTTATCGTTCGCCACGGCGTGGAGCATATCGCCATCGGCAACGGCACGGCCTCACGCGAAACGGAGGCTGCCGTATGTGAGCTGCTGCCGCAGGTAAAAGGCGTGTCGTATATGATCGTCTCCGAAGCGGGCGCCTCGGTCTATTCCGCCTCACCGCTGGCCGCGGAAGAATTCCCGCAGTACGATGTCAACCTGCGCTCCGCGGTGTCTATCGCGCGGCGGCTTCAGGATCCGCTGGCAGAGCTGGTGAAGATTGACCCCAAGGCCATCGGTGTCGGACAGTATCAGCACGATGTGCCGGAAAAGCGGCTCGATGAAGCGCTTGGCGGCGTCGTTGAAGACTGCGTGAACGCCGTCGGCGTAGATCTGAATACCGCCTCGCCCTCGCTGCTGCGCCGTGTTGCGGGATTGAACGCAACCACCGCAAAGAATATCGTCCTCTACCGCGAGGAAAACGGCGCGTTTACTGCCCGCAAACAGGTTCTGAAGGTTCCGAAGCTTGGGCAGAAGGCCTACGAGCAGGCGGCAGGCTTCCTGCGCGTGCCGGAGAGCGCTCAGATTCTCGACCGCACCGGCGTGCATCCGGAATCCTATGCCGCCGCAGAAACGCTGCTGTCGCTGTGCGGCTATACGACTGCGGACGTCGCCGCAGGCGGCGTGGCGGAGCTGCCGAAGCGTCTGGAGGCCTTCGGCGCGGATAAGGCGGCGCAGGCCTGCGGAGTCGGTGTTCCCACACTTCGCGACATTGCAAAGGAGCTGTGCAAGCCCGGCCGCGACCCGCGCGATGAGCTGCCGCCTCCCCTGCTGCGCACGGACGTTCTGGAGCTGAAGGATCTCAAGCCCGGCATGGTGCTCCGCGGCACGGTGCGCAACGTGATTGACTTCGGCGTATTTGTAGACATCGGCGTGCATCAGGACGGACTGGTTCACATTTCGCGCGTCTGTGACCGCTTTATCAAGCATCCCTCCGAAGTCGTGCGCGTCGGAGACGTCGTCCGTGTCGGCGTGCTGGAGGTGGATGAAAAGCGCAAGCGCATCAGTCTGACCATGCGTGATCTGCCGAAGGAGCCCGCCGAAGGCTAATCCTCCACGGCTCTTATGCACACAGCCCGACGCGGCGTCTTCCCTTCCCCGTGTCATTGCGAGGAGCGGAGCGACGCGGCAATCTGATGCAAGAGCTTACAGGAGATTGCCACGGCCACTGGCGTGGCCTCGCAATGACAGATTGTTCCACGGGCGGCAAAGCCGCTTTGTCAAAAAGGACTGTCTCATTTTGAGGCAGTCCCTTTGCTTTTCTATTCCTGATGCTGATTCTTTTGCCGCAGGTGTGCGACGACCGCAGAGACGAGCAGCACGTCCTGCTCCGTCAGACCGGCAACGCTGAGCGTAGCTTCGGAGGAAAGCCCGAGCAAAAAATCCGTTGAAACGCCGAACAGTGTCGCAAGCTCCACGATATACTGCGTTGAGGGAACGGAAATTCCCATTTCCCACGCGTTCACGCCCGAGCGCGTCAGGCCGAGACGTTTGGCAAGCTCGGTCTGCGTCATATTGTGCTGCGCACGAAGCGCACTGATCCGGTCAGCGATCATCGTCATGCACCCCTTTCGTGCCCGTATCATATGATAACCGAAAGGATATTGCATTATCATTTTGATATTTGTGCTTGACAAACAAAAATTTTCCTGCTAGAATAGAGCCATCACCGGCCGATCGGATTCGGGTCGAGCCGGCAGACTATTTCTAAGGAGAGTACCAACATGAAAAACCATCGCAAAAAGGGCTTTACCATCGTAGAGCTCGTCATCGTCATCGCCGTCATCGCGATCCTCGCCGCAGTGCTGATTCCGACGTTTACGGGTGTGATTAACAGCGCTAAGGAGTCGAAGGCTCTGCAGGCAGCCCGTAACCTCTGGACAAAGTACACAGTCGCCAATGCGCAAACATTCGCCAATGTAGAAAAGGCCTACATCGTAATCGACGGCACATATGTCTATCTGGTAAAGGACGGTCAGTTCTATGCAGAGGCTCCTGCGGGTGAGTCTATGCCGGAAGCAAGTAAGCTCACCGGCAACGGATACACTGTACTGACAGGCTACTCAGAGGATTCCGACGCCAGCACTGTCACCTGGCCCAGTATCTATGAATCGACAGCTGCCGCTTCCACCGCTGCAGCCAGCGGTAACACGGAAGAGAGCAACGCATAATAGATCTCACCTACTCGGAACTCTTTTTAATAGCTTCATCCCCGCGCGGGCGCCCGGCTTTGCCGGGCGCTTTGCATTTGCCGCCGCAACGGAATGTCATTGCGACGGTCGCAGGAACGATATGTCATTGCGAGGGCGGCTCTGCCGCCCGTGGCAATCTCGTGTACCGACGCCTGTCATTGCGGGACTTGCACCAGCAAGTCGTGGCAATCTTCTGTAAGACTCTGCGTCAGATTGCCACGTCGGGCTGCGCCCTCCTCGCAATGACACGGGGGAAGGACGCCGCGTCGCTTCGCTCCTCACAATGACATGGGGGAAGGACGCCGCGTCGTTCCGCCCCTCGCAATGGCATGGGGGAAGGACGCCGCGTCGTTCCGCCCCTCGCAATGGCAGATCGTACCGTATCGACCGAAAACAGGCCGCCCCAAAGGGGCGGCCCGCTCTCGATCACTGTTTTGCTTTTTCCGGCGTCGAATCCGCCTCTCCGCCCTCAGGCGGGCGCTGCTTGCGGTCGCTCCAGCCGCTTCTGGCGCTTTTGGCAAGCTGCGACAGAAGCTGTGACACGCCCCTGCGTGTCGGCTCGTCCAGACTGCGCAGCGTCCGGACAATATTCTTTGCGCTGCCGAACGGATTCTCCTCCAGCTCGCGCACGCTTGTTGCATTCGTCTCGGTCAGAACGCGGTAGACCACCTCCACAAGCTGCGCACGCTGCTGCGCGTCCATCGCCGCCAGCCACGACTTGACCGTCGAGTCAATGAAGCGGCTGCTGTTGGTCAGCGCCTCCAGCGTGGCAAAGCGTTTGCCGACGACCTCCCAGTTATAAATGTTATGCTGCGATACGCCGCCCATACGCTCGCTATGTACGATCAGGCAGCGCTCCGGATGACCGAACAGGCGTCCGACCACCGACGACTGCGGGATAAAGCTGACGATCCGCCCGCAAATACGGCGGTAGCCCGTTTGCGCAAGCACGGGATCGTCAAAGCCGGGGCCGTCGTAGTTATAAATCCGCACAATGCGTGACTGCACGGTCTCCGGACTGAAGGCCGAGGCGTAAACCGCCAGATTGCCGCCCTTGGAATGCCCGCCAAGGCGTAACATCCCCTGCGCAGACTCCGCGCACAGATAGGCCGCCGCCATGCTCTGCGCCGGGACCGGGCAGGTAAAGCCCATATTCAGATCCTCCTCCCAGCCGACAAGGGAATCATCCGTGCCGCGGAAGGCAAGAAAGCGCTCCTGCGGACCCGTGCGAAGCGTCATGGCAAAAAACTGTGTTCTTTCATCCATGCGGCTTTCGAAGCGTTCCACCGGCAGCGCAGCAAAACGGACGGTTTTGCACAGCTCACGCAGCAAATGCAAATCCTCCGGCTGCCAGACCAGCGAATCAATCCCCGGAAGGGCAAGCAGCGCCTCCGCAGCCTGCGTGAGCGTCCCTCCGGTGAAATTCGTTTTTTCTATCGGGAGATAGGCCAGCCGCGCAAAAATCACGCCGTCCACCGCGTTCACGGGATCGGCCTCAAAGGACAGATCACCGCGCCATGTGAGATAATCATAGAGATTCGTCATCGGACAATCCTCCCTTGCGCTCAGGTCTCCGCCGCGCAGAGCCGCCGCGCGATGCATTCCAGCGCCGCCGTGACGGTCGCAAGCGGGAGCGAGGCGACATTCGGCCGCTGTGCGGCCTGCGTACTGAGATAGGGCACATGGACAAAGCCCGCCGGGATCTCCGGATGGTCGCGAAGCAGATCCAGCAGATGGTACATCGTGCTGTTGCACACATAACCGCCCGCCGAAAGGCTCAGATAAGCCGGAATCCCTTCGGCGCACAGCGCCTCGGTCAGTGCGCGAACGGGCAGCGTAGAAAAGTACGCGGCAGGCTTGGCCGCATCGATCGGTACTCCGTCGTAGCGAATACCGTCATTGTCGGCGATGGCGCCGCTGCGCCAGTTGACGGCCACCAGCTCCGGCGTAACGGCAGTGCGTCCCGCCGCCTGCCCGACGCAGACGACCGCCCGTGGCCGCAGCTCGTCAAGCAAGGCAGTAAGGCAGTCACGCACGCGGTCGTAGACGACCGGCAGCTCCCGTTTGTAGACTGTTACATTCCCGATGCGGTCGGGAAGTGCACGAACCGCCTCCCACGAGCCGTTCACCGTATCCGACCCGAAGGGCGCAAAGCCCGTAAACAAAATTCCGCTCATACTTCGATCCTTTCTGCAAATTCTGCTTTTTCTCTGTGGACGATCGTTGCCGAAAACGCTCCAAGCCGAGTCGCTTGGAGCGTTTTGGAATAATCGTTATTCGCCGTCATGCGGCGTTTCGGAGGTCTGCTCATGCAGCAGCGGCTCCGTCTGCCCGGGCACGGGCTCGCCGCGCATTACGGCCTCAAACTGGCTGCGGCTCATTGTCTCATGGACAATCAGATACTCCGCAACCTGACGCAGCTTGTCGTAATCGCCGCGCAAAATATCCTCGCACTCGGCATACGCCGCGTCGATCAGGCGCTTGCGCTCGGCATCGATCTCGCCGGCGACGCGCTCGGAATAGGAGCGCGTGCGCTCATAGTCGCGGCCGACAAAAATCTCATCGCCGTCGTCATAGCTCACCGCACCGAGCCGTTCGCTCATACCATAGCGGGCAACCATATTATAGGCAATCCGGCTGGCACGCTGAAGGTCGTTCGACGCACCGGAGCTGACATCGTCGAACTCCAACGCCTCGGCAACGCGCCCGCCGAGCAGCATAACCAGCGACTCCCGCATCTCGTTGCGCGTATAATGCGTACGGTCCTGCTCCGGGAAGGAAATGGTCATTCCCAATGCGTTTCCGCGCGGTACAATGGTAATCTGACTGACCGGATCCTGTGTGGGCAGATGGTAGGTGGCGACGGCGTGTCCCGCTTCGTGATAGGCGGTAACGCGCAGATCATGCGCGAGCTGGGTGAGGCTGCGCTTTTCGGGGCCCGCAACAACCTTCAGGATCGCCTCTTCGACCGTTTCCATGCGGATAAACTGCTCGTCGTGCCGCACGGACAGCAGCGCGGCCTCATTCAGAAGGTTTTCCAGATCCGCGCCGGTAAAGCCGGCAGTCGCATTGGCAAGGACCTTGAGGTCAACATCCTCCGCCAGCTTCTTATTGCGTGCATGGACACGGAGGATCGCCTCACGGCCCTTCGCGTCCGGCATACTGACATAAACGCGCCGGTCAAAGCGACCGGGACGCAGCAGCGCCGGATCAAGCACATCGGGGCGGTTCGTGGCGGCCATAACGATCACGCCGTCGTTGGGCGCAAAGCCGTCCATTTCCACCAGAAGCTGGTTGAGCGTCTGCTCACGCTCGTCGTTTCCGCCGCCCAAACCCGCGCCGCGGCGACGGCCGACGGCATCGATCTCGTCGATAAACACGATGGCGGGCGCAACGCGCTTGGCCTGTTCAAACAGGTCGCGCACACGGCTGGCGCCGACGCCGACATACAGCTCCAGGAAATCCGAGCCGGAAATCGACAGGAACTGCACATTCGCCTCTCCCGCAACGGCCTTGGCAAGCAGCGTTTTACCGGTGCCCGGAGGGCCGGAGAGCAGCACGCCGCGCGGGATCTTCGCACCGATGGCGCGGTATTTGTCCGGATTTCGCAGGAAATCAACGATCTCCTCCAGCTCGGCCTTCTCCTCGTCCGCTCCGGCCACATCGTCAAAGCGGTAACGGCGGTCTCCCGTGCCGACGCGGATATTGGCGCGGCTGAACTTGACCATGCCGCTGCCGCCGCCTCCGGCGGCGCGCGAGAGCATCACATACATCAAGACAAGCATGAGGCCGATGAGCAGCACATAGGGCAAAAGCTGCAGGAACCACGGCGTCTCGGAAACCGGAACGTAGTTGAAGCTCTTGAGCACGCCCTTCTGCTGAAGCGCATTGATGATTGGATCCATATCCTCGCGGAAGGTGCGGTAATCGGCAAGCTCGTGGGCGACCTTATCCACACCGTCGAGCGGCGTGTTGAGCTGAAGCGTCAGCAGGCCGTTCTCCCACTTGAAGGACTCCACCTGCTCGTTCAGGAACAGCTCCCGCATCTGCGAATAGGAAACGCGGGGCGTGGTATCCCGGTTGAGCACGGAAAACACCAGCAGCAGGACGGCCGCAACGATCAGCACATACAGAAGAAGAGACAGAATCTTATTTCGTTTTGTCAAAGCAAAGCTCCTTTTACTTGTTATATACCTCCGGCTTCAGGATACCGACATAGGGCAGGTTGCGATAACGCTCGTCGTAATCCAGACCGAAGCCGACGACAAATTCATTCGGGATGGTATAGCCGATGTAGTCGGCAAACACATTGACCTTGCGGCGCTCGGGCTTATCGAGCAGGGTGCAGATCTTCAGAGAAGCAGGCTGCATTTCCTTCAGATGGCGGCAAACATACTCCAGGGTCAGGCCGGTGTCCAGAATATCCTCAAGAATGACGACATGGCGGCCTTTGATGTCGCAGGTCACGTCCTTCAGGATCTTCACGGTACCGCTGGTGCTGGTACCTGCGCCGTAAGACGAAGCGACGATAAAATCAAACTGGCAGGGGATCTGCGTCGCACGGACCATGTCGGCGAAGAAAACGATAACGCCCTTGAGGATTCCGATGAAAATCGGCTCCTTGTCCTGATAATCCTCGGCGAGCTGCTTACCCAGCTCGGCAATACGGTCACGAAGCTGCTGCTCCGTCAAAAGGATGCGTGCAATGTCATTGTGCATGTTGAATCTCCTCTTTCTCTGTTACACAAATTATCCACGCCGCCTGTCCCTCCGCCGGCAGGGCATCCCGGCTTGCGCCGAGGCCGGCCGCCGCCAATACCGCGCCGCCGCACTCGAAAACGGGCAGGGCGTCGCGCAGCGCGCGGGGGAGCTTGCGGTCAATGAACAGCTTTTTTACCGTGGCGTGCGAGCCGTTTGCCAGCATCAGCCGGTCGCCGGCGCGGCGCGGCCGCAAAAGCACGGTCTTTCCTCGTATCATAGCACACGACAGCGAAAAAAGAAACGGGGAATTTCTGATTTTTTCCGGTTTTTCTTCAAATTTGCATTGTACCGTCCAGCCGCTTTCCAGAGCGACCACGCCGGGCAGCAAAAGCATCTGCGGCGAAAAGCGCCGTACTTCGGCCCGCGTCAGTAAAAACCGGTCGTAGCGCCGCTCGGCAAGAAAGCCGCCGGGCAGCGTAAGCCGCGCCGATGGGCTGGGATTTGCCAAAAGCGCACGCAGCGCTTCGATATGCGCCAGCGAGACGTCCTGCGGGTAGACCGTCGCAAGCGCCTGCCGCAGCGCGCGGCGCTGCAGCACGGGCGGCGCGTTTAAGATCGGCGCAACGGCCCAGCCGCCGCCCGGTTCCGACTGCAAAAGCGCGGCCGCCTGCACGTCAAGGAATGTATCCTCCTCACGCAGCACGGCGCAGCGCGGCGTCAGTCTGGCCGCAAAGCCCGGCGACTGCCGCTCCAGTTCCGGCATAACGCGGTGGCGCAGACGGTTTCGGGCGCAGGCGTCGTCAAGATTGGTCGAATCCACGACCCACGTCTCCCCGTTTTCGCGCAAATACGCCTCAAGCTGCGCGCGGGTAACGCCCAAGAGCGGGCGAACAAATCGCCCGCGCGCTGCGGGGATTCCGCTCAAACCGCGCAGTCCCGCGCCGCGCAGGAGCTGGAGCAGCATCGTCTCGGCATTATCCCCGGCAGTGTGCGCAGTGGCGATGCGGTCGCAGTCCAGTGTGTCGAAAAACGCATAGCGCAGGCGGCGTGCCGCCGTCTCCGTCGACAGCCCGCTCCGCGCAGTCAGTGCGGCAACGTCGCCGCGTCCGACGGTCAGAGGAACATTCAGCCTTTCGCACAGCGCACGCACAAAGCGCTCGTCGCGCTCGGACTCCTCTCCGCGCAGGCAGTGATTGAAATGCGCCGCCGTCAGTCGGAGCTCCAGCTCGCCGGACAGCTCGCGCAGCACGGTCAGCAGCGCCACGGAGTCCGCGCCGCCGGAAACGGCGCAGCAAACGCGCTCGCCGGGAGAAAACAACGCGTTTTTCCGGCAGAAGGCCAGAACCTCAGCCCTCACTGTGACGCCACTCTCGGTCGGCATATGTGGTAAACTGCGGCAGCCATTGCAGCTCGACGGTGCCCGTTTCGCCGTGACGGTTTTTGGCAACGATGCACTCGGCAATGTTCTGCTTCTCGGTGTCCTTGTTGTAATAATCCTCGCGATAAAGGAACAGCACCTCGTCCGCATCCTGTTCGATTGCGCCGGATTCGCGCAGGTCTGAAAGCATCGGGCGTTTGTCCGAGCGGCTTTCGTTCGCACGCGAGAGCTGTGACAGGCACAAAACCGGCACATTCAGCTCCTTGGCCATAATTTTCAGGCTGCGGGAGATATCCGAAACGACCTGCTGACGGTTCTCGCCGCTGTAGCTGCGGCCGCCTGCAGAGGTCATAAGCTGTAAATAGTCAATGATGACCATCGCAAGGTCATCGATCCGGCGGCATTTGGCGTTCATCTCCGCCACGGAAAGGCTGGGATTATCGTCAATGCGCAGATCGGTCTGTGCCAGAGCGGCGGCGGCCGTGCCGATCTTCGTCCATTCGTCCTCGCTCAGGCGTCCCGTGGTCAACTTGCCGAGATCGACAAAGCTCTCGCCTGCAAGCAGGCGGGTAACGAGCTGCGCCTTGGACATTTCCAGCGAGAAAACGGCTACGGTGCGCTTCGGATTCTTCTTCGCCACACTCATGGCCATATTCAGCGCCATGGCGGATTTTCCCATGCCCGGACGGGCCGCAAGCAGGATCAGGTCGGACTTGTTTAACCCGTTGATGGCGCGATCCAGATCGCGCAGACCGGTGGAAAGGCCGGGAATTTCGCTGCCGGATTCGGCCAGCTCGCTCAGGCGGTCAAAGACCTTGAGCAGGATGGTACCGACGTGCTCCAACGAATCGTTGGAATTGCCGCGGCGCAGCGCAAAAATCTTCTTTTCCGCCGCCTCCAGAATGTCCTGCGTGCTGCCGACACCCTCATAGACCATTTCCGTAATGTCCGCGGCGGCAACGGAAAGATTGCGCAGCACGGCCTTATCATGAACGATCTGCGCATATTGCTTAACATTCGCCGCCGTCGGGGTGATCTCCATGAGCTGCGCAACGTATTTCGCGGAGCTTTGCTCGTCGAACACACCGCGCTCACGCATTTTATCGAGCACCGTAACGGGGTCGATCACCTGCGAGTAGGCAAACATCGCATAGACGGTTTCATAAATCTCGCGATTTGTCTGTAAATAAAAATCCTCCGGGCGCAGCAGCCCGACGACTTCGTTGACGCATCGGCTGTCAATCAGCATGGAGCCGAGCACGGCCTGCTCCGCTTCCAGCGAATGCGGCGCCTGCCGCGCCAGAAGATCCTCCGTCGGCATAGGTCTTTCCTCCCCTCTGTGTTCTTTCCGGGGCGTTTACTGCTCCTCGATAACGATCTTCAGCTCGGCGTTGATTTCGTAGCCGAGCTTGCACTTAACGGTATAGCTGCCGACGGTTTTGATCGGCTCGTCGAGCACCAGCTTCCGCTTATCCAGCTCGATACCGGTCTGCGCACGCAGCGCATCGGCAATCTCCTGCGTGGTAACGGAGCCGAACAGACGTCCCGCACCGCCGCCCTTGGCGGTCACGGTCACGGTCAGCTCCTTGAGCCTCTTCGCCACCGCAAAGGCCTCCTCGCGCTCACGCTGACGCTTTTCGGCGTTGGCCTTGTCGGTCATATTCATGGTATTGACGGCATCGGGAGTCGCCTCAACGGCGAGCTTACGCGGAAGCATAAAGTTGCGGGCATAGCCATCCGAAACCTCAAGCATCTGGCCGCGCTTGCCCTTTCCGCGGACGTCCTGCAATAAAATCACCTTCATGGTATTTCCTCCTGTCAGTTGTAATATTTGTTGATGGAAGTGATGAGCGCGTCATAGGCGGCGGGCACGGTGGTGTTCTTCATCTGTGCGCCCGCCGTAGCGGCGTTTCCGCCGCCGCCGAGCGGCTCAAGGATGATCTGCACGTTTGCGTCGCCGATGGAGCGCGCGGAGATATTGACCTGGCCGTCCTGCGGATACAGGACAAACGACGCCTCCACGCCGGAGATATTCAGCAGCTCGTCGGCCGCCTGTGCGGCCAGCGTGCGCGTCACGGTGTAGTCCAGCGCGGCGATGGCAATATTGGCGCGGTAGAGCCGCGCAGTCTGCACAATGCGGAAGCGCGCAACCGTAGCGGACAGATCGTTCTGGAACAGCTTTTTGACCTCCACGGTATCCGCACCGATGCGCCGCAGGAAGGCCGCCGCTTCAAAGGTACGGCTGCCGGTATGCAGACTGAAGTTTTTCGTATCGAGCACGATGCCCGCCAGAAGCGCGGCGGCCTCGTTCGGCAGAATGTCGGTCGGCTCGACGGAATACTGCAAAAGCTCCGTGACCAGTTCCGAGGCGGAGGAGGCCGACGTCTCGTGCAGGCTCAGCACGGGCTGCTCGATATAATCGGCGGCACGGCGGTGATGATCGATCACCACAACGCGACGGACAGCCTCCAGAAGCGATTTACACTCCACCTGATCCGGCCGGTTCGTATCGACCACGACCAGAAGGCTGTTGGGATTGGCGGCAAGCAGCGCTTCCTGATCGGACACGAAGGTCTCGGCATACTCGGGCATCTGCCGCAGCAGGCTGATCAGCGACGCCGAAGCGTTGCGCTGCAGGTCGATGACAATATGCGCCGTCTTTCCTTTTTTACGGCACAGACAGCACACGCCCACGGCGGCGCCCACGGCGTCCAGATCCGCCATCTTGTGACCCATGATGAACACCTGTCCGGACTGCGCGATCAGCTCGGACAGCGACGAGGCCATCACGCGGGACTTGACCTTTGTGCGGCGCTCATTCTGCTGAATCCGTCCGCCGAAGAAAGCAAAATCGTAGCGATCCTTGACGACGGCCTGATCGCCGCCGCGCGAGAGCGACATTTCAATGGACAGCGCCGCAAAATCATAGTCCTCGCGGAAGTCTACGCCGTCCTTGCCGATGCCGATGGACACCGTCGCCGCCACGCCCGCCGGGTTCGTCACGGTACGGATGGATTCAAGCAGGGAAAACTTCTCCTCGGCAATGGGCGCAAGCGCCTTCGCCTCCAGCAGCAGAAGATAGCGGTTGCGTTCCAGCCGGCGCAGCAGGCCGCCGTAGCGGTCGGCCCATTCGTTGATGAAGGTATTGAGCTGTGCATTGAGCGCGGAGATGGTCGCATCCGGCAGATTGTTCGTCAGCTCCTCGTAATTGTCGATCAGCACAATGGCCACCATCGGGCGCGAACGGATGTATTCGTCGCGCACCTGCAAAAGCTCGGTCAGATCCTGAAAATAAAGCATCGCCATCGGCTCTCCCGCCGAAGCGTCGCGCACGGGGCTCCCGCTCACACGGAACCGTCGGCCGTGATAGCGCAGCTCCTCCGGCGCAGCCTGTTTTCCGGCGCTCAGCCAGTCAAGCGGAAAATCCGGAAACAGCTCGCAGAAGCTCCGTATCTGCGCACGATCGGCCAGCTCCGTCAGCTCCTCAAAGGGCTTGTTGTACCAGATCAGCTCGCCGTCACCCGGCCGCAACATGGCGACGGGAAACGGCACCTCTCCGCCGGAGGTGCGGTTCATCATCTCGTTCGTCGCCAGAACATAGTCGTTGATCGCCTTGCGGCGGCGCGCCTCGCGCCAGCGGTAGCCCGCAAGGCAGGCCGCCGTGACCGCCGCCTCGATGCCCGCCAGCCAGTAGCTGCGCACGGCAAAGGCCGCGCCCACAAACAGCAGAAGAATGACGAAGTAAACGGCCATGCTCGGCTGGAGCAGACGCCGCATTTTTTTATTCATTCCCGTCCCGTCCTTTCCATAGCAGGATAGACCCGTTCTATTTTATCAATTATAGCAAATTCCCGCGCGTTTTGCTACTGTTTTCTTCCCTGTTTTTTCTTGTTTTGAAAAAAATGTGTACTTCTGCAAAAAACCGTGCTATAATAAGCAGTAACGGGCAAGGATAGAAGCGGCTCCGCGCCGCTGAAGATAGGATACTTACAACAAAAAGGAGTTTTATTATTTGGCAGAAAAACTGAAAATCATTCCCCTCGGCGGCCTCAATGAGATCGGAAAAAACATGACCGCGCTGGAATACGGCAACGACCTGATCGTTGTCGACTGCGGTCTTGGCTTCCCGGAGGACGATATGTACGGCGTGGATCTTGTGATCCCGGACGTCACATATCTGGCCAAAAATCAGCAGAAGCTGCGCGGCTATTTTATCACGCACGGGCATGAGGACCACATCGGCGCCCTGCCCTATGTGCTTCAGGCGGTCAAGGCGCCTGTCTATGCCACGCCGCTTACCCTCGGTCTGGTCAAGCTCAAGCTCGAAGAGCACAATCTTCTCAAGCAGGTCAAGCTCGTCACGCAGAAGCCCGGCGACGTCGTAAAGGTCGGCTGCTTCTCGGTTGAGTTCATCCACGTCAACCATTCCATTGCCGACGCGGTGGCGTTTGCCATCCGCACCCCGGTCGGTACCGTGGTGATGACGGGCGACTTCAAAATCGACGCAACCGCCGAGGACGGCATTACCGACCTGACACGTCTGGGCGACCTCGGGCGCGAGGGCATCTATGCGCTGCTGTGCGACTCGACCAACGTCGAACGGCCGGGCTATACACCCTCCGAATCCGTCGTGGCCGAGGGCTTCGACCGGCACTTCAAGGGCTGCCGCGAGCGCATTATTGTCACGACCTTCGCCTCGAATATGCACCGTATCCGCTCGATCATCGCCATTGCACACCGTCACGGGCGTAAAGTCGCCGTGACCGGCCGGAGCATGGAGAACATTCTCAAGGTCGCTACGGAGCTGGGCTATCTTGACCTGCCGGAGGGTGTTCTGGTGGACATCAACCAGATCAAATCCCTGCCGAAGGAAAAGATCGTTATCGTCTCCACCGGTTCGCAGGGCGAGGATATGTCCGCACTGTACCGTATGGCGTTTTCCAGTCACCGGCAGGTGGAGATCCAGCCGGGCGACAAGGTCATTATTTCCGCCTCGGCCATCCCCGGCAACGAAAAAGCAATTTCACGCATCGTCAACGAGCTTTACCGTAAGGGTGCAGATGTGGTCTACGACAAATCCGAGGGTCTGCACGTCTCCGGCCACGCCTGTCAGGAGGAGCTGAAGCTCATTCATGCGCTGACACGCCCGCGTTTCTTCATCCCCCTGCACGGCGAGCAGCGCCACCTGCAAAAGCACGCCGCTCTGGCACGGCAGATGGGAATGCCGCCGAAGAACATTCTGATTGCAGACATCGGCCGCGTTATCGAGTGTACGCCGAAGAGCTGCAAGCTGGCCGGCACCGTCCCGGCGGGCAAGGTGCTCGTCGACGGCGCAGGTGTAGGCGACGTAGGCAGCGTGGTGTTGCGCGACCGCAAGCATCTGGCACAGGATGGTATGATCGTCGTGTGCGTCAATCTTTCGAGTGAAGACGGCTCGGTGCTCTCCGGACCGGATATCATCACCCGCGGCTTCGTGTATATGAAGGACAATGACGATCTGATGGAGGCGATGAAAATGGTCGCCACGCGCTCTCTGGAACAATGCCGCAGCAAGCACATCTCCGACTGGGCTACCATCAAATCCACCATCAAGCATGATCTGAGCCAGTTCCTGTTCAAAAACACAAAGCGAAACCCCATGATTCTGCCCGTAATCATGGAAATCTGAAAAACGTCGTAAAGCGACGGAGCTGCCCCGCGTGCAATGCACGCGGGGCAGCTTTATACTGTTCGATCATAAAACCTTTTTCAGAAAATCCTGCAGTCTGGGGCTTTGCGGGTCGGCAAAGATCTGCTCGGGCGTGCCCTGTTCGGCAATCACACCGCCGTCCATAAATAATACACGGTCGGAAATCTCGCGCGCAAACCGCATCTCGTGCGTAACAATCACACTCGTCATGCCGTCTGCAACCAATTCGCGGATGACCTCCAGTACCTCGCCGACCATCTCGGGATCAAGCGCGCTGGTCGGCTCGTCAAACAGCATCACACGCGGCTCCATCGCCAGTGCGCGGACAATCGCCAAACGCTGCTTTTGCCCGCCGGAGAGGCGGCCCGGCAGCTCGTCTGACTTATCCGACAGCCCGACACGCGCAAGAAGTTGCCGCGCCTGCGCCTCCGCCTCCTCGCGGCTGCGTTTTTTTACCAGTATGGGCGCCAACGTCACGTTGCGCAGTACGGACAGGTGCGGAAACACATTGAAGTGTTGAAACACCATCCCCATATGCTGCCGGATCTCGTCGAGCTTCGCGTCCTTGGCGGTCAGCTCCGTACCGTCAAAGAACACGCGCCCCTCATCCGGTATTTCCAGCAGATTCAGGCAGCGCAAAAACGTACTTTTGCCGCCGCCGGAGGGGCCGATGATGCTCACCGCCTCGCCGTTTTTGACGCTCTCGGTGATACCGCGCAGCACCGTAAGCGCTCCAAAACGCTTGTGAAGTCCCTCGACACGGAGAATTTCAGTGTGCTCCACGCGCCAGCCTCCTTTCTCCCCATGCGACCAGCCGACTCAACGGATACGTCAGGCATAAATACAATGCGCCGACGATCAGCAGCGGCTCCAGATTCAGATAGGTTGCGCCGTTAATTTTCTTATACACCGTCATCAGATCGCCGATGAAGAAGGTCGAGGCAAGGGAAGTCTCCTTCAGGATCGTGACAAACTCATTGCCGAGTGCGGGCAGGATCGTTTTGACGGCCTGCGGAAGAACGATACGGGTCAGCGTCTGCCCGCGGCTCATGCCGAGACTTCGCGCGGCCTCGCTCTGCCCCCGGTCAACCGACTGCAAGCCCGAGCGGAACACCTCGGAAACATAGGCCGAGGAATTGAGACTCAGCGCAACGGCAACCCACGCAAATGCCGACAGATTCAGAAAAGGCAGCAGCTCGGGCACGACGAAGTAGAAGACCGTGAGCTGAAGCAGGATCGGCGTGCCGCGCAGAACCTCAATGTGCAGCCCGGCCAGAAAGCGCAGTGCGCGAAAGCGCGAGCATTTCATGGCCGTCACGACGCTGCCCAGGATCGCGCCGAAAAGCACGGCGATGGCAGTCAGCAGCAGTGTGTTGACAACGCCTTCAAACAGAAATACCTGCCAGTATTTTGAGATGAGTCTGCCGATATTCCGCACGACCGTTGAAATGTCCATGCCCGGTCTCCTTTCCGATCCGCCGACGCATTTTCATGCGCCGGCGATGTATATTTATTCTCCCGCAGATTCCGTAGGTACAGGATTGCCGTTTTCGTCATAGCCGACCTCGGCTGCCGTTTTGGAACCGGCAAGCACCTGTGCCTGTGCATACCAGGTCTCATAAAGTCCGGCATCTTTTGCCTTTGCAAGGATGGCGTTGACCTTCGCAGTCAGCTCGTCGTCGCCCTTTTTCAGGATGACCACATTGCCGACGTATTTGGGATCGACCGTAAAGGCAAAATCACACAACGCAACGGCATCATCGTTGGCCATGAACACCTCCGCCTGGCCCTTGGCCAGCGCAACGGCATCGAAGTCGCCCTTTTTGAGCTGCATGAGTGCCGTGGAAAGATCGGACACCGGAACAATGGTGGCTCCCGCAAGCTGCTCCTTGCACAGTGTTTCCTGAAGCGAAGCGCTCTGTGCGCCGACCTGAATGCCGTTAAAATCCTCGGCAGTCTTAAACTTGTCTTTGTTTTCCTTTAGCGTGACAACCACCTGTTCGGTTTCATTGTCTCCCGCAAAGTAATAATCCGAGAGGTTGTAGCTTTCGGCGCGTTCCGGCATCCACGAGAATCCGGAAATGGCCAGCGTCGCTTTGCCGCTGGAAACCGCACCGGGGCAGGCGTCAAAGCTCATCGGCAGGATCTTCAGCTCCATTCCCAATTCATCGGCGATATACTGCGCCAGCAGCGCATCAAAGCCGACATACTGCTCCTGCCCGGATTTGGACATATCGCAGAAAATCATCGGTGCGAAGTCCGGTGAGGTTGCCACGGTCAGAACCGGCTTTTCCTCGGATTTGCAGCCTGCCAGCAGCGCGCCGAGCAGTGAAAGCATCAGCAGAATACTAACGATCTTTTTCATGTTTCTTTCCCTCCTGCTGCGGATTTTTATCCGCAACCTATTTGATGTGACCCACTATACACGAATATTTATTCATTGTCAACAGGATATTTATTCATTTCCGCGTTTTTGTCGCTTTGTCCAAGGCAGACCTCGGTTTTTCTCGGAAAGCGGTGAAAATGCCGAGCAAACGGGAAAAGCGGTCTACGTTCTGACAAAAAAATGAGGTATCCCGGAGGGGATACCTCATTTTCGACGGTTACGCCTCAAAGCCGCACCGTTCAGTCATCCAGAGCAATCCGAATATGCACGTCATCGAGCTGCTTCTGATCAACAACGGACGGAGCGCCCATCATGACGTCCTGCGCATTTTTGTTCATCGGGAAAGGAATGATCTCGCGAATGGATTCTTCCCCTGCCAGCAGCATGACAATGCGGTCAATACCGGGCGCAATTCCTGCGTGGGGGGGTGCACCGTAGCAGAAAGCATTATACATGGCGGGGAACTTTGCCTTGACATCCTCCTCGCCGAGGCCGACCAGCTCAAAAGCACGGATCATGATCTCGGGATCATGGTTCCGCACCGCACCGGACGACAGCTCCACGCCGTTGCACACAAGGTCGTACTGCTGCGCGGTGATGGTCAGCGGATCGAGCTTGCCCTCGATGGCTCTGTCCAGCGTTTCGGCGCCGCCGCCGGGCATGGAGAAGGGATTGTGGCAGAACTCGAGCGCGCCGCTCTCCTCGCCGATCTCGTACATCGGGAAATCGACAACCCAGCAGAATTCATAGCGTTCTCTGTCCATATGGCCGGGCACGAGTGCGCCGAGCTTGCTGCGCAGCACGCCCGCGGTCTTGATTGCAGCGGTGCGCTTCCCTGCGGCCACGCCGACGAGACAGCCGGGCGTCAGGCCGAGCGCCTCCGTGATCTGCTGCGCGTGCGGCTGAAGGAACTTGGCCACGCCGCCGGCAAAGGAGCCGTCGGCCTCGACCTTGAACCAGTAGGGCTTGCTGCCGGACTGCACTTCTACATCCGCACAGAGCTTGTCGATCTGCTTGCGCGTCAGCTCACAGCCGGGTACGACGACGGCCTTGACGACATTCCCCTCGGCAAAGGGCGCAAACTCGCTGCCCTTGACGAGCGCGGTCATGTCCTGAAGCACCAGATCAATGCGCAGGTCGGGCTTGTCCGAACCGTAGGTCTCCAGCGCATCGCGGTAGGCAATGCGGCGGAAGGGCGCAGAAGATGCAATGTTATACTTGCCGTATTTCGCGAAAACAGGCGGCAAAACATCCTCAATAACAGCGAATACGTCGTCCTGCGTGGCGAAAGCCATTTCCATATCGAGCTGATAGAACTCGCCGGGGCTCCGGTCGCCGCGCGCGTCCTCGTCGCGGAAGCAGGGAGCAATCTGGAAATAACGGTCGAAGCCGGAGGTCATCAGAAGCTGCTTGAACTGCTGCGGTGCCTGCGGCAGGGCATAGAACTTGCCGGGGTGCTTTCTGGCGGGCACGAGGTAGTCGCGCGCGCCCTCCGGGCTGGAGACGGTCAGGATGGGTGTGGTGATCTCCAGGAAATCGTGGTCCATCATCGCCTTGCGGATGGCGGCGACAACGTTGCAGCGCAGAACGATATTCTGCTTGACCTCGGGATTGCGCAAATCAAGATAGCGGTACTTCAGGCGCACGTTTTCGTCCGCCTCGCGGGAGCGGTTGATCTCAAAGGGCAGCGAGTTGTAGATGCACTTGCCGAGCACGCGCAGCTCGGTCGGAACGACCTCGATCTCACCGGTAGGCTGCTTGGGGTTCTTGGAGGTACGCTCGCGCACCGTGCCGGTGATCTGGATTGTGGATTCGCGGTTGACGGGCTTGACGGCACGCAGCATCTCCTCGCTCTCCAATACAAGCTGCGTGGTGCCGTAGAAATCACGTAGAACGGCGAAGGCCAGGCTGCTGCCGACCTCGCGGACGTTTTCCAACCAGCCTGCGAGCGTAACGGTCTTTCCTGCATCGGACAGGCGCAGCTCGCCGCAATTATGGGTTCTGGACTGAATCATTGGTATTATTCCCTCTCTTTAGTCTAGGATTACTTTTCCGGCCTGCGCTTCGGCGACGCCCGCCGCGATCAGCGCAGCGGCTTTATCGGGCGTGCAAAGCGTCTGCTCGCCGGTCTTCAGCGCCTTGACGGAGCATTTGCCCGCCGCGATCTCGTCCTCCCCCAGGAAAACCACATAGGGGATCCCAAGCCGGTCGGCATAGCTCATCTTGGCCTTGAATTTCTTTTCTTCGCAATAAAGCTGCGTGCGGATGCCCGCTGCGCGAAGCTTTGTTGCCAACGCAACGGCAGGCGCAAGATCCGTCGTCATGGGCAGAAGCAGCGCGTCGGCCGGCGCGGTGGGAAGCTGCGGATTGAGCATTCCCTGCTCGTCGAGCACATAAAACAGGCGCGTCAGGCCGATGGCCACGCCCACGCCGGGCAGACTGCGCTCAGAGTAATACTCCGCCAGATTGTCATAGCGGCCGCCGGCGCAGATGGCGCCGATTTCCGGATGCTCGGTCATGCGCGTTTCGTAGACCGTTCCGGTGTAGTAATCCAGGCCGCGTGCAATGGTCAGATCGACGGCAAAGTTTTCCTGCGGCACGCCGAACTCCGCCAGATATTTCGTCACGGTGCTCAGCTCGTCGAGACCGATATCGAAGGTCTCGTTTTTGCCGCGGTAGCCCTCCAGTGCGGCAAGCACCTCGGCATTCGTGCCGCGGATGGCAATGAACCGCAGGATTTCATCCGCGCTTTGCCCGGGGAGCGACAGCTCCTGCGTCAGCAGCTCCCGAACCTTATCCGACCCGATCTTATCGAGCTTGTCCACGGTGCGCATAATGTCCTGCGACTGCTCCGTCAGGCCAAGCATGGCGTAGAAGCCGTTGAGGATCTTACGGTTGTTGACGCTGATGCAAAAGCGCTTCAGGCCGAATTCCGAGAACACGCGATAGATGACGGCGGGGATCTCCGCCTCGTTGATAACGGAGAGCTTTCCGTCACCGATGATGTCGATGTCCGCCTGATAGAACTCACGGAAGCGGCCGCGCTGCGCGCGCTCGCCGCGGTAAACCTTGCCGATGGCGTAGCGCCGGAAGGGAAAGGCCAGCTCGTTTTCGTGCAGCGCGACATATTTCGCCAGCGGGACGGTATGGTCGAAGCGCAGCGCCAGATCGGAATCGCCCTTCTGAAAGCGGTAGATCTGTTTTTCCGTTTCGCCGCCGCCCTTGGCCAGCAGAATGTCCGCTGCCTCGATGACGGGAGTATCGATGGGAGTGAAGCCGTAAAGTGAGAAGCTGCGGCGCAGGATCTCCAGCATCCGTTCAAATTTCTGCTGGGGCGCCGGGAGCAGCTCCATGAAGCCCGACAGCGTGCGGGGTTTGCGTTTTTCCATGGTATATCCTTCTTTATGCGTTAAAAATAATCTCCTCCAGAGAATAGAAGCCGGGAGCGCGGCCGCAGATGGCGTGCGCCGCGCGCAGTGCGCCCGCGGCAAACACGCGGCGGCTGGTCGCCTTGTGCGTCAGCTCCAGCGACTCGTCCTGTCCAAAGAACAGCACGCTGTGTTCTCCCGCAACGGTGCCGCCGCGCAGGGAAAACACCCCGATCTCGTTTTTACCGCGCTTACCGCACAGGCCCTCGCGGCCGTGAACGACAAGCGCCTGCCCCTGCGGGTCCAGCTCATACAGAAGCTGCTTCGCCGTACCGCTGGGCGCATCGACCTTCTGATTGTGGTGCAGCTCCAGGATTTCCTTATCCCAATCGACAAGCACGGACGCATACTCGCGCAGCATCCGTCGCAGAACGGCGATGCCGGTGCTGTAGTTTGCCGTCCAGAGCACGGCATTCGTCCGCGCAAGCGCGTGCAGACGGTCGAAATCCGGCTCGGTCAGGCCGGTAGTGCCGCTGACAAGCGCCGCGCCGGTGCGGGTCAGATAGCGCTCCAGATGCGGCAGCGCACCGACCCCGGAAAAATCCAGGCAGACCTGCGCCGCCGGAGCGTCGTCGTAACGCTCCGGACAGTTCAGATCGGCGTAGCCGACGATCTCGTCGCCGGCGGCGAGGGCAAGTTCTTCGAGCATCCTGCCCATCCTGCCGTAGCCGCTGAGAAACAGCCTCATTCGTCTGCGCCCTCCTTTACGGGCAAGCCGACCTCACGCATGAGCCGTGCGAGTCTGGCGCGGTTTTCCGGCGCCATCGGATACATCGGCATCCGGAAGGTTCCGGCCTCAAGGCCCATCAGGTTCATGGCCTCCTTGACCGGAATGGGGTTAACCTCCATAAACAGGCCGTTGATCAGGTCAAGGCAGCGAAGCTGCTGCGCAAGCGCCTGCTCGCGGCGGCCCTCGAGGAAATCGACCGTCATATCATGTACCTCGCGGGGCATGATATTCGCCCATACGGAAATGACGCCGATCGCGCCGACGGACATCAGCGGGACGGTAATGTCATCGTTGCCGCTATACATCACAAAGTCGTCGGAAAGGTAGCGCGCAATCTGCATCGCGTAAGACATATCCCCGCTGGCTTCCTTGATGCCCATAACGTTCGGATGCTCCGACAGGCGGCGCACAGCATTCGGAGAGATGCGGCAGCCGGTGCGGCCGGGTACGTTATAAAGAATGATCGGAGCGCTGGCAGCATCCGCCGACATCATAAAGTGGCGGTACATACCCTCCTCGTTGGCTTTGACATAGTACGGACTGATACACAGGAGTGCATCGGCGCCCATGGCAGAGTATACAACGGACTTATGCTTCTGCATCTCGCTGGAGTTGGAGCCGCTGCCCGCAATGACGGGGACGCGGCCTGCGGCGCGGTCAAGCACGCACTCAAGCGTCTTGATATCCTCCTCAAGCGTGGTTGAGGCAGTCTCGCCGGTGGTGCCGAGCACCAGAAGCGCGTCGGTCTTCTGCTCGATATGCCAGTCGACGAGCGCACGCAGACGGTCGTAGTCCACGGAACCGTCGGACGTAAAGGGACGGACCAGCGCAACAATGGAACCGGTAATTTTTTTCATGGGTCAGACCTCCTGTTCAAAGTTCATGCTGCGGATTCTTTTCCATCTAAACAATAGCATTTTTTCCTTCGAATTGCAAGGAATTTTTCGTCCCGTTTCGCAGAAAAGCTCATTTACATTTCTCCTTTGGCGTGTTATAATCGAAAAAAAGACATCGGAGGGTAAACTATGGATTCCAATCGCTTCGTTTCCTGGCACGACCGGCTCATAGACGCCTGCTCGCAGGCGATTCTCGGAAAGCGGCAAGAGCTGTCTCTGATCGCCGCCTGCTATCTCTGCGGCGGCCATGTGCTGCTTGAGGACGTTCCCGGCACAGGCAAAACCATGCTGCTGCGCGCCTTCGCACGCGCCACGGGCGGCAGCTTCCGCCGCATTCAGTTTACGCCCGACGTAACGCCGAGCGACATCACCGGCATCAATTTTTACAATCTCAAGCAGGGCGAGTTTGAATTCCGCCCCGGCCCGCTGTTTGCCAATATGGTTCTTGCCGACGAAATCAACCGCGCCACGCCGCGCACGCAGTCCAGCCTGCTCGAAGCAATGGCGGAGGGTCAGATTTCCGTTGACGGCGTGACGCACCCGCTGGCCGGCGCATTTATGGTCGCCGCCACGCAAAACCCCATCGAATCCTACGGCACCTTCCCGCTTCCCGAAGCGCAGATGGATCGCTTCATGATGCGCCTGTCGCTCGGCTATATGCCCCGCGAGGCGGAGATGCAGGTCGCTCTGCGCCGCGACACGGCGGACATCGTCGGGCGTATTGAGCCGTGCGTCACCGAGCAGGAAACGCTTGCTCTGCGGGAGCGGCTGGACGAGATCGAGCTGAGCGAAACGGTTCTGGATTATCTTATGCGGCTCATCGAGAAAACGCGCAGCGACGAGCGCATCCGCATCGGCGCCTCCCCGCGCGGCACCATTGCGCTGTGCAAAACGGCGCGGGCCTGGGCGGCCTTCCACGGCAGGAGCTTCGTGCTCCCGGAGGACGTCCAGTTCCTTGCGCCCTATGTGCTGACTCATCGGCTTCACTACCGCACGAGCGTTCACTCCGCAGAAGCTTCGGAGATTTTTGCATCGCTTCTGGCGCAGGTCTCCGTTCCGACCGAGGCGCGCGGATGATCTGGTTCTTCTTCATCGTTCTGGCGGCGGGCGCTGTGGCGCAGATCCTGTCGCTGCGTCGCGCAAAGCGCAACGGCGGGTTGAGATACCGCTGCGCGCCGTCCGTTGCGGCCTGTGAGCCGGGCGAGACGTTTACGCTCTACAGTACCGTGACAAATCTGTCGCGGCGGCGCTCGCCCGTTCTGCGCGTCGAGGAGCATTTTCCGCAGCGTATGGAAATCCATGAGGCGGAGCAGTTTGCCGTGCGGCAATATGCAGGCGACTACCGTCTCTACACAAGTACCGTACTGTTGCGTGGACGACAGCGCGTGCGGCGCTCGCTGCGGGCGAGTCTCCCGGCGCGCGGTGCATATGAGTTTTCCGACGCGATCTTCCGCGCGGGCGATTTTCTGGGCTTTCGCGAGTACAGCTATCCGCGTGAAAACAGCGAAACGATCGTTATCTACCCCGCGCGGCTGGAGCGCGAGGATTTTACGCGCACCTTTACCAACGCGCTCGACGAGCTTTCGCCCATGCGGCGGCTTCTGGAGGACCCCATCTCCGTATGCGGCTATCGCGACTATACGGGGCGTGAGCCTCTGCGTTCGATCAGCTGGAAGCAGACCGCCGTGCGCGGCGAATTGACGGTCAAGGAATATGACCCGACCTGGCGTCCCGCGGTGGCGATCGCGCTTGATCTGGAATTCCACGGAGAATTCGATCTGCACCGTGCGCGGCAGGAATTCTGTTTCTCCATGGCGCGGACGATCTGCGAATATCTGGAGGACCGTCATACCGAGTATCGTCTGAGCACCAACGCCATTCTCTCCGGCGAAATCATGCGCTTTTACAGCAACGGCGGGCGCGGCGCGGGCTGGTCGGATCTGCTCTACGCCCTCGGCGCGGCAAAAAGCGGCGAATGCTGCTCGCTCGACGCCCTGCTGGCCGTCGCCTGCTCCGACGCCTACCGCGAACGCAGCCTGCTGCTCCTGACCACCCGGCCGAGCGAAGTCGTACTGGAAACCGTGGCCCGCGCACAGGCGGCGACGGGCGTGCACATCACGCCGCTTTACGCTTCGGACTTTATTACGGCAACGGCAAAGGAGGCAACGGCATGACGATCTTTCTCTGCATCGGTTTTTTTGTCGCCTTTGTCTACGGTGTCGTCTCGATGGTTCTCGGAACCTTTACCGGCGCGGTGCTGCCGGCGGCGGCGTTCGTCTGTCTTTTCGGCGGCGTGCTGCTGGGCAGGCTGCCCGACGTTGCGGAAAAGCTGAAGCGGCTGCGCGTTCTTTTCCTTGTGCTGGGCGCACTGGCGGCACTGGCGGGCTTTGCATTTCTGCCGTCTCAGGCGGCGCACACCCGCAGCTATGCGTTTCTGCTCGCGTTGGCGGCGCTTCTGGTGTGGAGGCTGCGCTATGAGCCGAGACACTACCGCTTCATCAGTGTGTTCCGCTTCGTCTGCGCCGCCGCGCTCGTGCTGGTCGGCACAATCTTTGTGCTTGCCACGGCGGACACGCTGAGCCCCCGGCGTGAAAACGCCATCGCCGCGCTGAGCGACGTGCTGCCGATCCTTGTGGTGATGCTGGCGTGCGGCATTCTGGCGCTGCGCGGGCTGCGCGCGGCGGACTCCGCCGTCGATCGCGCTCGCTTTGACCGCCGGCAACTTCGCGATACGCTGATGTTTTTCGGCTTCTGCGCACTATGTCTGCTGGTACAGCCGTGGCGTTGGCTCATTTCGCTGGCCGACCTGATCTATCAGAGAATCGTCGATCCCGTTTCGCAGGGCGTGGACTCCCTCGGCGACTGGCTGTTCCGACTGCTGCGCAACCCCAATCCGTCGCGGCCGCAGCCAAGCGGAGGGAATTCCGGCGGGAGCGGCAGCCCCGCCCCTTCCGCAGCCGCCCCCGCCGGCGGCGAGCTTCTTCCCCCGGAGGAAACGATTGAATACGGCAGCATTCCGATGGCGTATATTTTCGCGGCTTTTTTGATCGTGGCGCTGCTGATCGCAGCGGTGATCCTGTTCTCCAAGCTGCGCAAATTGCCCCGGCGCCCGCGCCACGGCTACCCGAACGAGGAGCTGGAGGCGGTCGAGGAGGTCGAAGCCCCGGAGGGAAAGCCGATCTCCCGCTTCCAACGCGAACCACGCATGAAGATCCGCTTCTACTACCAGAATTTCTTACATCGGCTATGCGCAAAGCACGTCGATCTTCCGCGCAGCGACACCTGCGAGCGCATCTCGCAGCGTGCCGCCGCCTATTGCGCCGACGGCGAGGCGCTTGAAGAATTTACCGAGCTTTACCGAAAAGCGCGCTATTGCGCACAGGAAGCTCCCACGGCGGAGGACGCCGCCCGCGCCAAGGCGTTGAGCCGACGGCTGTAGCGGTCAATCAAAAAAACGCAGGGCCAAGCCCTGCGTTTTTTATCGCATTTTATTTGGAAACATCCATATTGACCACGCAGAAACGGTCGCCGCGCTGGAATGCGTTCCGCACCGAGCCGACATAGTCCTTGCCGAGCAGATCGAAAAAGTCGCCGCCGATGCTCAGCTCCGGCAGCTTGCCGACAAGTCTGCCGTTTTCCAGCAGATAGGCAAGCTGAACAGGCGTGGCAAAGTGGCCGTCGGGCGTGGTATCGCCGCCGGAAGCCATGACGACAAGAATCGCCTTACCGGGAACCAGCTCGGCAAGCGTTTCGGCCGTGGGCGCAACATACAGCCCGCGCAGACCCGGAGAGGGCACGCCGTCATATTCCGCCGCAGAGCCCTGCGAAACCGGCAGGCCGAGCTGCGCCGCGGTGTTTTTCGAGGTCAGAACGCTCTTCAACACGCCGTTTTCCACAAGCAGCGGGCGGAAATCCGGTGCAATCTGACCTTCATCGTCAAAGAAGCAGGCGCCGGGATGCGTTTCTCCGTTGGCGTCGCCGCCGAAGGTAAGCTTCTCAGAGAAGCACTTCTGACCGAGCTTGCCGCTGACAAGCGAAGCACCGGAGACATAAAGCTCGCCGATAAAGTTGCGGATAAAGGTTCCGAACAGCGTATCGTAGTCCAGTACAACGGGCATCCTGCCCGGTTCCACACTTACCGGAGTGAAGAAGGCGTCATACTGCGCCTTGCAGGCGGCAACAAAAGCCTCCTCGTCGTAGCAGCGGCCGCTGATTTCGAAGGCGCCGTCCATCAGATTGCCCGCACCGCGGTTCTGGAACAGCAGGCCGATATCCAGCCAGCGGTCGGCAAAGCGCAGATGCCGCCCTTCGGAATTGCGGTACTCGCAGCGGCACTCGTTCATCAGGATCTTGTTGCTCAACGCAAAGCGCGGGCATTCCCTGCCCAGGCGGTCGAGCAGACGTTGCATGGCGGGAATCAGCTCACTGTTTGGGATAATGACGTCCGTATGCTCCACGGTTTGCTCCAGCGCACCGTCGAGCCTTGCGGAATACGGGATGCCCAGCGCAAGCGCAGCCTCGGCGCGGGGCGCAAGCTCCGTCTCCGGGACCTCGCCCAAAGCGCCTGCAATGCCGATCTTTCCGTCGCGGTAAACGCGCACGGTAGAGGTTGTTTCTTCTTTTTTTCGATAGCTGTCGATTCGGCCTCCGGTGACGTTCAGCGTCACGGAGCTGTCGGTTTTTACGATATATTCGCGATCCATTTGTCTCACCTCACTGCACATTCATTTCCGAAACGCGGACATAGGGGCCGCCGAAGCCAACGGGAAGGCCCTGCTGCTCCATCTTACCGCAGCCGCCGGTCACAAAGGACAGCAGCTTCACATCCCTGGTCAGACCGTCGATCAGGCCGAGCGTTTGGAACACATTGCCCGTAATGACACTGATCTGCACCGGGCGGCCGAGCTTGCCGTCAACGATCTCGTAGGCGACGGAGGGCGCAATGGTGAAGGTGCTCATGCCGCTGCCGTGCTTGATGCTCTTGATAAAGTAGCCCTTTCTGATGGGCGCAAGCAGCTCCTCAAAGCTCAGGTCGCCGCCCTCAATGTAGGTGGTGGTCATGCGCACGATCGGCTCAAAGGTGCAGTCAATGGCGCGGGCATTACCGGTCAGACCCTCGTCGAGCGCAGCGGCGGTCAGAGCGCTGTGCAGCCGTCCGGCCAGCACGCCGTTTTTGATCAGATAGTTTTTACGCGCCTTGGTGCCCTCATCGTCGTAGGGCACATAGCCGCTGCCCTCAAACTCGCCGCATTCTGCGATGGAGAGGATGGGCGAGCCGACGATCTTGCCGAGCTGCCATTCCTCGCGCATGGACTCGTCGGAGAGCATGAAGTCCGACTCGGACTTATGGCCGAAGGATTCATGGGCAAATACGCCCGCCGCCTCCGGCGAGAGCACAACCGGATACTTGCCCGGCTCGACGGGCACGGAATTGTGCATGAAGGCAAGCTGCTCGGCAACGGAGGCGCGGATCTCCTCCTCGCGGCCGCCGAGCTTGGAAAACTCCGTCTCGCCGCCCATCCAGTGGGCGGAGAATTTCTTTTCCCCTTCGACCATGCTGCACGCAAGCACGATGCCGCAGGTCTGATAGTCGTACTCCAGCTCCGCGCCGAGACTGGATCGGAAGCGGAACAGGCTGTTGCGGTCAAGATAAATCCCGCGGGGCATGGTGCAGCAGGGATCCTCGGACAACAGCGGCAGATAGCTTTGCAGCTGTGCGTGCTTCGTCTCCAGCGGAATATCGCGCACGGAGCGGCCTTCAAAGCGCAGGCATTTGTCACGGTTGCGCTCCAGGCGGCGCACGACGGGATCGGACAGAATCTCCGGATTCGGCGTTGCGGCGGCATACAGCTCATCAAGCTCCTTCTGAAGGTGCTGCACATCCGTCACGGATGCATAGTACCAGAGCTTGCCGTCATATACGCGCAAAAAGGCGCGCGTTTCATTGCGTACTTTCATTTCGTCCGGCTTTCCGTTGGTATAGGAAATAACCGTGCGGAAACGGTCCTCTACGCGCACATCGGCATAGAAGCCTTCGCGAAACTGGATCATGGCGTTTTGTCCTCCTCAGAATGGATTTACTGTTGAAATTATACCTCGCACCGCACAAAAAGTCCATCGCGCGGCGGTTGAATCGGTTTTCAACCGATGGTTGAACAGGCCTCCGCGGCAGCAGCAGCCTCCGCCATTCGAACCGAATCGGCGGCACGGCATGGGTCAGGGATTCTGTGTTTCCTCGTTCTTCTGCCGAATCAGCTCGGAAATATCCAGCATGGGCAGCGAACCGTCGCCGGTCATGAGCGTGGGCAGCTTACCGTCCCAGCGCTGGGCATAGGTGTAGGCGATCAGCTCCTGCGTAAGCGACTGGCTGATCTTGCGGTTGGCCTCGGCCTCCGCTTCGGCGCGTGTCTTCAGCTCATACGCCTCGGCATCCGCCTCGACCTTTTTAATCTCCGCGGCGGCCTTTGCCTCCAGCACCTTCTGCTCGGCCTCGGTCTGCGCGCGCAGCTTATTCTGCTCGGCGACCTGCTTGGCCTCAACGGCGTCGGTAAAGGCATCGGTGAAATCCATGTTTTCAATGGACGTGCCGACCAGCTCAATGTTATACGCTCTGAGCTTCTGTTCCAGAACCTTCTCAATCTCCTCCGCCATCAGGCTACGGCTGGAAACGAGCGCCTCGGCACTGTATTTCGCGGTGACAATCTTGACGGACTCGGTAATGCACGGGGCAATCACGGTGTCAAAATAGCCGGTGCCAATGGTCTTGTAGATCGTCATGGCATCGAGCTTACTGATCTGGTAATTGACCGTGTAGGTCATACTGACCTCCTGGATATCGGAGGAGAAGCAGGAAAGGTCCTGCGTGTTTTTCTGCACGCGGTTGTCCATCTTGATGACCTCCTGCCACGGCAGCTTGAAGTGCATACCGGCCTCCAGCGTGTAGTCCTCCACACTGCCGAAGGTCGTTACCACGCCGGTATGGCCCGTCGGGACGGACACATAGCACGACAGCGCAATCACTGCCACACCCAGAACGGACAGAAGCTGCTTGGCGTTCAGCTTCCAGGTAGCGCGCGTGCCGCGCACAAAGCCCAGGCCGACAAACAGACCGAGCGTCAGGAGCAGGCCGACGGAAAACAGTACCATATTTCCTCCTTTAGTCCACGACGCGGATCCACTCGATCACAGGCTGATCTCCGGCCTTGACGGTGCCGTTGCTGTCCGTGACCTTCACGGAGGAACAGACCTGATCCACAACATCGATGCCCTCGGTCACATAACCGAAGCAGGCATAGTTGCCGTCGAGGAAGTCCGAATCCTTATGGACGATGAAGAACTGTGACGAGGCGCTGTCCGGTGCGTTGGAACGCGCCATGGAAATGGCGCCACGGGTATGAGAGAGCTTGTTTTCCACGCCGTTTGCGGAAAACTCGCCCTTAATGGTCTTGTCCGAGCCCCCGGTACCGTTGCCCTTGGGGTCGCCGCCCTGCATCATGAAGCCGGAAATAATGCGGTGGAAGGTCAGGCCGTCATAGAAGCCGGAATCGGCCAGACGCATGAAGTTTTCAACGGTGATGGGAGCAACGTCGCCGTCAAGCTCCAGAGTAATCTTTCCATAGTCGCGGATCATAAGCTCGACGTGATGCTTGCCGGTAAAATCGAAGCCCTCCGTCAGGACGCCGGCATTGGGCTTCGGCGTGTTGTCGGCGCAGCCGGCCAATACGGCCAGCGTCAGTGCCAGAAGCAGTGCGATGCTGAGAAGCTTTTTCATGTTTGTTTTCCTCCAAATATCGTTTTTTGTTTTCGGTTCGTCAGACGCCGCAGAGTACGCCGCCGCCCAACACAACCTCGCCGTCATAGAGCACGGCTGCCTGTCCGGGCGTCACAGCCCGCTGCGGTTCGTCAAACAGCAGCGTCACGAGTCCGTTTTCCCCCGGCGTCGCCGTTGCCCATTGCTCCGGCTGGCGGTAGCGCAGCCTGGCCTTGCAGCGGAAGGGCTTCTGAGGCGCTTCCCCGGAGATCCAGTGAAACTCCTCCGCACGCGCCGTGCGGGAAAACAGCTCCTGTTCCGTGCCGAGGACAACGGTATTGTCCTGCGGGCAAATGCGGCAAACAAAGCGGCGTTCCGGCAGCGACAGGCCGAGATTGCGGTGCTGCCCGATGGTATAGCGGATGATGCCCGCGTGCCGCCCGATTACGCGCCCCTGCGCGTCTACATAGTCGCCCGGTTCCGCTTTTTTCCCGGTGAGCCGTTCAATGGCGGCGGCATAGTCGCCGTCCGGAACAAAGCAGATATCCTGACTGTCCGGCTTATCGGCATTGCGGAAGCCGCCGGCCTCCGCCAACGCCCGCGCCTCGGGCTTGGACATCCCGCCGAGCGGAAACAGCGTGCAGGCAAGCTGCTCCTGCGTCATGGAATAGAGCACATAGCTCTGATCCTTCGCGGGATCCAGCGCCTTTTTCAGTCGGAAACGGCCGTTTTCGTCGCGGTCGATGCGGGCATAGTGGCCGGTAGCGACAAAGTCGCAGCCCATCAACCGCGCCCGCTCAAACAGCTTATCGAATTTCATATAGCGGTTGCAGTCGATGCAGGGGTTGGGCGTTACGCCGCGGCTGTAGCAGTCAATGAACTTTCCGATAACCTTTTCGCGAAAATCGTCGGAGAAATTGAACACATAATACGGCATATTCAGTGCCCGTGCGACGCCCCGCGCATCCTCCACATCATCCAGCGAGCAGCAGGTATGGCCGCGCGAAAGCCCCGCATCCTCGTTGGAATAGAGCTTCATTGTGCAGCCGATGCACTCGTTGCCCGCGTCGCACAGCAGCTTTGCGGCGACGCTGGAATCCACGCCGCCGGACATGGCGACAAGTATCTTTGCCATAGCCTCACTCCCTTCTCCCATAGAATACATGATTTTTGAGAAAAATGCAAGGTTGACCTGTGCGGTTTTCGTGCTATAATGAATATGACAATCAATAAAGTGGGGTTTTTATGCTGAACTTTCGCAAAATTATTCCGGCCGACCGGCCGATCCTTGAACCGTATCTGCGCAGTGCGGGCAATCGCGCCTGCGAGGACACCTTCCCGTACCTCTGCCTCTGGGGGGAGCAGAGCGTTTGCACCGATTACGATGTGCCCCTGATCCTCGGCACGGTCGATCACGTCACGAGCTACGCGTTGCCGCTGTGCGGAGATCGCGCCGCGCTGATCGAGCTGCTGCGCCGGGACGCACGGGAGCGCGGCATTCCCTTCCGGCTGTACTGCCTGCTGAAGGACGACCTCGACCTTTTCGAGGCCGCCTTCCCCGGCCGCTTCCGCTTCCTGCCGGTGCGCGAATACTATGACTACATCTACTCCATCGACCGGCTGTGCGATCTGCACGGCAAAAGCCTGCAATCCAAGCGTAATTTCTGCAACCGCTTCGAAGCGGAGCATCCGGATTACCGCCTGCTGCCGCTGACGGGCGGCCTGCTGCCGCGCTGTGCGGCGTTTACGTCGCTGTGGTATGAGCGTCACGGCGAATCCGGCGAGGACTACCGCGAGGAGCAGACCGCTCTGGAGCGCGCTTTCGCGGACTTTGACGCGCTGGGGCTGGAAGGCGCCGTTATTGAAGACGGCGGCGAGATTCTGGCCTATGCCGTCGGCAGCCGCATCAGCGACGATACCTTCGGCATTCACTTTGAAAAGGCAATGGCGGACGTGCCGGGCGCCTACCCGATCATCAACCGCGAATATGCCCGAAGCATCCGCGAACGGCACCCCGACGTGCGCCTGCTCAACCGCGAGGACGACATGGGGCTGCCCGGCCTGCGCAAGGCCAAGGAAAGCTATCAGCCGGATATCCTGCTGGAAAAATGGCTTGCGGAAGAGATCGTATGACGGTGATAACCGCCGAACGCGGCGACCTGCCCGCACTGTCCGCACTTTGGCGCGAATGCTTCGGCGACACGGCCGCCGAGCAGGACTGCTTTTGGAACACCGCAGGTAAAACGGCGCAGGCATTCTACATTCGCGAAAACGGCGCGCCGCAGGCGATGCTCTGCGCACTGCCCGTCGATTATATCGGCGGCGACGGAGAAGTCATCCGCACGGCGTACATTTACGCCGTCTGTACGCGGCAAAGCGCGCGTGGGCGCGGGCTGTGCACGCAGCTTCTGTCGCAAGTGGAGCAGATGCTTCGCACGCAGGGCTTTGCCGCCTGCGTGCTGGTGCCGGCTGACGCTTCGCTGGCACGCTTCTACGAGATGCGCGGCTATCGTGCGGCTTTTTTTCGGAACCGTACGGAAATCGGACGACAGGCAGTGCGTGCCGACGTGCGGCGGATCGGTGCGGCGGATTACCGCGCCCTGCGCGAAATGCTGCTCACGGCGGATTTTGCCGCATTTTCCGAGGATTTTCTGCGCTGCGCGCAGGGCTATGGCGAGCTGAGCGGCGCAGGGCTTTACCGGATTGAAACCGCCGACGCTCTTTGCTGCGCCGCGGCAATGCTTGTTGACGGCGCGCTCCACATCAGTGAGCTGATCCCGGACAGTCCGGTCGCAGCGGCGGCGCTCGCCGCTGCACTGGGCATACAGGAAGGAACCGTCTCCTCTCCCGGCGGCGGCGTGCCGCAGGCATGGGGCAAGCCGCTGCGCGGCGCGCTTCCCACAGGCTATTGGGGTCTGTCGCTCTGACGCAAGCGGTATCGCTGGATAACAACCGATCCGCCTCTTCTCAGCACGATTGCAAAAGAGCCTCCCACCGGGAGGCTCTTTTCGGACATTATTCAGCGGAAATCAGGTAGTAATACACCGGCTGACCGCCGTCGATAAGGTTCACCTCGGCGTCCGGACAGGCGCTGCGGAACAACTCCGCCGCCGTTTCCGCCTGTTCGGCGGTCGTATCCGCGCCATAGTAGACGGTGATAAACTCGTTGCCCTGCTCACGCAGACGTGCGGCCAACGCCGCAAGCAGCTCCTCCAGATTCGGGCTGCTGCCGAACAGTGCGCTGCCGTAGAGCGCCAGATACTCACCGGCACGGATGTCGTGGCCGTCAAACTCGGAGTCACGCGCAGCATATGTGATCTGCATGGTATCGACGTTGCCGAGCGCCTCGGTCATCGCGTCGAGATTTTCCTCTACAGTCGCGTCGGGATCGAAAACCAGCAGCGCGCTGATGCCCTGCGGAACAGTCTTGCTCGGCACAACAACGACCCGCTTATCGCACAGGTCGGCCGTCTGCTGCGCCGCCATAATGATGTTCTTGTTGTTCGGGAACACAAACACGGTATCTGCCGGCGTGCGCTCGATCGCCTCCAGAATGTCCTGTGTGGAGGGGTTCATTGTCTGGCCGCCCTCAATGATGTTGTCTGCGCCCAGCTCGCGCAGCAGCTTCGCCAGTCCCGCGCCCGCGCAGACGGAAACAATGCCAAAGGGCTTGTGCTCCTGCTCTGCCGGAGCCTTAGGAGCGGCCATGCCGTGCTCGGCCTCCTCCATATCCAGATCATCCGCCGTTTGCACGCGGCGGCCTGCGGCCAGCTCGTCGTGCTGCGTGCGCATATTCTCGATCTTGGCAATCTCCAGCGTGCCGTACTTCTGCGATTCGGTCAACGCGCAGCCGGGGATATTCGTGTGAACATGAACCTTGAACGCCTCGTCGTCCTCGCCGATGACCAGACTGTCGCCGATGGATTCCAGATAGTCGCGCAACGGCGTCAGATCGACGTCCGGCTCGTTTTTTCGCACGATATAGACCGTATCAAAGGCAAAGGTGATGTCCTCGGTGGCAAACTCCGTGAAATCCGCCTGCTCGCGCACGCGGACGTCGGCACGCTCGATCGCGCCGCCCGCAGCCAGCGTCTGCATGGCCTGAAGCACATACAGCCAGCCCTTGCCGCCGGCATCGACAACGCCCGCTTTTTCCAGCACGGGATTCTGATGCACCGTTGCGGCAAGCGCCTGCTCGGCCGACGCAACGGTCGCGGCGAGCACCGCCTCCAGATCCGCGCCGTCGGCGGCAGCCTGCTGCGCACGGGCGGCCGAAACACGGGAAACGGTCAGGATGGTCCCCTCCGTGGGCTTGCCGACGGCCTTATATGCAGCCTCTACACCTGCCGCCAACGCATCGGCAAAGGCGGCGGGGGTGCATTCCTGCATCCCCTTGAGGCTTTTGGCAAAGCCCCGGAACAGCAGCGACAGAATTACGCCGGAATTTCCGCGTCCGCCGCGCATGGTGGCCGAAGCGGTCAGATCGGCAATTTTGGTCAGCGAGGTCTCGCGGGAATTTTGCAGAGCGTCCGCAGCGGCGCCCAGGGTCAGACTCATGTTGGTGCCCGTGTCGCCGTCCGGCACGGGGAAAACGTTTAATTCGTTGATCTGCTGCTTATGCTGCTCAACCAGAGCGGCTCCGCCCAGGATCATTTCGCGAAGCAGCGCTCCGTCGAGGGAATATCTCAAGGTGGACACCTGCCTTTCAGTCGAGCATCATGGAGTCTACGAACACGTTGACTTCCCTGACCTCGGTATCTGTCTGCTGCTGCACGACGAAACGTACCTCAGAGACAATGGATTTGGACAGCGCGGGGATATTCACGCCCTGATCGACCATGATATGCAGATCGATGGTGACGGAGCCGTCGTCATGGGTGTGGATCAGCACGCCCTTTGACATCGACTCGCGGCGCAGAAGATGCACCAGCCCGTCGGACACGGTGCGGATCGCCATACCCTTCACGCCGAAGCAATGCGTTGCGGCGTTGCCGGCGATCTTTGTAAAGACGTTGTTGGACACGCTGATGGCGCCCAGCTCGTTGTTACGGCGGATCATCGATATTCCTCCTTCTTGTTATGGGAACCCCAAAGCGACCCGGCTCGGGGTTGGATGCCGTTGCGAAAGCGTTCGTCGGATTCCCGCGTCGGGCTTGCGCCCCTCGCAATGACAGGCGGCGCAATGGCCGTACTTGTTTTGCTTCACGCAGAAGCGGCAGGCTTACTGCGCAAGCATTCCTTCCTCCCAGCATTGGGGCGGGACGATGCCGAGAAGCTGCGCGACCGTGGGCGCAACGTTGGCAAGTCCGAAATGCCCCTGACGAAGCGTATGCGTCACGCCGGGATCATAGACGATAAAGGGAACCGGATTCAGGCTGTGCGCGGTACGCACGGAGGTCTTGCCCTTCTTCGTTTCGGTCATCTGGTCGGCATTGCCGTGATCGGCGGTGACAAGCACGGTATAGCCCAGCCGGTCGGCCGCCTCCAGAATGCGCGCGACGCTCGCATCGACGGCCTCCATCGCGGTAATGACGGCGCTCAGAACGCCCGTGTGGCCGACCATATCGCCGTTCGGATAGTTGCAGCGCAGGAAGTCATATTTTCCGGACTCCATCGCGGCGATCATATGATCGGTGATTTCGCGCGACTTCATCTCCGGCTCCTGATCGAAGGGAATCACGTCCGAGGGAATCTCCTCGTAGGTCTCCAGCTCCGGGCAGACCTTGCCGGAGCGGTTGCCGTTCCAGAAATAGGTCACATGACCGTATTTCTGCGTTTCGGAAACGGCGTACTCGCGGATGCCGTGCGCGCACAACAGCTCCGTGAGCGTGTTTTGAATGACGGGCGGCTGTACGAGGTAGTGCTGCGGAATCTTCAGATCGCCGTCGTATTCCAGCATACCGGCATAGTGCACGCCGGTGTAGTCGCCGCGGTCGAACTTGTCAAAGTCCTTGCGGTCGAAGGCCAGAGAGATCTCCTGCGCGCGGTCGCCGCGGAAGTTGAACAGCACGACGCTGTCGCCGTTGGCGATGCGGGCGACCGGCTCGCCGCCGTCCTCCACGACAAAGGCGGGGAGATCCTGATCGATGCAGCCCAGCTCGGCGCGGTAGGTTTCAATGGCCTCGCGGGCGGAGGGGAAGCGGCGGCCGAGGCCCTGCACATGGGTGCGCCAGCCGGCTTCGACCATCGGCCAGTTGGCCTCATAGCGGTCCATGGTGATCTGCATTCTGCCGCCGCCGGAGGCGATGCGATAATCGCAGCCGTCCGTGCGCAGCTCGGAGAGCACCTTCTCCAGCGCGTCCACATAGTCCAGCGCGGAGGTTGCGGGCACGTCGCGCCCGTCGAGCAGGATATGGCAATACGCCCGTTTGACGCCCTCGGCGTGCGCATGGCGCAGCAGGGCGAACAGGTGGGCAATGTTGGAATGGACATTGCCGTCGGAAAGCAGGCCGAGGAAGTGGAACGCGCGGCCGCTGCGCGTGCAGTTGGCCACAAGGTCCTTCCAGGTCGCGCTTTCGAAGAGCGAGCCGTTTTCGATGGATTCGCTGACGAGCTTCGCGCCCTGCGAATAGATCTGCCCGCAGCCGAGCGCGTTGTGGCCGACCTCGGAGTTGCCCATGTCGTCGTCCGTGGGCAGGCCGACGGCGGTGCCGTGCGCCTTGAGCCAGGTATAGGGGCAGGTAGCAAATAAACGATCGAGCGTAGGCGTTTTGGCCTGCGCAACGGCGTCGCCGGGACCGCCGTCGCCCTTGCCGACGCCGTCCATTACGATCAGTACGATCGGTTTGGTCATGAAAATGCGCCTCCAATGGTATTCTATCCGGGTATTATACAGGAAAATTGTTAAAAATTCAATCCCTGTTTTTGCTTTTGTGCAGCGGACGGGGATTTTTTCCGCCGCAAGCGGCAATCTCCTGTAAGACCTGACATTAGATTGCCGCGTCGCTTCGCTCCTCGCAATGACACATACCCTCCTGTCATTGCGAGGACGGCAAGAACAATGTGTCATTGCGAGACTTGCGCCAGCAAGTCGTGGCAATCTCCTGCACCGACACTTGTCATTGCGAGGGCGGCTCCGCCGCCCGTGGCAATCTCGTGTAAAGTCCCGCATTAGATTGCCACGTCGGGCTTGCGCCCTCCTCGCAATGACACATACCCCCCTGTCATTGCGAGGCGCAGAGAAAAGGCGGGCGGCGAAAATCGCCGCCCGCCCCGCCAGGGAAAGAAGAGAGCAAAATAGGAGATGTCTTATTGGGTTAATTTATCCGTTCAAGTAAGATAGTAAAATCTTGAACGGCAAACGCTGTGTCTTGCCACGAATTACTCATGAGAAAACCATGGGATGCTGTAAAAATGAAGAATCTGTCGGTCGAAAGGTCTATAAATTGACCATTCGAACACTCAAAAGGTGAATACAAAGATGTGCCAAACTCTGCACCCACCTTTTCCTTCCAATCCGCTCCTCCATACTTGTAGAATCTATTAGTCGGTGCAGGCCTTCCTGCTGCATTAATTAGCGCCGATGGATCACTATTAGATAGCCCTGTAAAGAAAACCTTATTGTAGGTATGTTCCCAGAACAAAAGTATATACTCCGGATCGAGTATCTTATACTTCGTATCATACCGCTCACCATCAAATATACCATGCTTCGCAGAAGTATTACTGGCAGGCCAACTACCAAGGCTTGCATAATTCACGATGTCATCCCAATTCATTTCTGACAAATACGAAACGTTATACTTTTCTTTTAGGAATTCCACGTATGAATTGGTTGCCGATGTATATTTACCGTAATCATCGTCTGAGTTTATTCCGGAGATGCCTAATGTTTGCAGGTATGCCTTAAAGTCATCGCTACTAACTGCGGTTGGATAATAATCTTTTGTGAACCCATACTTACGTTCCAACTCTGCAAAAATGCCGTCCGTATTCCCGGAACGAACTGCGTCCCTCAACTCAGAAATGGCGGCTTTTATATCCTTATCAAAACCCGACTTAATGCTGACAGTCGAATAGTCAATCTGCGTATTGTTCCGCACAACCATTTCATAGCCGCCATACCAGCTCGGTTGTAAGTAAGAATTGCTGTCCTCGAACTTGAGTTTTATTTTTTTAGTTAGATATTTTGTGTCTTCCGGAACAGTAAAGGTAAGTTTTTGATCAATGGATGAATTACTATCCGAGGCTTCTCCAACGACACCTGTTAGGACAAGGATGCCGTCCTCGAATGTATATCCATTCTCTGTACCGGTAAACAGCTCATCGTCCTTGTAGTAGTACCCATCGACAAGGCCGTTTTTCTTTCCGGCAGGGCTCGTCGGCGTATTTCCGCCGGTAGAGTAGCCGCAGACGGTGCAGGGGTTGCCGGTATGCGCAGCCTCGTTCAGGTGGGTATGCCCCGGGTTCAGAGTGCAATTCTGCCAGTGCTTGCTTTCATCGTGCTGCCATGCGCCAAGCTGATGCGCATTGAGGTCAATCGGGATCGCCACAAGCGGATTTTCGGCACTCACGGGCTCCGTCGCGTCCGCATCGTGGTACGCCTTGCCGCAAACTCTGCAAACCCAATACGCCGGGTAGCCGTTTGTAGAGCAAGTTGCCGGAACCTCGGCAATCTCGTCCAAATCTGCCGCCGTGCAGGTATGCTCCGGCTGTCCGCCCTTTTCAAAGCGCGCCAGAACGATCTTATAATCCGCGCGGAGGACCATTTCCTCGGGCTTGAAGTTCAGCCCGGTGACAACCTCCTCCATCTTGGACGGATGCCACCAGTCTGTCTCGACCGGGCGCGGGATGTAGTACGTCAGCTCGCCGTTGGCCAGCATCTTTTCCAGCAGCTTATCCGCCTTATCCTCCAGCGTCTCTCCGTCGATGCTCTTTGCATCCACGGGGTTGCCGTAGTAAGTCAGCACCCGGCCGGCCTCGGCGGAATAGCCGTAGACGTAAATATCGTCGCCCTTCTGATTAAAAATCACAAGATCCTTTGCGTCGTCGCCGCGTGCAAGCAGATTGGCCAGCAGTTGATTTGCCGCGTTGCGTGCATCGGCCAGCGCCGAGGCTTCGTTTGCTTTGCGAATGAGATTGGTGAACGTCGGGATCAAAATGGCTGCTAAAATAGCAATTACCGCGATTACGATCACCAATTCGACCATCGTAAAGCCCTTTTTTCTGCTGTGGTACATAGGTTCACTCTCCTTTTGTCATTCCGTGCTGCCATGCCGTCGGGGCGGCACCGTGCGGCGCTTTTCCCGGAATCCGAAAACTAATAGCAACACTATTACAATTATAATAGTGTTGCTTTGTGTTTGTCAAGTGAACCTTCCGATAAAATATAGAAAAAAAGGGAGGTTTTTTCATGCGTGAAAAGAAAGAATTGAACGTTCAGATCGGGGACCGGATCAAGCGGGCGCGCGAACGCGCGAAAATTACGCAGGAATCCATGGCAGAACAAATCGAAGTTTCGCCGCAATACGTTTCCGATTTGGAGCGCGGCGTGGTGGGCATCTCGGTGCCGACACTGCGGCGCGTCTGCACGGTGCTCTGCGTGCCGAGCGACGAGCTTCTGTTTGACACCGCCCGGCGCCCCGCGTCCTCCGGCGTATGCCTGAGCAGCAGACAGACCCAGCTCCTAGACGAGATCGTCAGATGCTTTCTGGCGGCAGTCGCATCCGATTAACGCCCGCTCCGAAACCGGAGCGGGCGTTTTTAGCGTGTCGGATAAGCTTCCCCGCGTCATTGCGGGAAAGGCGGCGACGTGGCAATCTAACGCAGGGTTTTGCAGGAGATTGCCACGACTTGCTGACGCAAGTCTCGCAATGACAGGGAGGGTATGTGTCATTGCGAGGAGGGCGCAAGCCCGACGGGGCAATCTGATGCGGGGCCTTACAAACGGCAGATCGAACGTTTTTGGACAAAGAAAAAACCGGCGGAGAGCGTTTCTCCGCCGGAAATCCTATTGTTTAGTCCGCGCTCCCCGTCAGGTAGAAGAAATCGTTTCCGACGACGGGCTCATGCCCGACGCCCCGCTGCTTCTCAACCGCAAAGGCGTGGAAAACCGCATAATCCGTCAGCTCCGGCAGCACCAGCTCCAGCTCCAGCACGAGCTTTTTCCCCTCCGGCACCCGAAGCGACTGCAGCTCCGTCAGCGGCAGGCTGATGAGCTCGCGATTGTAGTACAGATAGATCGAAAAATCGGACTCCGTAGGCCACAGATACTCAATGCGAATCCGCGAGGGCGTACCGGTTTTATACCCGTAGCCCTGCTCAAACGACCGCGCGCTGCGGCCGTCAACCGTCAGGCAGAAACGCTTGCTGCGCTCCGGACCGTATTCCGTGCTGTCAAATGTCTCGTCGCAGTCCTCATAGCGCAAGCTCAGGATGCGCGGAACAACCGGCGGGTCGGCTACCGTAATCGGCTCCTGCTGCGGAGGATCGGCCTGCATTTCCAGCGTGAACGCGAGCACCTGATAACCTAAGAAGTCATGGAGAAAGGGATAGGCCCGTTTCTCGCGCGGCGACTGGTCGAGCTGCGGATAGGCGACAAGCGCACAGCTCAGCTTCTCCCCCGCCCGACCCGTCACGGGGATAAAGCGCAGCTGACCGGAAGCGTAAATCGAAAAGGCCCGATCCGCCTTGAGACGGCAGCGCAGAGAATACTCGCCTTCCTCGCCGAAACGGAAGGGCTGCGGCTGTCCGTTGACAAACAGTACAAAGTCGTAGGCATCCGTCGTGCGGAGCGTTTCGCCTCTCAGAAAAAGTGGTATCCCGGCCTCGCCGCCCTCATAGAGCAGAGGCTGCGGCTTTCCCTGCTTGTCGTACAGGTAAATAACTTCAAAGTCCTTCAGCTGCGAGGAATGGATGTCGTTCATTTCCGTAGGAGGTACGGTCACATAGGGCGCGAGCGTGGGCTCGGGATCACGGACCGTCGTCTCCGTTGTCGGCGATTCGGTTCCGGGCTCTCCGGACTGCGACGGGTTCGGTGCGACCGCGCAGGCGCACAGCGCCAGAACCGCTGCAAGAATCAGCAGAAAGCAGATTGTTTTGCGCATCGGAATTCCTCCTGTCGTAAAATTATGTCAACCTCAATATACCATAGCGCCGCGCCCGTGTCAGGCATCCGATTCGGTATTCGGGAAGCGGACACCGTTGAATTTCAGCAGAAAACGGGTGGGGTAGTAGCGATCCAGATAGTTTTCCGCAAACCACTCGTAGGTGGCGGCAGGCGCCTGCCGCAGCTCCGGCGCTTCGGCGCGGAAACGCTCAAAAACGGCGCGGTCTCCGCAAAGCAGCCCCGCAATCAGCTCCGTCCTCCCCTCGGCGGCCAGGCGGTCAAGGCAGGCGTCAAGCAAAACGGCACAGCTTCGCTCCTGCTCGTCCGCACGCTCGTGCTTTTCGGCAAACCATTGCAGAAAATCTGCGGCGGTAAAGGCCTTGCGCGTGGTAACAAGCGCGAGCCTCTGAAATTCGTCGTCCGCGCCGCGTTTGAGCACATCGACCAGATAGCGGAACAGGGGCTCCTCCAGACAGCAGCAGTCAAGCAGCACCTCGCAGGCGCTGCGCGGGCCGTCCGGCTCATCGATCTGCGGCGGCGCGTCGTCCTTCTGTGCTTCCTCCGGCGGCTCGGGCCGCTGCGGCGTCTGCATGGCGGCAAACAGCGCGTCGGGCGTCAGCCCGTCAAGCGCGGACGCTTCAAAGCTCTGACCGTCCTGCGCGGCGCAGCGCCGCACAAATTCCGCAAGGCCGAGCGCGGCGATCTGCTGCCGGAGCTGCGCGGCACGCGCCATCGGCTCCGTCTCGGTCAGGCAAATGCCCTCCGGCGGCTGCCGCGTCCCCTCAAACAGCTCGGAAAGATATTGCAGTACGGCTTCAACCGGCGTCATAGGGCATCCTCCAATTTTGATTTCTATGCGTAAATTGTAGCATAACCGTCCGCCGCTGTCAAGGAATCACGCGCCGTATATGACAGATTTACATGGTTGACAGGGGCATATTGCTTGACTTCACTGCATTTTCGGGATATAATGGAAACGACGAATCCGAAAGGAATGAGAGAAATTATGAATATTAAGATCACCGCAGACAGCACCTGCGACCTCTCCCCCGCGCAGGTCCGTGACAATTCCATCGAAATTTTCCCGCTGTTCGTCAATATGGGCGGCAAAAGCTACCGCGACGGTGTGGATGTTCAGCCGGCGGACATCTTTGCGCACGTTGCCGGAGGCGGAGAGCTTTGCAGCACGGCCGCCGTCCCCGTGGGCGTCTATCGCGACCGTTTCGAGGCGCTGAGCGAGCAGTTTGACGGCATCGTCCATATCAGTCTCGGCTCAGGCTTCTCCGTGTCCTACCAGAACGCCTGCATCGCCGCCGAGGAGCTGCCGAAGGTGCGCGTCATCGACTCGCGCAACCTGTCCACCGGTCACGGCCATGTTGTCATGGAAGCCGTTCGCATGGCAAAAACCGCACAGGATCTCGACGAAATGGCCGCAGCCCTGCGCGAGCTTGCGCCGCGCGTGGACACGAGCTTCCTGCTTGACCGGCTGGATTACATGGTAAAGGGCGGGCGCTGCTCCTTCGTAACCGCACTGGGCGCAAATCTGCTTCGCCTGAAGCCCTGTATTGAGGTCGTGGACAACAAAATGATCGTCGGCAAAAAATACCGCGGCAACTACACCAAGTGCATGGAGCGCTATGTGCGCGACCGTCTGGAGGGTAAGGACGATATCATTTACGACCGCATCTTCATTACGCACACGCCCGTTTCGCAGGAAATTCTTGACACCGTGTGGAAAACCGTCCGCGAATGCGGCAATTTTGCCGAAATCGACGAGACAAATGCAGGCTGCACGGTCTCCTGCCACTGCGGTGAGGGCTGTCTCGGTGTTTTGTATATTCATAAGCAGTAATATGACAGGCCGCTGCAGATGTGCAGCGGCCTTTTCCCGGAATATAGGAAGTTTTTGGAGCTGTTTTTGCAAAATTCCGAAAGTTGGAAACGATTTCATCGAAGATTAGTGAAATTTGACCATTGCGAAAATTCCATCCCGTATATATAATAAAAATACAAACAATACAAAGCAACAACATAAATATACGGTCAACGGCTTCTCGGCCGCACCGAACCGGGAGGAATTATCATGTCAATCAAAATCGGTATCAACGGCTTCGGCCGCATCGGCAGAATGGTCATGCGCGCAAGCGCAAACTTCCCCGACATTGAGATCGTCGGCATCAACGACCTGTGCCCGCCCGACTACCTGGCGTATATGCTCAAGTACGACACCATGCACGGCACGTTCAACGGTACGATTGATTCCACCGATCATTCCATCATTGTCAACGGCAGGGAGATTCCGGTCTATGCCGAGCGTGATCCCGGCAATCTGCCCTGGGGCAAGCTCGAGGCGGAATATGTCGTCGAATCCACGGGCCTGTTCCTGACGAAGGAAAAGGCGCAGCCGCATCTCAACGCCGGTGCAAAGAAGGTCGTTATGTCCGCGCCCAGCAAGGACGACACTCCGATGTTCGTCTGCGGCGTCAACCTCGACAAGTACACGAAGGATATGAACTTCGTCTCCAACGCGTCGTGCACCACCAACTGCCTGGCGCCCATCGCCAAGGTTCTGAACGATAACTTCGGCATTACCGACGGCCTGATGACCACCGTCCACTCCACCACCGCTACGCAGAAGACCGTAGACGGCCCGTCTCTGAAGGACTGGCGCGGCGGCAGAGCTGCCTCTGGCAACATCATCCCCTCCTCCACCGGCGCAGCCAAGGCCGTCGGCAAGGTCATCCCGAGCCTGAACGGCAAGCTGACCGGTATGTCCATGCGTGTTCCGACACTGGACGTCTCCGTCGTTGACCTGACCGTCAATCTGGCGAAGCCCGCGACCTACGAGGAAATCTGCGCTGCCATGAAGAAAGCCAGCGAGGGCGAGCTCAAGGGTATCCTCGGCTACACCGAAGACGCCGTTGTTTCCTCCGACTTCCTCGGCGACACCCGCACCTCCATTTTCGACGCCAAGGCCGGAATTGCGCTGACCGACACCTTCGTCAAGGTTGTCGCCTGGTACGACAACGAGATCGGCTACTCCAATAAGGTTCTCCAGCTCATCGAGCATATGTACTCCGTGGATCACGCCGAATAATCCGACACTTCCCACCATAGGTTATCCAAATAAAGAAGAGCCCGCCGACGGCGGGCTCTTCAATTTTTTTGCAACCACAGACCTCGCAATGACACACATCCTCCCTGTCGTTGTGAGACTTGCGTCAGCAGGTCGTGGCAATCTCCTATAAGAGCCGCGTCAGATTGCCGCGTCGCTATGCTCCTCGCAATGACACAGGACGGAACAACCACGCCGGGCTGTAGTCTCCCCGCAATGACAGGCGAAAGGCTCGCCCCTCGCAGTAGCGCGGCCGCCGCAAAGCATCAGCATAGGGCTACAACGGCAGCGGAAATCGATTTACATAATCTATATACCGGAAGGAGATCCCCTGCCATTCCCGTTCCGGTGAAACCGTCGTGCGCTCCCAGCCGGGCAGCGATTCCAGATTCGGAAAGAAGCGGTCGGCCTTGAGGCTACAGTGCGTCAGCGTGACGAGCGCGCCGTCACAATAGGGCAAAAGCGCACGGTACACGCTTTCGCCGCCGATCACACAGATCGACTCACGCGGCAAGCCGCGCAGCTCCGTCAGAAGCTCCGGCAGACCATGAAATACCTCCGCCCCCTCGACACGATAGCTCGGATCAGTCGAAAGCACCAGATTTCTGCGGTTTTTCAGCGGCTTTCCGCCCGGAAACGTCTCGAGCGTCTTGCGTCCGAGAATCACGGTCTTTCCCTCGGTTAAAGCACGGAAGCGGCGCAGATCCTCGGGGACGGACACGAGCAGGCGATTTTCAAAGCCGATGCCCCAATCCGGCGTAACGTTTACAATGGCGTTCATCTTTGTTTCCTCTCTCAGATTGCGACCTCGATCTTCTCCGTAAATTCATGGAAGCGATAGTTTTCCAGTCGGATATCATCGACGGTAAAGTCATAAAAATCCGTCACCTTCGGATTTACATAAAACTCCGGCGCGTCGTACGGCTCACGTTCGAGCATCCGCTCGACGAGCGGCACATGGCGATCGTAGATATGACAGTCGGCGATAACATGCACCAGCTCGCCCGCCTCCAGTCCGCTGACCTGCGCGAACAGATGCACAAGCACCGCATACTGCACCACATTCCAGTTATTTGCCGTGAGCATATCCTGCGAACGCTGATTCAGAATCGCGTTGAGGCGGTTTCCGGACACATTAAACGTCATAGAGTAGGCGCAGGGATACAGCGCCATTTCGTGGAGGTCGTTAAAATTATACAGACTCGTCAGAATCCGGCGGCTGGCAGGGTTGTGCTTCAGGTCATACAGCACGCGGTCAACCTGGTCGAACATCCCCTCCGGGAAGCGATACTTTACACCGAGCTGGTAGCCGTAGGCCTTACCGATGGTGCCGTTTTCGTCCGCCCAGCTATCCCAGACATGGCTGGAAAGCTCGGCCACGCGGTTCGACTTCTTCTGCCAGATCCACAGCAGCTCGTCCACCGCCGAGCGCAGGTATGTGCGCCGCAGCGTCATAATGGGAAACTCTCTGCTCAGATCGTAGCGATTGACGATACCAAAGCATTTCACCGTATGCGCCGGCGTTCCGTCCGCCCAGTGCGGACGCACCTCCCGGTCGGTGTCCCAGACGCCTTCGGACAGGATTTTTTGACAGGTTTCTCGATAGATCAGGTCAGCATAGCTCATAAACAGATACCTCCGGAGCTAGGATAGCAGATTTTCGGACAAAAGTCAATCAAATCTGCCGTCCGACCTCCGGAGGCCTGATATGGAAGGAAGAGAAACGGAAGAAAAATCGTTACTTGGCGGTTACGGTCGTACCGTCATTGCCGACGGTCACGACATAGCTTTCGCCCGCGACCAGCTCGGGCAGACTGATAATGACGATCCCGAAGGGATTGTTCGGCGTAAAGCTGACCAGAACATTGCCCTGCGCGTCGGCCACGGAGACGGTCGTTCCGGCACTCTGATTGCCGGTCGTCAGCGTCAGCACGCCTTGGCCGGAGCCGGTCAGCGTCTGCGCCATACCGGTCGCGCCGCTTCCGAGGAAGACGCCGCCGGTGATGGTGCCCGTCGTATCGTAGTCCAGCGTTGCCGTATCCCCCTGCGTGGGCGTATAGACCTCAAGCCTGCCGCCGGTGATGGTCAGCGACCCGTTGGAATCAATCCCGTCGCCGCCTGCATTGATGAAGATCGTTCCGCCGGAAATCACGATGGTACCGTCCGAGCTGCCCATGCCGCCGGGGTTGCCCCCGTTGCCGCCCGGCTGCCCGTCGGGCGGCGTTTGACCGCCGGGATCGCCGGACGGAGGTGTCTGGCCGCCCATGCCGCCCATGCCGCCGGGACGTCCGCCGCCGAAGCTGCCGGGATCGCCGAACTGTCCGTTGTCACGGCCGCCGAAGCCGCTGGAGTCTGCCCCGCCCGCGGCATTGAGTCCGTCATCCGAGGCGGTGATCCTGATATCGCCGCCCGAAATTGACAGGTGCAGCGCTTCCATTCCCTCATAGGAGGTCAGGATCGTGATCGTACCGCCGGAGACGCTCAGCGCCTCGTCGACATGGATGCCGTCGTCCCCCGTCGAAAGTATGAAGCTGCCGTTCTCAATCGCGGCGGAGCCGTTGCAGTGCAGGCTGTCATCCGCCGAATCGATCGTGAAGCTGCCTCCGCGGATAAGCAGGCTCGTTCCGGCCTTAATGCCCTTCATACTGGTCGCGTCCGTATCGGTCTGCGTATCGGTCTGCTGCCCCGGGCGACCGCCGAACTGCCCCCAACCGGAGGAGGAATGCTTTGTGCCGTTGGTATTTCCGCCGCCGGCCGTGATTTCATACTCGCCGCCGTCGAGCTGTACCCACGCGCTCGCGCTGATACCGTCACCCTCGGCCTCAATGGTAAATGTGCCGCTTTCCACATAGACGAAGCCCTTTTCCGTATCCTCGTCATTGTCGGCATGGATGCCGTCCTTGCCTGCATCGAGCGTCAGCGTCGAACCGGTCACTCGCACGGAGTCGTTTGCGTCAATGGCATGCGAAGCGGAAGTGATGGTGTAGACACCTCCCGCAAGCACCAGATCGTCCTTGCAAACGATGCCGTGTCCCGCGGGTGAAGTGACGGTCAGCGTGCCGGAGCCGTTGAAGCTCAGATCCTCCTTGGAGAACACCGCACCGTCAATGTTGTTGCCGTCAATGGCGGTAAAACCGCCGCCGTTTGCCAGCGTATTGTCCGTTCCCTCCGCGAGGGTGACAAAAACCTTATCCGCCTGGCGGATATACAGCGCCGCGCTGGAAGCGCTTGTAATGCTTACGCCGCAGAATACGAGCTGAAGCTTGGCGTCCTCCGGTGCATCGACAAGCAGCATTCCGTCGCTCAGCGAGCCGGTAATGACGTAGGTGCCTGCCGCCGTGAAGGTAACGGTCGAGCCGTCAACGCTCACGCCGTCGCCGCTTGCCGTTGCCGTGCTGCCGTTGAGCGTTACGCTCACGCTGTCCGCAGCGTCGTAATCCGTGCGCTTATCGCGATTGGTAAACATTTCGTCCGCCTCCTGCGCCGTCGGCTCGATCGATTCCGTACCGTCGGAGCCGGAAGCCGTACCGTCCGTCGTGTCTGCACTGCCGGACGACGGCGTTGACGTCGGGTTGTTCTGCGTTGCACAGCCGCCGAGCAGTCCGAGCAGCAGCGCAAGCGCCGTCAGTATTGCAAGTGTTTTTTTCATAAAGCGTTCACTCCTTTCGACTGTCAAAGCTCCGCAGCGCCGTTCTCCTGTGCGGAAACGGAAATTTCCAGATTCCCGTTGCGGCAGCGGAGCTGATCGATCATTTCCTTTTCACGCGACGCATCGCGCAGCACGATGTTGTACGTCAGGCGGAACATACTGCCCATGTTGCTGGTCTTGACCTGCACCAGCTCATGACCGGTGGTGTAGTCGCGGAAAACATCGTCAAACACGCCCGTATAGTCCAGATCCTCCGGAATGGTCACGCTCAGGCGGCGCTCGGCGGGCGTATGCTTCCCCGCGCCGAAGTTCAGCGCGGTATAGAGCAGCAGCACGCCGCACATAATCGCCGTAAACAGCGCCGCATAGCCCAGATAGCCCATGCCGCACATCAGTCCCGCGCCCATTGCAAGGAAGATCGTGCCGATCTCCTTGGCCGTTCCGGGCGCAGAGCGGAAGCGCACCAAGCTGAAGGCGCCCGCCACGGCGACGCCTGCGCCAACGTTTCCGTTGACCATCAGGATCACCACGCATACCACGGCCGGAAGCATAGCCAGCGTCGCGACAAAGCTCCTGCTGTAACGTGTGCGGAACATATAGCACAGTGCGACGGCCAGGCCGAGCACCAGTGCCGCGCCGAGACACAGGAGGAACTGTCCTACCTCCACGCCGGAGGCGCTCTGTGTGTCAAACAGGCCGGTAAAGACGGAATCAAGCATATTGTTCAAGCCCCTTTCTTTGAGAGAAGATCATACGGCGGTAGGCCTCGCCGTATTTGGAAAACGGTGTCCGGTAAATGTGTTGCGCACTGAGTACCTGCGTCATCCACAGCGGGATCGCACCGGGGCATTTCAGCTCCATGAGCACGGTCCCCTGCGGTAAAAGCGGAACGCCGCCCGTCCCGGTATCGAGCGTCAATCCGTCGCGGCGGCAGAGGATCTCATCGTCAAAGGTCACGCGGAACGCGCTGCCGTCCGTTGCGTAGAATGCCTCACGGGAATAGGACAGGAACACGACAGGCCTCACGGGTGCATAGAAATCACGGAAATATCCGATCTCCGAGGCGATCTGCCCCTGCGGAGCAGGTATTTCACTGCGCAGCCAGGCCAGCGCCTGCTCCTGCGGCAGCGCCAGACGGCGCTTGTAGACAACGCCCTCGTATTTCTTTTTCAGCTCAACGAACACCTGCTCGTCCATGGCCGCGCGGCCGTAGCTGCGGACACGCAGCTTTTCCTTGTAGACGGGGCCTTCAATGGATCGGCGCGCCAGGCGGAAGCTGTCGGTATCATAGTAGAGATTTCGGATACTCGAGCGTCCGTACTCGTCAAGCGCCATATGTCCCTGCATCGCGCACAGGACGCGCGCCTTCTGCGCGTCCGTAAGCAGATATTTCAGCTCATATCGCCGGAAAACGGTTTGAATCGCCATATCTGTCGCCTCCTTGTGCCCACAGCATAATGCACCCGGATTAAACGAACATTAAAGGCAGAAAAAAATACTTGCGTCCCGCAAGATTCGTCTTTTTTTGATTTTTAATCCTCAGTTAATCCCCGCGTATTATACAGGAATTGCAATCGCGTGCGCGATACTGTATAATCAATTGGAGCGCTTCCCGAAAGGAGTCGGTTTTCATGCGCATTCTTGTTGCCGAAGACGAGCGGCCGCTGGCCCGCGCCATCGTCCGGATTCTGGAAAAAAGCAACTTCTCGGCCGACGCCGTATATGACGGCGCAGATGCGATCGACTATCTGCAAAACGGTGGCTACGATGCCGCCATTCTGGACGTTATGATGCCCAAGGCCGACGGCTTCACCGTCCTGCGAACGATCCGCGCAGCCGGCAGCGCCGTTCCCGTGCTGATCCTCACGGCGCGCAGTGAGGTGGACGACAAGGTGACGGGGCTGGATTCCGGCGCGGATTACTATCTCACCAAGCCCTTCGACGCGAAGGAGCTGCTCGCCGCCCTGCGCGCCATCACACGCAGCCGCTCCGCGGCGGACTCCCGCCTGGGCTTCGGCAATCTGACGCTTGACCGCGCCACCTTTGAGCTGAGTTCTCCCTCCGGCCGTTTCCGACTGGCCAATAAGGAGTACCAGATGATGGAGCTGCTGATGTCCAATCCGCACCACATCATTTCCGCCGAACGCTTCATGGAAAAGATCTGGGGCTACGACAGCGAGGCGGAAATGAACGTCGTTGCGGTCTACGCCTCCTATCTGCGCAAAAAAATGACCGCGCTGGGCGCGGACGTGCAAATTCGTTCGCTGCGCAACGCGGGGTATTCTCTGGAGGAGCTGACATGATAAAAAAGCTGCGCAGGCGCTTCATCGTGCTGGCCGTCGCCGCGCTGTTTGCGCTGCTGGCCGTGCTTGTGACCGGAATGAATATTATCAACTATTGCAGCGTTCTCAAGGAGGCGGACGGCATTCTCTCCATTCTTTCGCACAACAAGGGGGATTTCCCGCGCGACGATCGTCCGAACGATCTGCCGTCGGGAGAGCAGCCCACCGAACCGGACGGGCAAAGCAAGCCTCAGCCGCTTCCGGGGCTGTCGCCGGAGGCGCCCTATGAATCGCGTTATTTCTCCGTTCTTCTGGACGCGGACGGCAACGCGCTCTACACCGATACGAAACGAATTGCCGCCGTAGACGAACAGACCGCCGTCGAATACGCGCAGACGGCCGACGCGGACGGCAAAGAAACCGGCTTTCTCGGCGTCTACCGTTATATCCGCAGCGCGGAGCCGGAGGGGACGCGGATCGTCTTTCTGGATTGCAGCCGCAGGCTGGACGCCTTCCGGAGCTTCTTTACGGCAAGCGTCGGCATTGCGCTGGCGGGATTTGCGGTCGTGTCACTGCTGTTTGCCCTGCTGGCCGGGCGAATCGTGCAACCCATCGCCGAAAGCTACGAAAAACAGAAGCGTTTCATCACCGACGCCGGGCACGAGATAAAGACGCCGCTGACGATCATCCGTGCAAACGCGGATCTTCTGGAGATGGAGCTCGGGGAAAACGAAAGTCTGCACGACATTCGCACGCAGGCGGAGCGCCTGACGACGCTGACCAACGATCTGGTGACACTCTCACGAATGGAGGAGAGCGCCGAGCTGCCAAAGGTCGATTTTCCGCTGTCGGAGGTCGTTGCGGAGGCTGCGGCGGACTTCCGCGCCCCGGCCAGAGCGCACGGGCAGACGCTCGTATGCAACATCGCGCCCATGCTCACACTCCACGGCGACAGTGCCTCACTGGCAAAGCTTGTGGCTCTGCTGCTGGACAACGCACTGAAATACGCACCCGACGGCAGCACCGTTACGCTGACGCTCGCGCGGAGCGGAAAGAGCACGTCCCTCTGCGTGGAAAACCCGACGCTTCGGCCGTTGGAGCGGGAAACGCTCCCGCACCTGTTTGACCGTTTCTACCGCGCGGACGCTTCGCGAAACTCCGGCACCGGCGGCTACGGCATCGGCCTTTCCGTGGCAAAGGCGATCGTTACGGCGCAGGGCGGAAAAATTCAGGCGACAATGCCCGACGGAAACACGTTCCGCATCACGGCAACCTTCCCCGCCTGAGCCTTCCCCATGCAGGACGGAACCCAAAGCCTCCCCTGTGTAATGGGAGGCTTTTTTCTGTCATTGCGCGAGCGGTAGATGTGTCATTGCGAGGCCACGTCAGTGGCCGTGGCAATCTCCTGCCCCCATTGTCATTGCGAGGCCCCGCAGGGGTCGTGGCAATCTCCTGTCAAATCCCACATTAGATTGCCGCGTCGGGCTTACGCCCTCCTCGCAATGACACGAACCCCCCACTGTCATTGCGAGACTTGCGTCAGCAAGTCGTGGCAATCTTTTGTAAGACCCTGCACTAGATTGCCACGTCGGGCTTGCGCCCTCCTCGCAATGACACGAACCCCCCACTGTCATTGC